>URXI01000124.1 GCA_900551775.1 uncultured Eubacterium sp. | reverse complement strand
GCGTTTGGCAGGCCGCCTTCCGGCTGCACAGAGCTGCCGCCTGTGGAAGGTCTTAAATTATTGGCGCCGCCTGGCATAGCCGGGCTGTCGAGATCGAGGCCCTGTGCAGCTGCAACGCCGGAAGCCGTAGGGATGTTTGATGTGCCGGGTACAGGGGCAACGCCTGCTGAAGCGGAGGAGGAAGGCATAAATCCAGTCATCTGCTCATAGGAAATTCCGTCAATCGGTCTGTAAGCCAAGTCGTCGAGTTGGTTGTTGCGGGCGGAAACCGTTCCGCATCCATTTGCACTGTTGCATGGCATAATCATAAAAAATTACCTCATTTCTATATTTTTTTCTTTATTAATTTATCATCATGTATCTGCATAGTATGAAGTCGGAAGATAGAAGCAGTGGTCGCCTATCCGGTTATGGATGACGCCTACGTTGGTTGGAAAGTATGTTGGACATTTGGTACTATAGGGATTGTGAAAGAAGAGTGATTCATCAACACCCATCAATCGGCCTCCTCCCATTGCCCAGTCTACAATATCAAAATGTTCCTGAGTAGGATTCATATTATAAACATTTTGCGGGTTATAAACACCGCCGACACTTTCTCTCATACAGACGAACTGTCCTGGCTGCGTGATGATGTTTCTCACGTCTCCGCCCTTGCTGACACGGGCAAACTCGCCGTAACTGATGGTCGCCCGGTTCATAATGACAGTTGCAACTGCTCTCATTCCATCTTCACCTTCGCCTCCTGCCTCGCACTGTATCAGGCGGGCAAAGAGTTCTCTGGTGTCGTAAGCCATGATTTTCACCTCAAGGTTAAAAGATTTCACTAACATAATATGCAGATTCGACAAAATGTGGTATACTTTTATTTGTATAGACATAAAAAGAAGAAGGGAGACTGAGATTATGTTATTTGGAGCTTTCGCTATTTTGATGATTATTCCGGTGATTTTGATTTTTACAATCGGAATTCCTATCGTCATAGCAGTGTGCGTCTATAAAGATGCAGATAAAAGAGTAGACTGCAGTCCGTGGCTGTGGGCACTGGTTGCGGCATTGGTGCCGAGTTACCTGGGATTGGTGGTGTATCTGGTCATCAGACGGGACTATCCGCTAAAGAGCCAGGCAACGCAGAATTACCAGAGAAATCCACAGGAAGAGGGTACCTATTATCAGGAGAATTACGATCAGCAGGTGCAGCCGCAAAAGACCGGGCTGCCAACATGGGCAAAGGCCTTGATTATTATCGGCGCGGTAATTATAGGAATCTGTATCATTTCTTTGATCGGTACTGTATTGTATTCTGTCTTTGGCTATGATCAGGGAATCTCGTATTATCATAACTTTTAATTTATAGAAGATTGTTTGTACTTAAAAAACAGGTAATCCGGTTTACATCTGGGATACCTGTTTTTTTTTGTGTGGTTACCTTTTCTTTGTCGCTCCTAGGTTTTCTTTGATGGTACATAACGTCCCGTACCGTTTTGAAAAGTCTACCCCCAGGCTGTTGCCGACAAATTCCAGAACGTCATCATAATACGTAGTGACGTAATAGTTATCCTCGATATGTACACAGCTGCATTTTTTCAGACTTCGAATGATCTGCTGCAGAGGATATTTTCGCTGCGTCTTCAGCTCCAGGAGGCGAGTCAGAGTGAGCGCCACAAAGCAAGTTGAAAAATGGGTATACATATGGTCTGCTCTCGATACAAACTCTGGTCTGGCATGGAAGGTGCTGTTGATCAATCTGAAAGAGTTTTCTATCTCCCACAGGCCTGTATAAACATCGACGATTTCTTCCTCGCTCATATTCAGTTCACTGGTTAACAGCATATAGTAGCCGTCGTACTTTTCCTCTTCCCGCAGACTTTTTTCGTCCAGATACAGTCCCTGCCTGTCCTGAATGACTGCGCCGGTCTTCTTGTCGTATTCGAGATTTTTTACGTACGTCGCTGCGCCATAAGTGGTGGCTTTGTTGTACTTTTCGGGAGAGGCGATGATATCCTTTGACTTCAGGATGACGTCTTCTCTCTCGGCAATCGCCCATCTTGCATGGATATCATTATAGAAGACGATTTGTTTTTCCTTGAGCAAAACGGTCTTTTTTTTGCCATCAGGCGTCGTGATGCGGACCTCCCGCTTACAGACCCGCGATTTGATTTTGCAGTCTTTGCCCAAAGGTCTGTAGCCGTCTTGGTTTAGGACATACTTTTTAATTTCTGGTTTTGCGTTGCGAATGGTCTGACTTATGATGTAGCCGTTTCCTCCGGACAGCACGCTGTTGTAGAGAACATCAGCGTTGTTGGATCTGTTGTCGTCCACAATGATGACCTTGTCCACGCCGAAGTTATAACGAGCTTTTTTCAGCGCCGGCTTGAGCAGAGGCACGTCATCCCTGACCCGCGGAAAAAGCTCATACGATACAGGCAGCCTGTTTGTGTCTACGAAAAGCCCCATCTGTACGATCGGATCTTCTCTGTACTCTCTGGATACACCTTTCTTTTGTAACAGATCTTGCTCGCTGACCTCGAAATAGTGGTTGGTCACATAGTAATACATTTGGCTTGTATCTTTGCCGTAATTTTCACAAATACGGTCGTGAATCCAAGATTGCAGTTGATTTTTGTATTGATGAAAATAGGGAAAAGAGTGATATAAGTCGTCCAAAGTAAAATCTGTCTTGTCAAATAGACGATCTTTTTTTTCATAAATCTGTTTTTCTGATCCTGGATAAAGTATACGTCCATATACGAGAAGTTTCATGATGCTGTTGAGGCTGTAATCGATGTCCACGGTTCTCTGACGCCCTCTGAAAAACACGTCCAGCTTCAGTTCGTGGTAAAGGGCGGATAAAGCTGCGTAACCGTAATTCTTAATCAAGTCCACACCCAGGTCCAAGGTTTTCGCAGGATTAATTGTCAGATAAGTCGGCTTGGTCTTGGTGCTGTATTCTTCGGTCATTTTCTTTGCTACTTCTTGAAAATGAGCGATAGGATCGTCATATTGCTTTTGCAGGTCTTCCAGATATCCGACGTTCATGATTCGCTTTGTTTTAGACACTTTGGTAACGGGATCTCTGTAAGATTGAACGATACAGAGATTGGTACCATTCTTTCTCTTTTCTTTAATTAAAAACACGAGCTCCTCCTTTCTTGGATAAATCTGTCACCCATATTATATTATAAAAAACTGCAAAATGCCACAGAAATATTCACAAAAAAAATAGAAATATTACTAATGAATCCTTTAAATTTCAATGGGTTGAGGATATGACCCAAAAAAGGATGACAGAAAACTCTGTGAAAATGGTTTGTCTCACCATAAGAATGATGCTATGATATGAACTGTAAAGAGGAGCTACATAAGAGTATTGGAAAAGAATATAATCATACGTCCAATATGTAGTTATCAGTCATTATCGTTTTATAAATGAAAGGAGCATATTATTATGGATTTTAAACTAAGCAAGGAGCATCGCGCATTACAGGTTAAGGCAAAGGAATTTACTGAGCAGGTACTTTTTCCTTACGAAATGGAATGTGAAGAAAACAACGGTATCACTCCAGAAACTCACAAATACATAACTCAGCAGGTTATGGACTGGGGATTCAACGCAACGAACCACTCCAAAGAGCACGGCGGACAGGGAATGACTTTATTTGAGCAGGCACTGTGCAGCGAACAGTTCGGTATGTCAACAGGCGCTATCTGGGATGCTATTCCACAGCCATCATTCCCAATGAAATTCGGTACGCAGGAACAGATCGAAGAATACCTGATTCCTGCTAACCAGTGCAAGCGTAGAGACGCATATGCAATCACAGAAGCTGACGCTGGTTCCGACCCGACTCAGTGCCAGACTACTGCTGTTAAATGCGACGGCGGATACAAGATCAACGGAGAAAAATGGTATGTAACAGTTGGTAACGTTGCTGACTTCTTACTGGTTCACGCACATATCGATGGGGATCCAGAAAAGGCTACAGTATTCTTCGTAGAAAAGGATGCTCCTGGCGTAAGCGTAAAGAGAACTCCTGAGTTCACTCACCACTTCGCATTCAAACATCCTGAATTCACTTTCACAGATGTAATCGTTGACGAATCCAAGATTCTGAAGGGAATCGGAGAAGGCTTCAACATGACAAAAGACTGGTTCGTAGAAGCTAGACTCGGAATCGCTGCTCGTTGCGTAGGCGGAGCTGAAAGAGTTCTGAACGTAGCAAACGATTGGGCAAAAGACCGTGTAATGGGCGGAAGACCAATCAGAGAATACCAGGTAATCGAGCACATGATCGCAGATATGACTATGGAAATCATGGCTGCTAAGAGCTTACTGTACAGAGTATGCTGGGAAATCTCAGACCCAGACATGGATCGTAAGCTGAAGCACGCAAGAGCATCCGCTATCAAACTGTGGTGTTCAGAAATGGTTAACCACGTAACTGACAAGGGCGTTCAGATCCTGGGCGGACGTGGATACATGAGAGAGAACCCAGTTGAAAGACTGTGGAGAGACCAGAGAGTTGACAGAATTTGGGAAGGAACTTCCGAAATTCAGAGAAACGTCATCGGCGGACAGATCAAAAAACGTGGCGTAGAACTTTACACTGGATGGGATTACGAAAAATAAATAACGGGTGCATGATGGAGCTTTGCTCCTTTGCACTGATGCCGCCCACAAGGCGCGGCGCTTCGTAAGATACGTTCTTTGAAACACACGGAAATACGTCTATAGACGATATTTCCGTGTGTTATAAATAAACGTATCGCAATCGTGAGGTTCAAGTTCTCACAGTAAAAGGAGGTTTACATGTTACCTTTAGAAGGAATAAGAATTCTTGATTTAACAACACTTTCCGGCTACTGCGGGATGGAATTGGCTGATTATGGAGCAGAGGTTATTAAAGTAGAAACACCAAGTGGAGGGGATCCTCTTCGTGAACTGGCACCATTAAAAAATGGCGCGAGTCCCCACCATGTTTTTCGCGATCGCGGCAAAAAAAGTGTGACTCTCAATCTAATGCATCCGGAAGGAAAAGAACTCTTTAAGAAATTAGTAGCGACAGCCGATGCTGTTCTGGAAAACTTTACCCCAGGCACAATGGAAAAACTTGGCTTGGGTTATGAGGACTTATCAGCAATTAAACCATCCCTCGTATACGGACGCGTTTCAGCATACGGTTCTACGGGACCTGAAACAGATATTCCGCAGTCTGACTTAATTGCGCAGGCAAAGAGTGGTGTTATGCATTTTACCGGGTTTCCAGAGAACCCACCGACTAGAATCGGATTTTCAATCTCAGAACACTACGCTGCCAGCTTCCTTGCGTCTGCTGTATGCGTAGCTATTTATTATGCAAGAAGTACAGGAGAAGGACAGATGGTGGAAACTTCTCTCTGCGGCTCCGCAATTGCTGTATCGGAAGATAAAGTAATTACCTGGGGTGCAGATGGCGAAGACCCTATGCGTACAGGAAATGCACACCCTCTGATCAATCCGTATGATATCTTAAAATGTAAGAACGGATATGTTGCAATGGGTATTTCGTCCGATGCGCAGTGGACGAAATTCTGCAAAGCATTTAATACTCCAGAGTGGGACGAAGACGAAAAGTACTGCTCAAACTTAGTAAGAGGATACCATTATTTCGGAGATCTCAGAAACAAGATCGAAGATTTGTTTTCCAACTATACCATGCAGGAAATCGCAGCGATCTGTGATGAACACCTGATTCCAGGTACGATGTGCAGTACCACGAGAGAAGCGTTAGAAGAACCGCAATTACAGGTTAGAAATATGATCGTTTCAGTGGAAGATGAGAGCATCGGCAAACTGGATATGCCTGGTAAGCCAGTCAAGTTTGTCGGTGAAGAAGAAGAGCCTCTGAAAGGCGCACCAAAACTTGGAGAACATAATGCTGAAATTTATGGTGCCTTAGCGATTAATTCTGAAGAACTCACGCACCTGCAACAAGAAGGTGTCATCTAGGAAGGAGTATAAGGCATGAAAAAGAGACCTCTCGAAGGAATAAAAATTCTTGATTTTTCTCAAGTTTTGTCTGCCCCGTTCTGTGGCATGTTGCTTGCGGATATGGGTGCGGAAATTATAAAAGTAGAACGACCAGGTAATGGTGATATCTCCCGTGAATACGGACCATATAAGAATGACATCAGCCTTTACTACTGCCAGTATAACAGAGGCAAAAAAGGCGTGGCGATTGACATGCGTTCAGAAGCTGGAAAGAATGTTGTCATGGATCTCGTATCAAAGGTAGACATCGTCGTTGAAAATTTCAAGTCCGGTACTTTGGAAAAGCTCGGGATAGGCTATGAGGAAATGCTCAAGGTTAATCCTGGATTGATATACGGATCCATCGCCGGCTTTGGTACATACGGTCCTTTATCTCATCTGCCGTGCATGGACATCATCGCCGCTGCAAGAAGCGGTCTGGTGAGCACCACAGGACAGGGAGCGGATGCACCGATCAAACCTGGATTCTCATTATGCGATACATGGGCAGGATTGCAGTTATTCCGCGGCCTTACCATGGCACTGCTGCACAAGCAGAGGACCGGCAAAGGTCTGCGTGTTGACATCGCAATGTTAGATTGTGCGTTCTACATGTGTGAAGCACCTGTTTTGGAACATTCCATGACTGGGGAATTTACACCGAGGACAGGCAATCATCATCCGTGGTATGCGCCATGTGGAGAGTTTGCAACAAAGGACGGAAATGCAGTCATCGCTGTAACCCGCGAAGAAGAGTGGGAACAGCTTTGTGACAGCTTGGGCTTGTCTGCTTTAGCAAAGGATCCACGGTTCAGCAATAATGAAGCTCGTGTTGAAAATAGAGAGGCACTGATAGCCGAATTGGAAAAGGTGACCTCTGCGATGGGTAGATACGAACTGGAAAAGAATTTATGTGAAGTTGGCGTTCCAGCTTCTGCAGTACAGACTTTGGCTGAGTTTGCAGGTAATCCGCAGACGAAAGAGCTGAATGTCATTACCGAAATCAATCAGCCGGGAGTAGGCGATTACACTGTCGTCAACACCCCGATTCGCTTCAGCAAGACTCCAGTAGATCCAAATGGCGTAGCTGCAAGCTTCCCTGGTGCAAATAGTAAGGATATCCTCGAT
Source organism: uncultured Eubacterium sp. (assembly GCA_900551775.1). Taxonomy (GTDB): domain Bacteria; phylum Bacillota; class Clostridia; order Peptostreptococcales; family Anaerovoracaceae; genus Senimuribacter. Next base: position 3,918 of record URXI01000124.1, on the reverse strand, counting down.
GAATTGGGATACAGCCAGGAGAAAATAGACGAATTGATTGAAAGCGGTGCAGTTTATCAATCTTAATGCTTAAAATAGTGGCGAAATATATCATCTGTCTGATGGTTGAAGGACTGCCAGAAAATGGTGAGCCTTCAACCATGGGATAGATTTATAAGAAGACCTAATCTTAGAAAGGACTTAACCAGTGAAACTAATTTCTGCAGATACAACGAAATGCGTGAAATGCCACGCATGTACGGAAGTATGCCCGATGAAGGTGATCGGAATATCTGAAAGCGGATTTCCGGAGCCAGAAAGCTTTGCATACCGTCTTTGTATCAACTGTGGCTACTGTGTAGACATCTGCGTTTTTGACGCTTTGCATCATAAGGTCAGAAAACAGCGTTCTTCAGATTCCAGAGCAGCAATCAGAAGATACGAAGAAATGAAGAAAAAAAGAAAAAGAGAGCAACAGAATCAATAGCCATTCTTTGTATCATTGGTAATTAGATTTCTCTACTCGCCCCATCTTAGAAATGTGAAGTGCCAAAAGGACTGCACCAGGCAGCTTTGGCACAGATATTAGTTATGACTCTTTTGTGAAAAACAAGGAGGTAATATGGAAAATTTAAATAAGAAAGACCGCGGCAATATAGAAATCGGACTTATCGTTGTCAGCGTAGCAGTACTCGCTGTATTTATCATTTTTATGGTCTTAAATCCAGAGACGACAATCAATGGAATCGGCGGATTCTTCAATAAGATGATTTCCGGATTAGGACCCGTCTTTGAAGTCGTTGCCTTTGTAACCTTTTTGATCGGCCTTTATCTCGGTCTTGGAAAATACGGAAAGATCAGACTGGGCGATTGCAAGCCTGAGTATTCCACTTTCAGTTACTTGGCAATGATGCTGCTTGCCTCATTGGCATCCGCAGCGCTCTACTGGTCCTTTACAGAGTGGGCGTTTTACTATGAAGCACCAGGACTCGGCATGGAGCCTCACAGCACGGAGGCACTGGAATCATCCCTAGGTTATCAGTTCTTCCACTGGGGCATGGTAAACCAGGCAATGTATACCGTAATGGGTGTAGCCATCGCTTATGGCGTATATGTCAGAAAGATCAAATCCTTCCAGACCAGCGCAATCTGCTGTTCCATGCTGGGAGAAAAGGTCAAAGGCAAATCAGCCATCGGCAAAGTCATCGACTTCCTGGTCATCTTCGGCGTATTGGGCGCACTGAGCTCATCCCTGGGCCTGGCAGTTCCTCTGGCAGCAGGCGGACTGAAGACGTTATTTGGAATTGAGGCGACTCCGGTTGTGCAGATCGGCATCATCGTTGTGATCGCTCTCGTATACACCTTTACTTCTTATCTGGGAACAGAAAAGGGCATGAAGGTCATCAGTAATGCGGCTGCAACACTGTGTATCCTGTTCCTGCTGTACGTTCTGTGTGCAGGACCGACAACCTTCATTTTGAGAAATATTGTAAACTCTTTGGGACACATGATTTCCAAGCTTCCTAGAATGAGCTTGTTCACTGACCCTATCGAGAATACAGGGTTTGCAGAAAGCTGGACCATTTACTTCAACGCATTCTACCTGAACTACGTAGCGATGATGGGTATCTTTATCGCAAAGGTTTCCAAGGGCAGAACCATCAGAGAAGTAGCAGTTGCAACGATTTTCGGAATGACAGCCGGCGGCTGGTTCATCTTCGGAATTAACGGCAGCTTCTCCATCAAGACCTTCTTAGATGGAAGCGCTGATGTTGTAGGACTGGTTAACAGCGGCGTAGGCGATGCTGCTATCTACAAAATCTTAGAAGTTCTCCCAGGCGGAGCAACGTTGCTGCCATTCCTGATCCTGCTTTTGATCATAGGATTCGTAGCACCATCCATGGACTCCGCGTCCCTGGCTTTGGCAGAGACCGTTACAAAGCGTGGAACACCGAAGATGGCATTAAGAATCTTCTTCTGTGTACTGCTTGCTATCATTCCGATGGCGATCATCCTGTCAGGCGCTGGATTCGATCCAATCAAGCAGGTTGCAATCATTATATCAGCACCATTCATGGTCATCCTGGTCGGTGTAGAGATAGGGCTGTTCAAATGGCTCAAACATGACAGCCGTTCAGGATTGCATGCGAAGAATATCGCACTGCAGGAAAAAGAAGATCACGAGGCTTTTTTGAAAGAAGAGGCTGAATTACAAGGTGAAGAGGAAGAAACTTCCGAAACCGCTTAATTGATTTAACATATGACACTCCATAGTGCCGGAAAGGGGATCGAAAGCAAGTGGTTTCTCTGTCCGGCACTTTGTGACGCATCGGGGCAGCCTTCTCGATGTTATATATATAAAAAGGAAGGTAAGTGAAATGAGAAGTGATTGCATTTTCTTTTGCCCTATCCGCGTCCGCTATAATGAAGTGGATCAGCAGGGCATCGTATATAATGGACATTATGTGATTTATACCGATATTGCATTTGAGGAGTTTTTCCGTTCAAAGGGGTATCCATATAAAACCCTCGTCGAGGAGCATGATTCTGAGGTTTGCCACAAAAAGTCCACTTATGAGTTTTTTGCAAGCGCCTATGAAGGTGATTTGATAGAGGTCGGCATGCGAGTGCTGAAGATCGGAAACAGGAGTATGACCATCGGTTTTGAAATCTTCAGAGAGGGCGAAGACGAAGTCATCGTTACCTGTGAAACGGTCTATGTCGGTTACGATATGAAGAACAGAGCTAGCAAGCCGATATCAGATCTGATGCGTCAGCTATTGACCACATAGTAAAAAAACAAATTACATAAACATTACCCATAAAAAAGGCCGTGCATTGACGATCGTTAACGACGTTGGTGCACGGTTATTCCTTTGCTCCTATTTTGATGTTCGGAACAGCAGCTTTTTCAGCGCTTCCCACTTGAACGGAATCAGCGGATAGAGATAGGAATGGCCGCTGACGGTCTTTGTTGCGGCGATGATGAGAAAGCCGATGAGCAGGCCGCCGCCAAGCCCCCAGAAGCCAAAGAGCATGCTGCCCACCAGCATGATGACGCGGATAAACTTGATGCCGTAAGAAAGTTCGATGCTGGGCTGGGTGAAGGAAGCCAATGCAACTACCGCCATGACCAGTATGGTCTGGGGAATGAACCAGCCGGAATCGATGGAGAACTGACCCAGGATCAAAGCGCCAATGACTGACAGCGAGGTTCCCAGGGACTCCGGCGTGTTGAGAGAGGCCAGCTTCAGCCCGTCAATGGCAAATTCCAGCAGGATGAACTGCCAGAAGATGGGCAGGGCATAGGGATCCTTTGGGATGATGAAATCCATGTCGAGAGGCGCGCCGATGTGTCCCTCCACCACCAGAAGGTAAATCGGTGAGATGAAGAGAATGACCAGCATGTTGATGATGCGGATCAGACGCAGATAATTTCCGGTAATCTGGGGGAAATAGTAATCGTCCACGTCCTGGGTGAAGTCAAAGATGCCCACAGGCAGCAGTACCACGGTAGGAGAATTGTCCACGATGATGGCAATTTTTCCTTCGGTCAGATGGGCGCCGATGATATCGGGACGCTGGGTATAACGAACCTTTGGGAAAGGGTTCAGTTTTCCTTTTCGCTTTCCGCCCTCCAATTCTTTCATCAGGTTCTCTACGATGGTCTGGTCGCCGATGGAAACGCTGTCCAGCTTAATCTTCGACAGTGCGGCGTCCACCTTGCTGACCAGGTCCGCATCGGCAACCCCCTTCATGTAGCAGAGTGCCACGTCGGTCTTGGACTTTTCGCCGATGTTGAAGCTTTTGAAGATCAGCCGGTTGTCACGGATTCGCCTGCGGATCAGTCCCAGGTTCTCCATAAAACTCTCCGTGAAGCCGTCCTTGGCTCCGCGGAGGGTCTTTTCTTTTTCTGGCTCCTGCACGCTGCGGCTGGGG
>URXI01000123.1 GCA_900551775.1 uncultured Eubacterium sp. | reverse complement strand
AAACGGGGCACCGGGTACAGACGAAAAAGCGTTCGGAGAACGCGCAGCCACAGAATGAAATTCTGTGTTCAGAAGGGGCTTGGGGGCGCTGCCCTCAACAAGCAGACGGCAGGAAATGTGAGTGTGTATTAACACTCGCATTGCTTGCCGGATTTGTGTGTGGCTATCCACACGCATTGCTTGCCTGTATCTAAAACAACCGAAACGCCCCTTGTGCCGCTGCGGAAAATCAACTGAAATTCAAGTATTGGGAGGTAACGAGTATGAGAAAGATTTTGTCCTGTGAGTTCAACCCGGACACTGCCTGCGTGGAGCTGTGCATGGAAGATGGAACCCTGTTGTCCATCGACTGCACCGCCGTGGAGAACGAGGTAGCGAACAGTATGTACCAGCGGTCAGAACTGGACTGGCTGATCTATAATGATCCGCTGTCCTATGCCGAACTGATTTTGAATGGGGACCCGGAATTGTATCTAAAAGCAGTAACAAAGAAAACTCCGTTAGATTGATGGCAAAGAAAATCCGCCAGAAGCAACACTCTAAAGGGTGCGCCTCTGACGGATTTTTTACATCTTATCAATCAAAGCAAATACAACAGCCTGCTGTTCTTCACTAAGCCTCGACCAGCGTTCCAGAAGCTTTTTCTGCGCCTCAGTCAAGGAAACAGGTGCATCTTCTTCGGCAAACAGTTGAGATAGCGTAATGCCAAAGGCTGTGCAGATTTTCTCCAGGGATGGAATGGTCGGAACCATGTTCTTGCGATACCATGAGGAGATTGTGGATTGCGGCAAACCAGAGCGTTCTGCAAGCTGATACTCTGTCCAGCCCCGTTCCTCCCGATACGCGGTTATAACCGAGAGAATATCCTTCACCTGCATCACTCCTTTGCTTGTGTTCTTCGTAAATTATACTTTGATAAATCGTTGTGATTTAATCATTTATATCGTATAATTTTAACGATAAACAAAACTACAAAGGAGGGAAAACTTTGGACGGAAAAAGCTGTTTTTTCATCGGGCACAGAGAGGCATCGGAAGAAATTTACCCGGCATTGTATGCGGCTGTTGAGCAGCACATTGTTGAATATGGCGTCACAGAATTTATTGTCGGTCACTACGGCGGATTTGACCGCCTGGCAGCGTCAGCAGTCAAAGAAGCAAAGTGTTTCTACCCAGAAGTGAAGCTCACTTTGCTATTGCCGTACCATCCAGCGCAGCGGCACATCCCAACGCCTGATGGATTTGACGGAACATTCTATCCGTCTGGAATGGAGAGCGTTCCGCGCAAGGCTGCAATCATAAGAGCAAACCGCTATGTTGTGGATCATGTAGACTACCTGATTGCCTATGCTTGGCACCCTGCCAGCAATGCACGGGAGCTGGTGGAATATGCTCGGAAAAGGCAGCGAAATCTCTGCTTTTCCATAACATTGATAAAGCCTGATAATTAGATATCGAGTTGAGTTTTTCACGAAAATGTGATAAAATAAATCCAAGCATTTCTTGCTTTGGAGGGACTAAAATGGCGATTTGTTATGACCGCTTATTCCATCTGATGATTGACAAAAAGATAAGCAACGCACAGCTAAAAGAGAAGGCCGGTTTTAGTGCCAATATTATCACCCGCTTAAAGCGGAACGAGTATGTTTCCATCGAAAGTATTGAGCGTATTTGCCGCGTGATGGAGTGCGGTGTGGACGATATTCTGGAGTTTGTTCCAGAAGAAAGCAAAGAGGAAAAAGTATGAGCTTATGCTGATTCTTGACACTCTAGAGCAGAGGCGGCACTACCAAACTTACCAAATAGAGATAATGTGGAATTACAATAATGAAAACTGTGGGGTATATAGCGAATGGCTGATAAAAAGATAATCGATGCAATGTGGGATGATTCTCCCATTGATGTTTCTACTGAAGTAAACTTCATCTGGTCTATTGCAAATAAATTGCGTGGTACATACCAGAGCGATAAGTATAAGGATGTCATCATTCCAATGGTTATCATCCGCCGCTTTGAGTGCGCGTTGGAACCCACCAAAGCTAAAGTCGTGGAAATGTTCAAGGCGAATCCGAACTATCCAGCAAAGGCGATGTACCGCCTGTCCGGCTTCCAGTTCTACAATACCAGTGAGTACGACCTGGCAGAGTTGGTTAACGACTCTGACCACCTAGCGGCTAACTTCAAGGCTTATATCCAAGGCTTTTCTGCAAATATCCAGGATATCATCCGTAGCCTGGACTTTGATAAACAGATCGACAAGATGGATAAAAACAATCGACTGCTCTCTGTGGTCAAGGCGTTCTCTGAGCTGGATCTGAATCCTCGTACCATTGATAATGTGAAGATGGGCTACATTTTTGAGGAGCTAATCAGAAAGTTCTCAGAAAATGCCGAGGCTGGCGATCACTATACCGGCAGAGACATTATCAAGCTGATGGTCAATATCCTGTTGGCGGAAGGCTGCGATGATATTTTTGATGATGGCAAGGTCATTACTGTGTTGGATCAGGCCTGTGGAACGGGCGGTATGCTTTCCACTAGCTACAACTTTATCAAGAGGTATAATCCCACCGCTGATGTACGGCTTTTCGGTCAGGAAATCAATCCGGAATCTTACGCAATCTGCCTTGCGGAAATGATGATCAAAGGCCAGAATGCAGAAAACATCTGCTACCAGGACACCATGAAGGCCGACCGTTTTAAGGGTACCAAGATGCGGTTCGTGATCGAAAATCCACCCTTTGGCACTCCTTGGGGCGGTAAGGATGCGGCGGAAGGTGTAGAGACCGCTGTTCAGGATGAATATAAGAAGGGGTTTGACGGTCGCTGGGGTGCTGGACTGCCCGGTTCCGGGGATATGCAGATGCTGTTCCTGCAATCAGCAATCGACAAAATGGATGACAACTTTGGCCGTGCTGCTATTATCGAAAACGGCAGCCCGCTGTTTTCCGGCGGCACAGCTTCCGGTGAGAGCCAGATCCGCCGCTGGATGTTGGAAAACGACTTGATTGAAGCAATCATCGCGCTGCCCATAGACCTTTTCTACAACACAGGTATCGCTACCTATATCTGGGTGCTTTCCAAAAATAAACGTCCGGAGCGTAGAGGGAGAATTCAACTGATTGATGCGTCCGGTTTTTTCAAGAAGTTGCGGAAAGCTTTGGGCGATAAGAAAAACGAGATTTCGCCCGAAGACCGAACAACCATCACAAAGCTGTATGCCGACTTTGCCGAAAATGAATACTGCAAGATCTATCCCAACCAGGAGTTTATCTGCCGGGAGTATGTGGTGATGCAGCCGCTCCAGCGTAGCTATGCCATTACCGTGGAACGCATCGAGGCCATGCTCTCCAAGGGGGCTTTGTCCTCACTGTATGACCAAGCAAAGGTAGATGAACTGGAAAATGCCGAGGAACTTACCGGGAAAGAGCTGAAAAAGCTGGAGGCTTATCAGAACAACCAGACCGTCTATGAAGCCATTGTCGCCGCCCTGAGTGATGCAATATCTGTTCAGGTTTATCTTTCTCCGGCGGCATTCATGCCGGTGCTTACCAAGGTGCTGGCGAATGTGACGGCAGACAAGAAACTGCTGGAGAAAATCGCCGACGGCCTTTCCGTTATGGATAAGTCCGCTGAAATTCAGCGCGACCGCAAGGGTAATGTGCTCTATGACAAGGAAACTAAGGACATCGAGATCGTGAAGTGGGACGAGAGCATTGAGGACTATATGGCCCGGGAGGTGTTGCCTCATATCCCCGACGCTAAAGCGTTTTTTGAAGAGGACCTTTCCAAAAAGAAACCGGTCATCAAGACCGGTGCGGAGATTCCCTTTACCCGCTATTTCTACAAGTACCAGCAGCCGGTGCCCAGCGAGGAACTGGAAGCTAAGTTTCTGGAGCTGGAGCTTTCAGTGTCTGAGCGTGTGGCGAAACTGTTTGAGTGAGGCGGTGGTGGTATGAGAGAGATGAAGGATAGTGGGATCGAGTGGGTTGGACAAATTCCAAGCACTTGGACAATTAAACCTATTCGAGCAGAATTTGAAGAAGTGACTCGTAAAAATAGCAATGGTGAGGTGAAAACAGCCCTTAAATTTACTTACGGAAATATTGTTAAAAAGAATAACTTTGATTCTGATGAGGATGCTTATGTTGCCGACACCATCTTAAACTATACTGTGGTAACACCCGGAACCATAATGCTAAATGGGCTGAATTTAAATTTCGACTTTGTAACTCAGAGGATTGGCTTGGTTAAGGAGATAGGTACAATTACATCTGCATATACAGCATTTCGCCCTTTGTCAGGGAGAGTTCTGTCGGAATTTGCTACATACTTACTTAAATCATATGATACATGCAAAGCGTTTCATAATATGGGCGGTGGCGTCCGTAAAATTCTTAATTTTTCTGAATTAAAACGCCATTATATTGTGTATCCTGAAGTTGTTGAGCAACAACGGATTGTAAGTTTTCTAGATGCACAATGCGTAAAAATCGATACGTTCTCCGCCGACATTCAGACCCAGATCGACACCCTGGAGCAATACAAGCGCTCTGTTATCACCGAAGCGGTCACCAAGGGCTTGAACTTGGATGCAGAGATGAAGGATAGCGGGATTGGGTGGATTGGTACAATACCAACAGCTTGGAAAGTTAGCAGAATTAAATATGAAATACTTCCATTGCAGCGGCCTGTGTATCCAACTGATTTGGTAATGACCTGCTTCAGAGATGGAGAGGTTACTTTGCGGCAGAATCGACGTGAGGATGGCTTTACGGTTTCCTTTACCGAAAATGGTTATCAGGGTGTCGAAGTTGGGGATCTTGTAATCCATGGAATGGACGCTTTTGCTGGAGCAATTGGCTGTTCAGATTCCAGAGGAAAAATTACACCTGTTGTTCATGTTTGCAAGACTACAGGTAACAATCGGTTTTTCATGTATGCTCTCAGAAGCATGGCAATGAACGATGTCTTGATGAGTTTTGCAGAGGGAATTCGCGTGCGTTCCAGCGATTTTCGAAACTTCAATAAGCTAGGAAAATTTCAGATTGCCGTTCCCTCTGTAGACGAACAAAATGAAATTGTTGCCCATTTGGACAGTAAATGCACTGAGATCGACGCTATTATTGCACTAAAAAAACAGCAGCTCGAAATTCTATCAGATTATAAGAACTCCATTATCTACGAATATATCACAGGTAAAAAGGAGGTGCCTTTGTCGTGAAAGTCGAGTTTTCTGAGTCTGAGATTTGGGGAGCGCAACTTTTGGTGACTGCCTCCGAATTCAAAAAGGCTCTCAAAAGTGATGTGGAGTTTGATAGTCTTGCTCATGCGACCACAGCATTCTCCAATTTGTTTGGCGTTGATTATGAAATAAACGGTGATGAGTATTCAGCCACAACGGACTTTTTGGGGAAGGATGGGCTTGTTATTTTCGTAATTGGCGAATCGCACTATCCTAACAGACGCTGGGTTGAAATACTAGTTTCCGAGAACAATCAACTGACGAAAGTATGCTGGACAGACGATGACGGGTATCACTTAAAAAGACGAGCCAAGGTAAACATAAAAGCATTAGATCGAATTAAAAAGCGCCATGAGGAGGAACAAAAACATGAATAATATCCTCTCCGAAAAAGACTATCAAAGGTTTCTCCTGGAGCGTTTGGAAAAAGACAACGGCTATGTCATTCGCAAAGCTGCTAATTTTGACCGTTCCTTCGCCATGGATCGGGAGATGCTGTTTCAGTTTCTGAACGACACCCAGCCGGACACCATGGACTACCTGCGGAAAATCTACAAAGACGATCTGGAGGATACCATCGTCAGCTTTATCAACGCAGAGACCACCAAAGCCCGTGGCAGCTTGATTGAGGTGTTGAAACATGGCATCGAGATTTCTAACCAGAAGCTGGAACTGATGTACACAAAGCCTGCCACCACCTTCAACCCGGAACTGACTCGCAAATACGGCCAAAATATCTTTTCTATCATGGAGGAGGTCTGGGCCAGCGATAAAGAGCGCATCGATGTGGTCATTTTCCTGAACGGCCTTGCCATCATCTCCTTTGAGCTGAAGTGCAACACTGCCGGGCAGTCTTATCAGGACGCCATTTATCAGTACCGTACTGAGCGAAATCCCAAGACCCGTCTGTTTCTCTTCAAGGCGGGCTGCCTTGTAAACTTTGCCATGGATTTGGAAGAAGTTTATATGACCACCAAATTGGCCGGGGATGCCACCTTCTTCCTGCCCTTTAACATGGGCAACGGCGAGGGGGTAACAGCCGGTGCAGGGAATCCTACTTTTGAGGATAAATACAGCGTATCCTATATGTGGGAGGATATCCTGACGAAGGATACTATCCTGGACCTCATTAGCAAGTTCATTTTTGTCGAGGTGAAGGAGAAGGTCGATGACCGGACCGGCAAGGTAAAGCGGTCTGAAAACCTCATTTTCCCCCGCTACCATCAGTTGGATGTCATTCGTAAAATTCTCGCCGATGTCCGTGTGAACCGCACCGCACAGAATTACCTCATCCAGCACAGCGCCGGTTCCGGCAAAACAAACTCCATTGCGTGGCTGGCTCATCGTTTGAGTTCATTGCATGACGCTGACAACAAAATTATCTTTGACAATATCATCATTGTGACCGACCGCGTGGTGGTGGATCGCCAGCTGCAGAAAGCCATCATGGGCATGGAGCACAAGGCCGGTCTCATCCGCGTGATGGACGATAAGTGTAACTCGGCTGATCTAGCAATTGCGTTGAATGGCAATACCAAAATCATTGCAACTACCATTCAAAAGTTCCCGTATATCGTGGACAGTGTAAAGGACCTGAAAAATAAGCGGTTTGCTGTGATTATCGATGAAGCCCATTCTTCCACTGCTGGCAAAGACATGGCAGCAGTGACCATGTCCCTTGGCTCCGGTGAACAGATCGATGCAGATGTGGAAGATATGATCTCTGATGAAATCAAGCGCAACGGCAAGCAAGCCAATGTTTCTATGTTTGCTTTTACCGCCACACCGAAGCCCACTACCATTCAACTGTTTGGCCGCCTAAATACCAAAGGTCAGCACGAGGCATTCCATGTTTACTCTATGAAGCAGGCCATCGAGGAAGGCTTCATCCTGGATGTATTACAGAACTACACGGAATACTCAACCTTCTATCAGATCAACAAAGAGATTGAAGACGATCCTCGTTGTAAGACCAACGCCGCCAAGCGCCAGATTGCCCGTTTTGTGGAATTGCATGAGACCAACATTGCCCAGCGCATTGAGGTCATTGTTGAGCATTTCCGCACCACAGTCATGCATGAGCTGGGCGGACAGGCCAAGGCAATGGTTATTACAGCCTCTCGCCAAGCTGCTGTGAAGTATCGTCAGGCATTTGAGAACTACATCACGAAAAAAGGATATGAGGGTATCCGCGCCCTGGTAGCGTTTTCTGGCAAAGTGAAGTTGCCCCATGATGAGAACGAATACACGGAGGCTTCCCTGAACGGTTTTCCGGAAGATCGTCTCACAAAAGAATTTGATACCGATGCTTATCAGGTGCTGCTGGTTGCAAACAAGTACCAGACGGGATTTGACCAGCCGAAGCTCTGCGCCATGTATGTGCTAAAAAAGTTGCGGGGCGTGAATGCAGTCCAAACGCTTTCCCGTTTGAATCGTATCTGCCCGCCGTATGATAAAAAGACTTTTGTCTTGGATTTTGTGAACAGCTACGAAGATATGAAGGCTGCGTTTGCGCCGTATTACACGACCACGCTGCTGTCCAATTCCGTGACCCCCAGTGCAATTTATGATTTGGAGGCTAAGATTGACGCCTATGCGCTGTTTGATCCTGCTGATATCGACAGTGCAAACGAGATCCTGTACTCCGAAAAGATAACCAGCAAGCAAAAACAGCGGTTGACTTTCTTCTTGCAGAAGAGCAAGAAGCTTCTCGATCATTATGAGTATGAAGAGCAACGTCTGGCCGTCGCTGATATGCGTAGTTTTGTCCGATACTATGAATTTCTCTTGCAAGTATCCTGCTTTGAGGATCATGACTTGCATAAAAAGTATAATTTTATCGCTTATCTTCTTGCATATATCAACATCAAGCATCCAGGCGCTGGATTTAACCTGGACGGGAAAATTCAGGCATCTAACTTTGTGCAGAAAAAAGGAGAAGAACACATCTCTCCGAATCTTGTGGCAAAACCGGTTGTGAAACTGCCGACAGCAGAACACTTTGGCCTTACCGAGGATAAGGAACAACGGCTGTCCGAAATTATTGACGAGATCAACAGTCGCACAGGAAAATCCTATGACAACGATGTTGTGGTTAAGGCAATGCTCCAGATCCGTGATATTTTAATGAAATCGGACAAGTTGAAGACGAGTGCGAAGAACAACACCCAGAAAGACTTCGAGTTTTCTTACTTTGACGATATCGATGATGCCCTTATCGAAGGCTTGTCTCAGAATCAAGATTTTTTCTCACTGTTACTTTCCAATGAAGAGATGAAGCGTCAGGTGTTGGGAATATTCGCTGATGAAATTTATAAAAGTTTGCGTAACACAAATTGAGAAAAGGTGGGATGTGCTTGTTTGGGATCTCTTATGATACTTGGAAAAAAGTTTGCGGTATGTACTTTACACTAGGGACAGGATCTCAAAAGGCATATTTGCAATGGTTCCCGTTTACAAAGTTATCATCTGATGACAAAGAAATTATCTCTGGAGAGGATTTTTATAACCGGTATATAAAGACAGCTTCATTTATGCTTTTTCCTCCTGCTATGCATCAATCAGAAAATTATCTGCAAAAAGGTGATGGGAGTTTCAGAGACTCATCCCTTATTGCTCCGATTCTGTTTTTGTTTTTGCAGTCGGTAGGGATGGAAATACACAATCAATATGTGCCTACTAGACCGTCACATATATCCGTTTATTATGCCGGTAACTATGAACATTTGCGCCCCAGATACAAACAGGACTATGATGATTTTTTTAAAGAACTAAATGCCTCTATTGATGAGTATCAATATTTTATTAAAACAGACATTACCAATTTCTTTGCAAATATAAGTGTGGATAAGCTGATTGCACAAGTAGATAAAGTTTGTAACTTTAATGCAGTAGTTTTCTCTCAAACACAGTTACACTTGTTCAAAGAATTGCTTACATACTGCGGTAATGGTAGATTTCCACTTATTGAAAATAGTGTTGCCTCATCATTTCTTGCAACAGTTGTCTATCTTGATGTTGTGGACAAGGCTCTGCACGAATATATCTCAAAGAATGTTACGGCATTTTCTTCTTTCCGCATTGTTCGTTATGTTGACGATATGTACATCCTTATTTCCTCAGACAAGCCTATAGGATATTTGCATGAGGCTTACAATGAAATAAGAAATGAGTATTCATCAATTCTCAAAGATTACGGATTAGCATTGAATGCTAAAAAATGTTGTTTGAAAGAATCGAAAGAAATCAACGAAGAACTTAAAAAATCATTATATGATGAATACTTCAACGGGCAAAAACATAATATTGAAGAACTTTTCTCTGGTGCCCTATGCCATTTCTTGAAGGATTTGTCTATCGAATTGCTTTTGGATAGTATTGATATAGAAAGATATAATGAACTAATCAATAAACATTTTTCCTCGAACGATATAGAATTTACCCCAAGCGAAGTTTTTAATTATTTTGTATATGAAAATGAAGATGAATTAAAATCCGAGCCTGTGGTAAAGGAGATTGTTGGACTCGTTGAGCAAAGCATATCATTTATCAGTCTTGATCCCAAGCGGCTGACAGTAATGATTATGAAAACTCAAAGCGATAAGGCAATTAAAGGGTTCTTAAATCAGCTTTTTAGAAAAAATCGTTTAGATAGGTGGAATTCCTACGATACAACCATAGCGATTTCATATTTAATACAAAGCAAATTCAGACACATAGATTTGCTGGAGATTCTTTCTAATCGGCATCCAAATCTTTATAACTATTATTTATTCCACTGCAAAAGTAGCACAATCCATTGTTTTGATTTATGGAGGGTAAAGAAGTTAGGCGAAATTATTGCCCGGGATAACAAAGCCCACTATCTTTACTTTATGTACTTATGCGAGATGAAACGAGCAAACTATATGGCTGCTTTTGCTTATTACAAAAACTATTTTGATCGAGTAACAGCGGATTTAGATTTTGCAGCCGGAAATGATCCAAGTCTTAAAAAGCCTAATTACAATATGTTTTACAGGGAAGGAATGCTTATAAGGTTTTACACTGGCATTGACGATAGCAAAACTGTTATCGAGAATGCTCACAAATTAAGAAATGCCAACCCACTTTCACACGCCTCATCTCAATTGCTTGACAGCAATGATACATCAAAAGATTTATGTGAGTCCATAAAAGCTCTTTCGAAGTTGATATATGGATATATAGACAAGCACAAGGAACGGGCTTGATTTGGACTTGGAGAATCGATATAATATAGATGTTCTCGTGGCAACACCATGGCAACAAAAGATCAGATAGCCTCTACTATCTGAATAATGAAAAGAATACCAATAATCTGAGCTAAATCCCATAAGCAAATCTGTTTAGAAAACTTCTGACAGGAGCGAGTGGGAATGACGCTCGAAACGGCGCAAACCCGCATGAATACAGGCTTTTTTGCCCGTCCATACTGCTCTTGATACTGGATTGATACTATTTGTGTCCGCCCGGTATTCTCAAGAGAAAAATCCCAAAAGGACAAGCAAAACCGCCCTGCTGAACGACAAATTCAGCAGGGCGGTTTTTTGCTTGTCTTATTCATTTTTGCGCCACGGAATACTCGGTTCACATTTCCCGCAATCGTCGCAAGTCCTCGGCCAATTCAATTTCCATTCAAAGTATTCGTCCCTGGTGATCTCTCCGGCGTGTAACTCCTGCTGACGCAAAAGCCATTCCCGCATAAACTCGTCCACAAGGCCGTACTGGAAGTACATACCCACGGGAGGATGTGCGGGCCAGTCGTCGCCGTCATTGTACCGTACGGAGGTATCATCAGCGGCACCCGCCCTGCCCGGATTGCGG
>URXI01000122.1 GCA_900551775.1 uncultured Eubacterium sp. | reverse complement strand
GCCTTTTTGCCCCGCAAGCATAGCGAGCGGCTAGGCAAAACGGACAGCGCAGCGAACGACGTGAGCGGAGGAGTATGCGAAGCATACGTTGCCGCAATGTAGGAATCATTGAATCATGTGCCCCGATTCTATTTATAGTGGAATGCACATGGTATAATTCTATGTTGGGACAGGAGTGTAAAGCGTGATGAAGGAAGAACAAAAAACAACGATGATAGCGGTGGCGGGCAAAGGCGGAGTCGGCAAGACTTCTATCGCAGCCGCTATGGTAAAGATATTGACAAAGAAGTTCCCCGACAAGAGGATTCTCGCAATCGATGCGGATCCGGCGGTGGGACTTGCTACCGCTCTAGGGATTGAAGAGGGAAAGACCATTGACGATATCCGCATGGAAGTGGTGGAGACGGTGGAAGAAGGCCAGACCAAAGCTGCCATCGAGCTGTTGGGCGAAGCGAAATATCAAATTTATGACGCTGTAACAGAACAGAACGGCTTTGCCTTCATCGCCGTGGGCAGACCCGAGTCGGCTGGCTGCTACTGCAAGATCAATTCCTATCTGAAGGATGTGATTCAGATGCTGTCGGAGAATTTTGATTACGTGGTCATCGACGGAGAAGCAGGCATCGAACAGATCAATCGCAGGGTGATGGAAAAGGTCACTCATCTGGTGCTGATCACAGATACCAGCCGCAAAGGGATTCAGGTGGTACAGACCATCAAAAGCGTGGCGGATCGTCTGGTGATGTATGACGAGATGGGTGTTATCGTAAACCGCATACCGGGGCCAGAAGCCAGGAGACTGGTTGACACAGGGGAGCTTCCCGTCCTTGCTTACATTCAGAGTGATGATCAGCTGGCGAAGTTTGACCTGCTAGGGGAGAATGTCTTTTTCCTGCCCGATGATGCAGAAATCGTCCGGGGTGCAGCGGGAGCTTTGGCGGCTCTGGGAATTATCAAAACAGGAGAGAAACAGTGAAAGATTTAAAACATTTATATTACTTTGAAAACTTATTAGAAGAGGTGAACAACGACCTGGTCAGGGAGGGCATGCAGCGGGGCGACATCGCCATCGGCAGCGTCTGCTCTCTGATTCCAGAGGTTTTGCTCAACCTGCCGGGTACCTTTGCCGTGCGCCTGCGCGCACCGCGGACCGGCTCTATCGAAATGGGCACCTACTACATGACCAGCCTTCTCTGCGAGGGCTGCCGCGCCTATCTGGAGAGAGCCTTAGAGGGCGGATACGAATTTTTGGACTGCATACTGGCACCGGACGCCTGCGCCCAGATGAACCGCTGCGTAGAGAATATCGAGAAGCTGCAGTTATGCAACAAGGAAAAATTCTTTGTATCCTATGCCGACGTTCCCATGAAGGCGGACGAAACGGCGTTAGCCCACTACGTCAGGCAGATGCGCTTGCGGGTGCTTGCACCTTTGTCGGAGGTGTACGGAATCGATGTATCTGATGGGGCTTTGCGGCAGGCGGTAGAAAATCAAAACCGAATCAACAGACTGATTATGGAGATCGGGTCTTTTCGCAAAGAAGAAAATCCGCCGATTACAGGATACGAGTTTGCAGTTTTATGTCTTGCCACCTACAGCTGTCCCCACGATCTTCTGATTGAGAAGCTGGAGGAGACTTTGGCAGAGGTGCGGCAGCGGAAGCCGGACGAGAAAAGTCCGTTCCGTGCCCGTGTTCTGCTGGCAGGCTCTGAGCTAGACAGTCCGGAACTGGTCAAGCTGGCTGAGGAAGCAGGCGCCTACGTGGCGGCAGACCGTTTCTGTTTCGGCTCCTTCCCAGAGCGGCAGCCTTTGCTTTTGACGGAGGATGAGGATGTCCTGACCCAGATCTGCAGGCAGTATATGCTGCGGGGCCAGTGTCCGCGCTACATGAATACAGAGAAGATCGAAGAGCGCAAGGCTTACATAGACCGTCTGGCAAAGGAGTACAAGGCCGACGGCATCATCTATCAATATCTGAAGTTCTGTGATTACTGGGGATATGAGCAGGCAGCGTCCACTCATATCATGAGAGAGTCTTACGGCTATCCCGTCCTTTCCATCGACCACCCGTATTCCGTGGGAAGCTCTGGTCAGATTCGTACCAGAATCCAGGCCTTTGTGGAAAGCATCGAAATCAAGAAACTGCAGAAGGGGGCGAAGTAATGGGAAAAGAACTAGGAAGCGGCCGCCTGGGCGAGCTGTACAACGGGAAGAAAGCAAGGAAGCGCCGGGAGTGGCGCGGTTTCAAGGACACCTGGTACGCCTACACCCAGTGGCTGAAGATATGGAAGGTCCTGATCAAGTTCATGGCAAAGCCGAGAAACATCAAAGGCTTTTTCCGCTATCGCTGGATGCTGAACTATCTGGCGGTACCAGATTTCTTTGACCGCCATACGGAAGGCATGCGGGGAGAGCAGCTTCGCATGGCTCATACGGGATTGGGGCTTATCGTAGCCGACATGTGCGAGATGGTTAACACGGTGTTCAAGGCAGACCCTCGCATCGGCAACGACAAAGAACTGAGCAACCGAATTGTGCTCTTTGATGAAAACATGATGAGTGAAATCATGAATGGATTCCCCAATCTGCAGTGGGTATCGGTAGAGGTGCCTGCCATCTATACCAGCGCCATGATGAATCAGACTGGCGTATCTCACTATATCGACGTAACCAGCGAATACGGTGTGCCGGGCGACGTGTGCCCGATGCCGGCGGCGGAACTGGGGCTGGCCATCGACGACGACTTTCCTCTGATTGGAAAGTGTGCGGTGCAGTGCAATACAACCTGTGATGGAAGCGCCATGGGCAATGGCATTGAGGCCAGACGCTTCAAGATTCCGACTTTCCAGCTGGCAGTGCCGATCCGCCATACGCAGGAAAGTGTACAGGAATATGCTGCTGATGAGATCAAAAATGCCATCCATTTTATCGAGGAGCAGACCGGAGAAACCTTTGACTGGAATGCCTTCTTCACTTCGATGAAGCGGTTCAACGCAGAGTCTGCTCATGCAAAGGAGTGGCTGGAGATTTCCCGCACCCCTTATCCCCAGGTTATCGGAGACAACCTGGCGCTGTATCGTTACGGTGTCTATCAGGCGGCAGGCGGCAGAAACGACGACTTCCTGAAGGTCGACGAAAAATTGACGGCTCTGGCTATGCAGGCCTTTGAGCGCAAAGCGCCGGTGGTGAAAGAAGCCCGCCATCGTGCCATCACCTGGGGCGTGCAGGCTGCCTACTATACAGCCTTTCCAATCTGGATGCAGAACTGCTGGGGCATCGTGCCTATTGCGGATATGCTGAGCCTGGTTTCCATGGACGAAATCAACACGGAGGACAAAGAGCAGGCTATTTACGATCTGGCACACCTTTACGAGAACATGATTATGAGAAACCGCTCCAACGGCGGATACGAAGTGGGCGTGGAGGCCCTTTGGCGCTACTGCGAATACTTTAACGTGGATATGGTGGTCATGTACACCCATATGGGATGCAAGGCCATGAGCGGCTATCACGGTATCTTTGAAGAGGAAGCCCGCAAGCACGGCATCCACCTGATCTGGGTAACCCATAACCTGATGAAACCGGAGGACGCGTCGAGAAAAGACATGCGTATGGAAGTCAATCGCTATATGCGCACCGTGCTCAGAGAAGAACCCCTCGACCCGTCACTGGAGGATTTCGACGACGCCAAGTGCTGGTAGGGAGTCCTAACCCAATTTGCGGAGCAAATTGTAGGTAGGACCCCGGTCAGGAGTGCAGCGCTTTAGCGCGTGGCACTCTACGGCCTAGACTGGTCCCAATTTGCGAAGCAAATTCCGCAATTATTAAGGAGGAAAAGAGAATGAACTATTTTGGCGGTTGTGACGCCGGAAGTACCTATACAAAGAGTGTAATTATAGATGAAACCGGAGCGATCAAGGCTTCAGTGATCAACAAGAGCAGAATCAACCCGGTGCTCAGCGTCCGAGAGGCCCTGGACGCTGCAGTTTCCCAGGTGGATGATCTTGCGAGTGCGGAGGCTCTGACCTACCTGGTGGGCACGGGCTACGGGCGCAACAAAGTGCCTTTTGCCGACGAGAACATTTCTGAAATCAGCTGTCACGCCATGGGCGTGCATGTGGTCAACCCGGAGGTCAAATCCATCATCGACATCGGCGGGCAGGATGTCAAAGGTATCGCCATCGACACAGACGGAACCGTGTTGAATTTTGCCATGAACGACAAATGCGCTGCGGGAACCGGCAGATTTTTCGAAACCATGGCAAGAGCCTTCGAAATGTCCCTGGACGAGTTTTCGGCACTGTCCCTAAAGGCAAAAAACGTGATTCCCATCACTGCCCAGTGTGCTGTCTTTGCAGAAAGTGAAGTCATCTCCCTGGCAGGGGAAGGCAAACCCATGGAGGAAATCGCAGCGGGAATCCAGGTATCTGTTGCGAAGCGGTGTTTTGTCATGGCGAAAAAAGCGGGCGTCACGGACAGCGTGACTTTGACAGGAGGCTGTGCCAAGAACGGCGGTCTCAAGCAGGCCATTGAAAAGGTATTGAAGGTCAGGGTCGTGGACCTGGCTGTGGATCCGCAGTTGATGGGAGCTTTGGGAGCAGCCGAGTTTGCGCGGCAGAAAGGAATGGCGTTATAATGTTAAAGATAATATTGATCATCGTCTGTGTGCTAGTCGCTTTGTTCTTGCTGAGTCTATTGGTGTTTTTCTTCAATTTGGACATGAAGATGGCGGCAAAGCTGGGTGATCTGCTGACACCTCATTATGACAAAATTAAACGAGACAGGATGGTCTGATTGCCATGCGGTTATATGACAAATTGATTTCGCAGGCGCTGCAGTTGATCGCATCTGTCGAAGGCGGACAGATGGTGCGGGGCGAGTGCCGGGGCGAGGCCTGCCCCGACAGCGGAGAATTTGATCTGGTCTTGAAGTCCGACATGGCCTATGAGTTGGGCGGCGGGAATCTTCCGGCTGTCAGCGGCCTCTTCTATACTTCTGATCAAAGCTTCGTGCCGCAGGACGAAATCTGGCGGTTGGGTCCGGATCTTTCTGAAATTGAAGAGGATGTCCCCTATGCCAGACTGACGCTGATCCGTGTGCCTGAGGGATGTTTTTCTGGTGAGGCGGAAGCCTATTCCGACCTGCGGAAGATGGAGTACACGCGATACCATGTCAACCCGGAGGGCTACATGATGCGGATTTCTGCGGCTAGTGAGCGCGAGCCGGTGCGTATCAGCCGTAAGGCGCTGGCGCAGGGACTTTCTTTTGAAAAAGCGGGGCGCTCTTTCATCAAAGGGTATCACACCCATCCAAAGGCAGCGGCAGTGAAGCTGATCTTTGTGACGGCGGCGGATTTTCCTTATGAAGAGCTTGCCAGGCTGGCGCACCAGGGAGAGCAGATCACAAAATCGATGAATCACATTTTTAATAACCTGGTCATGGATTGTTCGGCTTGTAATTTGAAGCCGGTCTGTGATGAGGTAGAAGGACTGCGGGAACTGCACCAGGCGGCATTGACGAAATAAAAAACGTGGAGCGGAGGAAAATTGATCGTATTCAATTTTCACTCCGTTTTTTAGTTGTGTGGACGAAATTATGGCAGAGGGTGCATAGACAATTCTTAAGAATTCTTAAATATGCTTCCTATATATTGACTCAATAAAAATATAGGATAAAATGAAGAGAGAAGGGGTTAAGGAGGAAAGGAAAACTATGCTAGACATATTACCAACTTTATTGATGATTGCGGCGCTTTTAATTAAGGGCGTAATCGTAGCAGCAATTATTGCAACGCCGATTTTGTTGTACAAGATCTATCAGCTGCTGCGAGGCAGAGTGTAAAGTACGGAGGAGGAAAAGTATGGTAGTTGAGATTGACAAAACCAAATCAATTGCGCGCGCTTTCAAAGTCGCATTTGTTTTGATGCTTTGTTCCAGCCTTTTGCCATGGTTCGACCGAGGTGACAATGCACCTTTGTTCTGGGGATATGAGGTTGTGATGGAGCATTACCTGTGGATCCCCTTTGTTATCCTGATTCTGTTCATTTGGACGTTAGTAGACAAGCCGAAACGGTGGTATGCTCTCTTGGGGGAAGCAGCCTTTGCAGGAATCCTGGGGATATACATCTATTCCATCCTCTTTTTCAAAAGATACCTATGGACTATCTATGAACCTGATGCCGCCATGGATTTGCATTTTGGCTTGTCCAGCGCAATGGGAACCTTTTGGCTGTCGGCATTCCTGGCAGTGGCAGCCTTTGCTCTTTTTCAGTGGTATCTTTACGGCAAAGTGAAGTTGGAGAAATAAAATGAAAAAACTTTTAAAAAATCCGCTGCTGCCGTTACTATTGGCAGCATGCATCTGTGTGATTTTTGGGGTGTTTATGTCTGGCGACCCTTTCCCGGCAAAGGAGATATATGGATATAAACCAATGGTCTGTATCAATGATAGAATTTATGGGGAAATCGGCATTGTTGCAAAATCTCCGCCTGAGGGGTTTTCGCTGGCGGGGGCAGGAAAAGAGAAGGTGTCGAGTTTGGACCCCATGGTGGAGAGGAATTTTGCAGCCAATATGCTAGATGTAGGTACAGAGATTTTCACCAGCAAAGAGAACCTGGAGGAAATTTATATAAAACTGGAGGAGTCAAAGTACAGTAAATATATACATCATGTCGAAGAGGACTCTGATTAAATGATAGGAAGGAAGAAGGTGTAGGGATGACCTGCGTGAAACAGTAATCGGTCAGCGATACTGTTGCTATGCCTATACGTGGCTGCGGAACTTATCATTATGGCAAAATTCCTGAGTTTTGCCATGCTTATCGGACTACCTATGTTGTTTATTTGTTCTATAGCCGGAGCCACATTTAAGTTCTGTAGGTGAGAAAAGAGGTGTTGCATGCCTTAAGGTTCTCAGCACAAGGCTTTATGTAAAATAATTTTGGCGCTAAAATTTGTTTAGTATATAAAGAGCGTAATTGGAAAGGATGCGTGTTTTTAAAAATAGTTGTAATAGACATAGTACAAAAGGAGATAAAAGAGGTAAAGCATATGAAAAAAATAATATGTACGGTATGCATGGTCGCTGCAATATGTTTCTGTTTCGTGGCTTGTTCTTCAGAGCCAGGTGATAATAAGAATGAAGCAGTATTGAATTCAGTTCAGGACAAGATTATTCTATCTTTGACCGGCGTTGAAGATGATTCTTCAGAAATAAAAAAAGTATCCTACAAAGCAAAAAATATGTCAGATGATTCATTCACACTAGAAGGAATACTAGTTTATGCGTGCGATAAAAATTTGAATTACATTGAAGCAACTGATGAAAACAAGTCGGAAAAACTCACTCCTGGAAAAGAAAGCCATAAATTCGAATATGCCTATGATGAAAAAGTGGAATTTGTAAAAGTTGTAGGCTACAAGTATACCCAAAATGGGAGAACCTTCATGGATACTTTTGACAATGTGATGGTAGCTCATAGAGATGGATCCACTTATTTGGGAAATATCCATTACACAGATCAGCAAATATTAGACAGAGCTGATGTGAAAAACAACCAGCCGGCTGCATATATATCGGATGATGAAGTCAAAGGGATCCTGAGGTCTGTTGCAAATATTGCCAAGAATAAGGATACGACTATAGAGAAAGCATGCGAAGCAATCGGGATGTCTTATGATGATTATAAAGGATTGCTTTTGCGAGAGTCTGACGCCAAGGTTCCGTTAGAGGAAATCAGAGGCATCCTTGCAGCTGTAAAGAGACTCATGACATATGATGGTTTAACACTATCTGAAGCCTGTAAGGCTGCTGGGATCGACTTTGAAGAATATATGAAATTAATGAAGAATTTATAAGTGATGCCCATTACGAGAGAGGAACCATATTGCCATGATACTGTACATAGTGTTAAAAAACCGTTTTTGGTAGGCCATACAAACAAAACCCCTAGAATGAAATGTTCTAGGGGTTTCTGATATGGTACGCCCACAGGGGTTTTGCAGCCTTGCTAACGCAAGTCTGCCGTGCTGCGCCTCCCTTTTCAGTCGGCTTGGATCAGTCAAGTTTGACAACTTCAATTTATGGCAAGATCAATAAGAGAACGTCTCCATGATTTCATAACAGATTATATATTTCTACCCACATGATAATTTAGAACGCCTTATAGATAAAGGAATCGGTATTTGATTTCAAACACGAAATCAAGAGTATTTTGTTCCAAGTTCACAAAAAAGAACAATAATTTTTGTGAAAAACCCTTGATTCTCACAAAAGGATATGTTAAAGTAATAACATCAAATCCAAGAAGGGAATCCACAGTTATGAGAAGCTTAGTATTTGCAGCAGAATATTACTTTTATTACTTTTTCTTTAGCGCAAGGGAAAAGTCGGTTTTGCTGCACAAAAAAGTTTTGAGTAATTGCTATAATTAAAATCCTAAAATAATGACAAATTACTTGAAAAACTCCTGTAGCTTACCGGCCGCGGGAGTTTTTTCATTTTTCCCCGAAGAGAATGGCAGAGGCCATGACATTAGTCGACAGGCCGGAGGCGACTCGCCCGAGGCGGATTTTGAAGGCAAGAGAAAGAGAGAGGTAAAGACATGATCACTACTTTAAAACCAGAAACAACAGAGGAACAGAGAAATCAACTGATTCAGTGGTTCGAGGCGCAGGGCGTGCAGGTGCACGAGTTCATCGGCGCATACCAGACGGTCCTGGGGCTCATCGGAGACACCAGTGGCATCGACGTAGAGATGCTGGAGCTGCTCGATATCGTGGAGAAGGTAACGCTGATTTCCGATCCGTTCAAGAGCGCCAACAGGAAGTTCCATCCGGAAGATTCCGTCATCGACGTGCTGGGCGCGAAATGCGGCGGCGGACATTTTGCCGTCATCGCAGGACCGTGCTCCGTAGAGACACCGGAGCAGATCAGAGAAGTGGCAGAAGGCGTCAAGGCTGCCGGAGCAACCATGCTCAGAGGCGGCGCATTCAAGCCGAGAACTTCCCCATACGATTTCCAGGGCATGAAGGCAGAAGGCATCGAGCTGCTGCTGGAGGCGAAAAAAGCCACCGGCCTTCCTATCGTCACGGAGATCATGAACGCCAACCACCTTCCGCTATTTGAAGATGTAGATGTGATCCAGGTGGGCGCGAGAAACATGCAGAACTTCGAAATGCTCAAAGAGCTGGGCAGAACCAAGAAGACCATCCTCCTCAAGAGGGGTCTTGCCAACACCCTCAAGGAGCTGTTGATGAGCGCCGAATACATCATGGCAGGCGGCAACGAGAACATCATCCTCTGTGAAAGAGGCATCAGAACCTTTGAGACATACACCAGAAACACGTTGGACCTTTCGGCGGTGCCGGTGCTGCACAACCTGACCCATCTGCCGGTGGTCATCGACCCGAGCCACGCCACGGGTCATGCAAACCTTGTAAAACCAATGGCCCTGGCGGCGACAGCGTGCGGCGCAGACGGCCTGATGATAGAAGTCCATAACAACCCGGCAAAAGCGCTCTGCGACGGACCGCAGTCACTGACGCCGGCACAGTTCAAAGACGTTATGGACCAGGTAAGAAAGATAAGAGAGGTGATCTAAATGAATATCGGAATTGTAGGACTGGGGCTGATCGGAGGATCTCTGGCAAAAGCCTATAAAAGAGCCGGTGCTACAGTTCTGGGGAGCGATCAAAACAATCTGACTACTGAATTTGCCAAGATGGCGGAGGCCATCGACGGAGAACTGGACGAAGCACACTTTAGCAAGTGCGACGTCATCTTTATCGCAATCACTCCGGCGGAAGCAATTAAGTGGATGGAACAGAATGCACCCAGACTGTCAAAAGAAACAATCATCATCGACTGCTGCGGAACAAAGCGCAACGTATGCAGGGCAGGCTATGACATGGCCCGCAGGTACGGAATCAATTATCTGGGCGGGCATCCCATGGCAGGAAAAGAAAAGGGTGGATTCAAGCACAGCAGCGCAGATCTCTTTGACGATGCACCTTTTATCCTGGTGCCGGACGATCACAACGATCTCGACCTGATGTGCAAGGTGAAGAAAATCCTGCAGGCGGCGGGATTCGGAAGAATCTCTTTCTCCACTGCAGAAGAGCATGACAAAGTCATCGCCTTCACCTCACAGATGCCCCACATTGTTTCCAACGGATTTATCAAGAGCAAAACGGCGATTTTGCACAACAAAAATATGGTATCGGCAGGAAGCTACAAGGATTTTACCAGAGTGGCTTACCTGGACGAAGCGATGTGGACGGAGCTTTTCATCGAGAACAGAGATAACCTGGGCGCAGAACTGGCGGGACTGATCACAGAACTGCAGAAATACCAGAAAGCCCTGGAAGACAACGACTCGGAGGAGCTGATCCGTCTGCTGAAAGAAGGAAAGGAATGCAAGAGCGAGGTAGACAAATTATGCGACTTGAACAGCTTGGAAATGAAGCAAGAAAAATCATCAAAGGCGACAGCCTCGTCGTAGTCACAGACAAAAACGTAGAAAAATTATATCTGCATCCATGCATGGAAAGCCTCAAGAGCGCAGGCTTTGACGTCAAAAGCTATGTGGTTCCGCCGGGAGAGGAATCCAAAAGCGGCCAGACCTATCTGGAGCTTTTGAACTTCCTGGCAGAGATTCCCCTGACCCGGTCCGATGCACTGGTCGCCCTGGGCGGCGGCGTCGTCGGCGACCTGACCGGCTTTGCCGCGGCAACTTACCTCAGAGGGATCAAAGTGATCCAGGTGCCGACCACGTTGCTGGCGGCGGTGGACTCCTCTGTGGGAGGGAAGACAGCCATCAATCTGCTGGCGGGGAAAAACCTGGCGGGGGCGTTCCATCAGCCGGCCCTGGTGTGGCAGGATGCCCAGCTCCTTGAGAGTCTGCCGGAAGATGTCTGGCAGGACGGCATGGCAGAAGTGATCAAATACGGCTGCATCGCCGACGCAGCCCTCTTTGAACTGCTGCAGGACAGAGCGGCAGCTGAAAGCCGCATGGAAGGCATCATCCAGCGCTGTGTTGCCATCAAGAAGAAGTTTGTAGAAGAGGACGAACTGGACACCGGTGTCAGACAGCTGCTGAACTTCGGTCACACCATCGGCCACGCCATCGAAAAGGCGACGGATTTTGCGGTCAGCCACGGGCGG
>URXI01000121.1 GCA_900551775.1 uncultured Eubacterium sp. | reverse complement strand
CACACACGGATGCGTTTCCGTCATCGAGCTGGAGGTGCGCTCGGACAACGTCAGCGCCATCTCCCTGTGCCAGAAGATGGGCTTTGAGCGCATCGGCGTGTATCCGAAGTTCTTCCGCATCGACGGGCGGGACTATGACGCGGACCTGATGAACCTGTATCTGTAAATCTGCCAGGCATAAAGAGAGGACGCACCGCGGAAGGGCGCGCACTTATAAGGAAGTAATTTGATTGTCGCAGGACGGCATGGCTGAAAGGTCATGCCGTCCTGCCTTTTCTTTGCCGCTCCACGGTCTGATCGTCGCCCGGTAGGTTGATTTCTCCGATGAAGTTCCAGACCAGTTCGATCTTCTGTCTGCGGTGGCCGCCGGACTTGTCCGGCGCATGAACGATGATCTTCTTCACAAACTCATTGACGATGGTGGGGGTCAGTTCACGAATACCCACATATTTTCGCACAATGGCTGCAAAGCTGGCGAAATCGGCTTGATCCTGTTCAAAGGTTTCTACCGCTTCCCGCCATACCTTGACCTGCTCCGTCAGTTCTTTTTGTTCTGCTTCATAGTCAGCGGAGAGTTTCAAAAAACGTTCATGGCTGATCGTCCCGCTGATGTCGTCCTCATAGATGCGCTTGAAAATCCGGTCAAGTTCGCCAATGCGCTTTTCCGCTTGGGCGATTTCACGCTTGCGCTTCTTGGCCTCTTTTTCGGCTTCTTGGAAGTGTTGCTTTTTTGCTGCCTCCTCAAATGCCATAGCATCGTCAAAGAACAATGCCGTCACATCGAAAATCCGCTGCAACACAAACAGTTTCAGCGTTTCTTCCCGGATAAAGTGGGCGGAACACGTTCCCGTATTGCTCTTATAGTTGGAGCAGACATAGTGGTCTTGCTTGGGCGAAAAGCTGTTTGTCGTACAGAAATACAGCTTGTCCCCGCAATCCGCACAGTAGAGTAGTCCAGAGAATAATCCTTGCTTCCCCGTCTTGCTGG
Organism: uncultured Eubacterium sp.; assembly: GCA_900551775.1. Lineage (GTDB taxonomy): Bacteria > Bacillota > Clostridia > Peptostreptococcales > Anaerovoracaceae > Senimuribacter. Next base: position 10,178 of record URXI01000121.1, on the reverse strand, counting down.
GGCGGCGCTTGTTCTCCCGCAATTCCTGTACCCGCGCAAAGACTTGTTCGTCGATAATGGCGGGCTGGGTATTGGGAAAAATCCGCTGGTTCTCCGGGGCGTTATGCAGCCGTTTTTTCAGCTTGTGGGACTTGGAATAGGTCTTGAAGTTCACCGTGCAGCCGGTGTACTCTGGCCGCTCCAATATCCCCGCAACAGATTTAGGGCTCCATTGATACGGCTTCTCCGGCAGAGGCTTTCCGTCCCGCTGGGCATAGTGAGCTTTAACCGTCAGAACGTGTTGGGCGGTCAACAGCTTGGCAATCTGCATGGGGCCTTTTCCTGCAATACACAGGTCAAAAATCCGCTTGACAATTTCGGCGGCTTCCTCGTCCACGATCCATCTCTTTTTGTCTGCCGGGTCTTTCGTGTACCCGTAGGGCGGATTGGTGCAGAGGTGTTCCCCGGCGTTTCCTTTGGCCCGCATAACAGCCCGGATTTTCTTGCTGGTATCGCGGGCGTAGAAGTCATTGAACAGGTTGCGGAATGGGGTAAAATCGTTGTCCCCTTTGTCACTGTCCACGCCGTCATTGATGGCGATATACCGAATATCGCGTTCAGCAAAGAAGCTCTCGGTATAATAACCTACTTTCAGATAGTCCCGACCCATACGGGACATATCCTTGACAATGACGGTTCTGACCTTTCCCGCCTCGGCCAGTCGGATCATCTCATTCCAGCCCGGACGGTCAAAGGTCACCCCGGAAACGCCGTCGTCGATGAAAAACGCAGGATTTGGGAAACCGTTGTCAGTCGCGTACTTCCAAAGGATTTTCTTTTGAGACGGGATTTGTCAAGGGCAAATTCTGCAAAAAATACAAAGGGTGCCGCATGATAGCATTACAACACCCTCTGTATCAGAAACAAAATATTACATTATGGAATTGGTTTCAATCCAAGCTCTTGCAAGAATTGATTATGACGGCCTTTTGCCTTTTGAATATCATCTTCGATTTTTTCAAGCTCCTGCCGTACGCCCTCCAGGTCAACGCTCTCTTCTTCGGGTGTAGTACTGACATATCGAGAAATATTTAGATTGTATCCATTTTTCTCGATTTCCTCCATGGGAACTCGGCGAGAATACTTTTTGTCATCCTCTTTTCGGTATTGGTATGTTTCAATAATCTTATCAATATGCTCTGGTAAAAGTACATTTTGACGTTTTCCTTTTTCAAAATACTCACTTGCATTGATAATCAGTACATCATCATATTTCTTGCACTTTTTGAGAACCAGAACACACACCGGAATACCCGTAGAGAAAAATAGATTTGCCGGTAAACCTATGACAGCATCAATGTTTCCATCTTCGAGAAGTTTTCTTCTGATTTTCTCCTCGGCTCCACCACGGAATAGTACACCATGCGGTAAAATAATTGCCATTGTTCCATCATCACTCAAAAAATGGAATCCGTGCAATAAAAAGGCGAAGTCTGCCGCTGACTTTGGCGCCAATCCATAATTCTTGAAGCGGAAATCCTCTGCCATTTCTTCTTTAGGTTGCCATCTATAGCTGAAAGGCGGATTGGCTACGACCGCCTCAAACTGCATTTTCTTTGCAGGATTCATTTCGTTCAAAATATTCCAGTCATTCAGCAAAGAATCGCCATGATGAATCTGAAACTCAGAATCCTTTACACCGTGAAGCAGCATATTCATACGAGCAAGGTTGTAGGTAGTAATATTTTTCTCCTGCCCATAGATTTGACCAATGCCATTGATGCCAAATTGTTTTCGCACATTGATTAACAGAGAACCAGAACCACAAGCAAAGTCAAGCACATTTCTCAATTTGCTCTTTTTGCCGGTGCTGGGGTCTTGACTGTCAAGAGAAACAATCCGAGAAAGAATGGTTGAAACCTGCTGAGGCGTATAGAACTCGCCTGCCTTTTTACCAGAACCAGCAGCAAACTGACCAATCAAATATTCATAGGCATCGCCCAGAAGATCGGTTTCATTTGGAAATCTAGAAAGGCCTTCTGCAATTTCAGTTATGATCGAACAAAGCAAACTATTTCGCTCGCTATAGTTCTTCCCCAATTTGTCGGAATCAAGATTTACCTCTGAGAATAAGCCACGGAACCTGCTTTCAAACGACTCGTTTTCAATATATTTAAAACCGCTCTGTAAAGTTTTCAGTAATTGACTATTTTGTGTTCTTGCCAATTCATATATATTGCTCCACAAATATGCCGGTTTTATCACATAATGAATTTTGCGGCGCATTTGTTTTTCCAACATATCAACTTGATCCAAATTGCGAATATACCAGACTGCAAGAGGGATTACATTGTGGCTATAGAGCATTTTATTATTGTCGTCTATGTATGCCTGCCTTGCTTTTTCAATTTTCTGACGGTCGTCTTCATCTACTTGCAACCCTAGTTTTTGGGGAGGGAGAGAACCACTGTACTTGATAATTGCAGCCTTGAGTTCATCAATGTAGTCATCAACATTTTCTTTATTATTTTGGATTTCAAACTCACTTTTCTGATAATCACTGCCCAATTCTTTTTTTACCGCTTCTTCATAATTATCGGACAGGTAACGCAAAAAGAGAAAAGACAGCATATAATCTCTAAAATCATCTGCGTTCATTGCGCCACGCAATTTATCCGCAATCGCCCATAATGTTGAGCCTAACTGTTTTTGTTGTGTGTCGTTCATTAGTTACCCTCCTGTGCTTTGTCTGTATCTAATATATTTTGATTGAATTTGTAATCTTCTAAAAAATCATTTAGTATTCTTCTGAAATGTTCTTTGTTTTCTTCAACCATTTCTTTAGGATCAAAAATTGAATAGTTTCCATGACTTAGCAGATTTATGATTCTTCTGTACACGACGGAATCCGCATCTTCCTTTCTTAAGCATGATGAGAAATCACTATATCCGTGGAAAGATGCCGTCTTTTCCAAAATATTCCGAAGAATATTAAAGTGATAAGTATAGAGTTCTCCCGACTCGGCAGCCTTCTTTAATTCCTTCAGCAAAGCAACATGATGGAAAAAGGGAGTCTTACTTGTATCCTTTAATATATAACCAGTTCCGGATAGTTTTTGAAAAAACAATTTTTCTGCCTTTGCGATTTCATTGCACAAAACGTTATAAAACAATGCGTGATGTGTCGATACGACTACCTTTATATCCGCACCATTCACTAAAGCTGCTAAATGACTTGCCACTGCAATCGCGTTGTTATCATCCAAAGACGAAATTGGGTCATCAATATAAATGTACTGAACCCAATTATAGGATTCCTCTTTATCAACAACCAACTGCATAATAGCCAGAAAAAAACACCAGACAAATATATTTTCTTCGCCACGGGATACCTTAATGTTGTCAACTCTTTGCCTGGATCCATCGATTATAACATTCCTATAAAAGCTGATTTTGTATGTATCATAATCAATTGTAAAATCGAAATCAGCATATCGGTGTAGAAATGGGCGAATCTTACTTTCCATTTCCAATTCTCTCAGTCCGGAAAAGAAACGAGAGTTACTATTCAATTTCAAAAATCGCTCAGTATCATTTTCCAAATCATTATCCCAGTAAAAGAGATCTTCTGTAAAAGCATTATAATATAATGTGTCTGCCGTTTTTTCTCCGGTTTCTTCATTCAGCGTCTGACCCAATGTTTTAAATTCGGCGGACAACCTCGTTTTGCCGGTACCATTATAGGCAAATAGTAAAACATATTTTTTATCTTCCAGCAGCACCCTCAAGTATTGAGCGATTTCTTGTAGGTTGTCGAATGCTTGGTTATTTGACCTCCGTTTTAGCACATAATCCAAATGGATACGATCTGTCTCTTCAATGCCATCTTTTAAGGAATATTCCATTTTTCCTTTTGGCTTTTTATAATTATCCTTAATCAAATCGGTGTATTTCGTTAAATTATATTTTTTCAAATCGTTAAGAAGGGCAGTATATTCCTGTTTTGACAGCTTTTCCGGTACATGTATACTCATATATCCGCCTCCTCAAGAGAAGGAAACAATCCTTGCATCAAGCCTCTTTTGTGTGCTTTTAACTGTTTCACTTTGTTTGACTGTTCTGTAATCATGGTATCTATTTCTGAAAGACACTCTACAATTTTTTGTTGTTCCTTTTTATCCAAAATTACTGGGACTTGTATTTTTGAAAAATCAGTCTTATTAATAATAGGCAATGTCGAATTAGAAAATCCAGCTTTTATCAAAAATGTTTTTTGAAGTAATGAATAATAAATAAATTCATTGTTGTAACAAGACTTGGGAATAATAGAGTTGATCTGCTGGTTTGTGATACAAGGATATAAAGATAAAGCCATTTTTCCAATAGATGCTATACATGTAAACATTATAGTATGTTTTGGCAAAACCTTCATATTAGGAGTTTTTACAACAGTTCTTTGCGTGAGGTGCTGGTACTTGTTTTCCGTAATATCTGTTGGTGTAACAAACTGGATATCCCCATCCCACAAAGCTTTATCTGAAGTAGATGGGGTTTTTCCGGTTATTACTTCTCCAATTTCTCCTATTTCTTTATACTTCCATTCTCCACATCCTTGAAACTCAGGAAATCTCCATTCAGGCAGAGTTTTCCCCTCCGCAGGGAACAGCTTTTGCATCAAGCCTTTTTTGTATTTTTCTAATGCTTTTAGCTTTCTGCTTTCTGCGTCAATCAGCTCATCGATGGAGGACAGGCAATCAGCAATCTTTTGCTGTTCTTCAACCAAATGAGGATATGGAACCTTAATAGAGGAAAATTGACTATAGGAAATCATCTTTCCATCTCGTATTCCTTCTAAGTTCCTATTCAAACTCTGAATATATTTCCATGTTTTAAGGTAATACTTGTAATATAATTCCGAGATACATCCTTTTCTCTTTCTCAAAATGATATATGCCGGACTACATATACCTCTAAAGCGTGAGTATTCTATTCCACCTTGAAATGATCTCAAACTAATGATAAAATCTCCAACTTCAACAACCTTATAGTTAGACAAGCTTTTATCAGTTACAGTAACGTTATACTCGATTTGATCTCGTGGTACCGCACCCTGATCTTGTGTGATCGCTAAAATAGGTAAATCAGAATTATGATTTTTATTGGTTATAGATTCGAACAATCTGTCCCCGTACACAAAATCAATATCGCTCTCTTGAAATTCCGGAAACCTTAATTTCGGCACTATTTCTTTCTTCTTATTCATACGCATTCAACCCCACAATTTCACGACCATCTGCCAGCTTCTTTAACAGCGGGATCAGGTCATCCATCAAGTCCAGTTCTTTTTGCGTTCTTTCTCTCCAGCTTAAGTCAAGCGGCGCCAAAAGGTCGCTGAGCTTTTCGCCATCAAAAATCATGCGGTCGATAATTTCCTGAATAAACGCTTGCAAACTTTGGATTTCAATCCCATGTTTCTTTGCAATGGCATTGATTTCCTGGTTGTTTTTCTGCTCTTTGAATTTCTGGTATCCCTCTTTGATTTGTTTTTCGTTTAAAGCCACACCAACTTGAAGCGAGTCGATATATTCAATAATGATTGCTCTTTCATCAAGCAGATTGGAGGTAGAGGAAAGCATGCTGATGAGCTGCTGCTTGCTCACGGTTTGCTTTTGTGGCGCAGACTGGGATTGCGTGTACTTGGCGATCAAAGCCATGATATAGTCATAGTCAATCAGGACAGACGAAAACAGAACAAACTCAAAGTCGAGCTGCTCAACCTCAGCGTTTTTATTGTCGAGCCCTTTTTCTTGCTCGGCCTTCAGCCTTTGCGCCACATCGATGTAAGCACCACGGAATGCGCGTAGGGTATCCTCCGGCAACAGCTTCTCGATTTTTTCTGCGTCTTCTGCTTTAATCTCCGTGTACTGCTCCAGCTGCGTTCTGAGTCGCTGTACTTCTTTGAATTTGTTGACAAACTCGCATCTTGCGGCATCGCCTTTCAGGTTGCTTACTTCCTCGGGTTTACACTCCAAGCCCTGAGATTGCATAAACGCTTCCAGCTCTTTGACTGCTTGATCCAGTTTCTCAACAACCTTGGGAGCTGGATCAACGAGCCAGATTTCTTTGGCTCGGCTGCTGTTATCCTTGCCGGAAAATAGAGCAATCGCATCATCCACTTCTTCTGACTGGTTTCTGAAATCCAGAATATTACCGTAGGGCTTTGTATCATTCAGCACACGGTTCGTTCTGGAAAATGCCTGAATCAACCCATGATACTTCAAATTTTTATCTACATACAAAGTATTCAGATATTTGGAATCAAAACCGGTCAACAGCATATCCACAACGATCGTAATATCAATCTTGTTTTTATGGGGATAATCTGCGTTGGAATATTTCTGGTCTTTAATTCTTTGCTGTATATCCTGATAATACCCATCAAAATTGTTGATGTCATGGTTAGTTCCGTATTGCTCGTTGTAACCTTTGATAATGTCCATCAACGCCTTTTTCTTTTTATCAGGCTCCTTTTTATTGTCTTCTTTTTCCTGCGGAAGATCCTCTTGAATCTGTTGAACATCCTTATTGCCTTCTGCCGGTGGAGAAAACACACAGGCAATATTCAATGGGGCAAGCTCGCTTTCGGCTGCATCCATGTTTATTTGCTGTGATTCTTTGAATAAGTTGTAATACTCAATAGCATCATTGATAGATGCCGTGGCTAAGATGGCATTGTATCTTCTATTGTTCGTTACGGCATCATGTTTTGACAAAATCTGTTGAATCACAGCCTTTTTGCGCTGTGTCTCATTCATTTTCGACGCTTGCTTATCATCGCTTACGCCTAAATAGTCAATGTGGAATCGTAATACATTTCTGTCATCAATCGCATGGGTGATCGTATATGCGTGCAGCTCTTTTTCAAAAATATCCTTTGTAGTGGTATAAGAACCGATGGTGCCATCAATTTGCTTGTAGGTCGCGTTCTCTTCAAAGATAGGCGTGCCAGTAAACCCAAACAGCTGAGCCTTTGGGAAAAAGTTTTTGATTGCCTTGTGATTTTCTCCAAACTGCGAACGATGGCATTCATCAAAGATGATGGCAATCCTTTTGTCTTTTAGCGGAGCCAATCTCTCTTTGTATGTTAATTCGCCCTTTTTCTTTTTATCTTTAGCTCGTTTACTATCATTATCAAGCGCCAATCCCAACTTTTGAATGGTCGTTACAATGACTTTATCTCGATAGTCTTCCGACACAAGTCTTTTTACCAAAGTTTCAGTATTGGTGTTTTCCTCTACGCATCCCTCTTGGAACTTATTGAATTCCTCTCTGGTCTGTCGGTCAAGATCTTTTCTGTCCACCACAAAAAGGCATTTTGCTATGTTGCGATTGTCCTTTAGCAAGGTGGATGCCTTGAAAGATGTGAGAGTTTTGCCGCTTCCGGTTGTATGCCAAATATAGCCATTTCCTCTGTTTTGCTCAATGCAATCCATAATGGCTTTAACTGCATAAATTTGATATGGCCTCATAATCATCATTTTCTGTTCGCTTGCCACCAAGACCATATATTTGCTAATCAGTTCACCCAAAGCGCACTTACGCAACACAGCATCAGAAAAATCATGCAGATGAGTAATTTTTTTATTGTCCTTATCGGCAAATTGATATACGGGTAAAAAGCGCTCATCAGCATCAAAAGCAAAATGCTCTTTATTGTTATTGGCAAAATAGTAGGTATTACTTTCATTGCTGACAATAAAAAGCTGCATGAAACAGAGCAAGGAATTTGTATATCCATTCCCTGGATCATTTTTATAATCCACAATTTGCTCCATCGCTCTTTTGGGGGTAATTTGCAACGACTTTAATTCCACTTGCACAACAGGAATGCCGTTGATGAGAATAATTACATCATATCTATGGTGACTGTTTTCTGTGTTAATACGAAGTTGATTGATCACCTCATATTCGTTTTTGCACCAGTCATTCGTATTGACAAGGGTGTACTGTAAGGGAGTATCATCATCTCTTTTAAATGTATTTGTTTCTCTTAGAATTTTTGCTGATGAGAATACATCCGGCGTAATGATCTTTTCTTTTAATCTTGCAAATTCAGAGTCACTCAATCTAACCCTATTAAGTTCCTGAAAATGCTTTCTAAAATTTTCCTCCAAGGAGGCTTTATCTTTAATATCTTCTCGGTATATATATTTTAACTCTTTGAGTTTTTCTATAAAACTTAGCTCAATTTGCTTCTCATTCTTCATATTGAGACACCTTTCACTTAGCTATTTGCTTCTAAAGGCTCGATCAATTTCTGATCTAAATGTTTTTTGCGACAAAGTTCTGCTAAAGCATATCTTGCGATCCGATTTGGTTTCGATTTATGGTTTTCCCATCTATTAACAGATGTAAATCCTACATGCAATTCTCTTGCCAAACCTTCTTGCGACAAATTCAATTCAGAACGTATGTTCTTGATTGTTTCAGAAATATCCATAACCATAGCTCCTTACTTGGTCTTTCGTTAATACCATGACATATTATAGCATGAGCTATAGCATAATACCACTGGCTGTTTAAACTTTGCAGCAAAACGAATCCTTGATTTTTTCGATTAGTTTTATCGCTCTTCCTCATCATGATGCGCCTGTTTGTTCAACTTTTGAAGAGGCGCCTTTCGCCAATGATCTCGTTCGTCAACTTCATGCAAACGCAAGGCCACATTGCGTTTACTACGTTCCATTATTGTATGGCTGTACTTATCTCCGTATGCTTTCTGTAAATGACATATAATCTCTCGCTCCAATTTGGGGCGGATGGTTTGTCTTGCTTCATACAGCTGCACTGGATCAAAGCTTTGGTTTTGCTCCCGAAGATGGACATACGCATTCAAGACCGAACTCAGTTCGGCGGAATATTTCTGCTCCTGCTCTTTCAGCCGTTTCAGATTTTGTTCCATAGCAGCAATATCCTTTTTGAACTTTTTTGTGACATCTGCTTCGGGATATTCCAGTGAGGCCAGAAGCATTCTCTTTTCGGAACGAAGTTCCTCCAAATCCTCTGTCAGTACTGCAATCTTAGCTGTCAACTCCCGGTGTCGAAACACGTGGATAGCAGAGAGTGTCTTTTTCGCAGAGAGTAGGTTTCGGCGTTCGTTCGCCTTATTCCGGGTATCGTTTGCCAGATGATTATACTGTGTAAGTGCGTGACGCAGTGTATTCAGCGAAGTACTCAGGTGCTCCTTTCCTTTGCGAATATATTCTAGTTGATAGCAGAACAATAAAAGATTTCTACGCAGACTTTCCATAGTTTCCGCAATTGCCGGGAGGGTATTTGACTGCACCGCCTTTTTCATTTGGGCGTTTCGTTCCCGCAGCAGGTTATTATCCGCTTTGATCTGCCGATTCAGCTCACATCGGTCAGAAACAATTCCTTTTTTCTCCAATGCTCTCGCAACGACTCCTTCGTGAATGGTGGGCTGCTCATCCAGCCCTCGTTCTGCATGACTGCGGTGGTCAATGCGCTCTTTGTGACCCGCACGCTCCAAATGAAGATTGGTCACATCTGCCCATGCCTTACGCCAGAGAACAAGCTGTTCTTCGCTGTTCCAACGTTCAGAGATGGGGTTTTGTCTGCCGTATTTGGTGCTTTTGGGATATTTGGATATTCTTTCATAGCCTTGGGTCTGAGCTGCTGATGGAGCCATATATACCTTCTTTTTGCCCACCTTATACTGGTACTGCTTTTCCCATCCGTTAGCCTGTGCCTGTTTGAACTCGACGGCAGTAAATCCCCGCTCCTCGCCATCTTTGACACAGAGATATTCTTTCTCGCTCTTGTACTGCCATTGCCCGTGTTTATCCAATGGGCGTACTGTCAACAGGATGTGAGCGTGGGGATTGTGACCGGGAGGGTATGGATCATGAATCGCCACATCTGCACACATCCCATCAGCTACAAAGGTGTCAGAAATAAAATCGGACAGCAGCTTTTCCCACTGTGCTTCGCTCAACTCAATCGGTAGAGCAACCACAAATTCACGGGCCAGGCGGCTGTCCTTTGTTTTTTCATTTTCCTTCAAATATTTCTCCGCCCTGTCAATACGATACTGTAAAGATTTACTAGGTACACTTCCCTGTACCTGCGCTCCCAGCACCACAATATAATCCAGATTTTTCACTTCCTTTTGTCTCATG
>URXI01000120.1 GCA_900551775.1 uncultured Eubacterium sp. | reverse complement strand
CGTGTTAAACGCCACGCTTTGTTTGATACTTGAATTAAAAATAAAAACTACGGAGAAATGCGAGGTAAAAGCTTTGCAAGATACAATCATAAAATTCGAGAACATATCCATGCAGTTTCCTGGCGTGTTAGCTAATGACAACGTTTCTTTTGATATTAAGAAGGGCGAGGTCTTCGCTTTGGTAGGGGAAAATGGCGCAGGGAAGAGTACCTTGATGAATATCCTCTACGGTATCAATACACCGACCAACGGAAATGTCTACATCAAGGGTAACAAGATGGAAAAACATACGCCCAGCGAAGCCATTGAAAATGGAGTCGGTATGGTACATCAGCACTTCATGTTGGTGCCGTCCTTTACTGTGGCGCAGAACATCGCTCTCAGTAAAGAGCAGAGAAAGCACAAAGTTTTCTATGACTTAAAAGCGGCAGAAAAGGCTACTCAGGATTTGGTCGATGATTACGGTTTAGTAGTAGATCCCAAGGCGGTAGTGCAGGAAATCAGTGTTGGTCTGCAGCAGAGGGTGGAAATCCTCAAAACGCTGTATCGCGGTGCGGATATCCTGATTTTGGACGAGCCTACAGCAGTTCTGACGCCACAGGAAACAGAAGAACTATTTAACGTTATCAGGAGAATCGGCCGCGAAAAGGATATGACGGTCATCATCATCACCCACAAGCTTTATGAGGTCATGGCAATTTCTGACCGAGTCGGCGTGATGCGCCAGGGTAAGCTGGTAGGCGTAGAGAACACCAAGGACGTCAATGAAAAGATTTTGGCTTCCATGATGGTGGGTCGCGACGTCCTTTTTGACAAGATGGAAAAACATGGAACACAGGGCGATGTGGAAATTGAAGTAAAGGACTTACAGGTGGCGGACAATCGCGGACTGTTGGCCGTAAGAGGCGTCAACTTAAAAGTACATGCGGGAGAAATCCTTGGCATTGCAGCTATTGAAGGCAATGGGCAGAGTGAACTTCTCGAAGCTATCACAGGAATGAGAGGTATTCTGTCTGGGGAGGCTTTCGTAGAAGGAACGAAGATCAACGGCATGGACCCTGGTCAAATTCGCCAATTAGGCTTGGCACATATACCGGAAGACAGAATTTCCACCGGTGTGTCCTCACCTTCTACTATCACAGAGAATTTGATTATTGGCAAGGAGCGCCGTCCGGATTTTTCAAAATACAAGGTTCATCTGAAAAAATCCTCCATTGCGAGGTATGCCAAAGAGATTTCTGAGAAGTTCGATATCAGAGGTGCTGGCATTGATACAGAGGTCGGCTCACTTTCCGGAGGTAACATGCAGAAAGTTGTCGTAGCCAGAGAGTTCTCTTTTGATACGCCAGTTTTGATTATCGCCCAGCCGACCAGAGGTGTGGACGTAGGCGCTATTGAGTTCATCCACCAGAGCATTATTGATAAAAGAAACCAGGGGTGTGCAATCCTTCTTGCCAGTGCAGACTTGGATGAAATTTTCCGTCTCAGTGACCGCATCATTACCATGTACGAAGGGAAAGTGACGGGTGAGTTTGCAGAGGGAGAAATCGATAAGATGGATATCAGTTATTACATGACGGGAGACCGCAGCAAAGCTGCAGAAACGCAGGCAGGAGGTGGACAGGCGTGAAATATTTGAAGAACATTGACACAAAGTACATCCTATCTCTAATTGCCAGTATTGTCGTTGCCCTGCTGATCGGCGCTGTTCTGATGGCTATAACGGGTTACAGTCCGATTGAAGGCTACAGCGCAATGATCAAGGGTTCCATCGGTAACGAGCGTTTTATCGGAAACACCATAGACAAAGCTATGACGCTCTGTCTTCTGGGTCTTGCAACAGCTATTGGCGCCAGGGGGGGGCTATTCAACGTCGGTGGTGAAGGACAGTTGTTCTTTGGTGCGTTGGCTGCCACCATGACGGGCCTTTGGCTTTCCAGTCTGCCCGCACCAATTATTATCGTAATTTCACTCTTATGTGCAGTCATCGTCGGCGGCTTTTATGCCTGGATTCCGGCGATTCTGAAAGTGAAATTGGGTGTCAGTGAGGTCATCACCACTATCATGCTTAACACGGTAGCAATACAGGTTTGTACTTATCTCGTTAATGGACCTTGGAATTCACCTTTAAAGTCTATCACAAAAGGTACCGATTATCTTCCTGATACGCTGCGGTTCAGTAAACTGATCATGGCCTCGAATCTAACCACAGGATTTATTACGGGAGCGATAGTCACATTCTTTATTTGGTACGTGATGAAAAAGACCAGTGTTGGCTTGGAGATGAAAGTAACTGGAGAAAATTACAGATTTTCCAAATTTTCTGGTCTGTCTAGTGGAAAAATCATGATCGGGTCTATGGTAGCCTCGGGGGCTATCTGTGGATTTGTCGGCATGTTGTTAGTCTATGGATATCAAGGCCGCATGACCGATGGCGTGAGTAATGAATTTTACTTTGACGGCATGCTGGTGGCAATGATTATGAACTACAACCCGCTCGGTATCATCATCATGAGTTTCTTCTTTGCAATATTAAGCACAGGTGCAACTATGATGGATTTGACTGTTGGCATCTCCTCTCAGATTTATGATATTATTTTTTCAATTATCATCTTCCTGATGGCGGCACAGAAGGGCATTTCCGTCTGGATTGAACATAAGAGAATGCAGCAAGCGGCAAAAGCAAAGGCAAGAAAGGAGGTCAGCGCAAATGTGGGATCAGATAGCAACAATATTTAGCGTCGGACTATTTCAAAATACGATTCGTAACGCAACCCCTGTCATCCTGGCGGCTCTCGGCGGACTATTCACTGAGCATGCAGGCATCATGAACATCGGAATGGAGGGTATGATTCTGACAGGTGCTTTCGTGGCGGTGGCTTTCAGCTTCATGTTTGTCAGCGCGCCCATGGGTGTCCTTGCGGCAGTGTTGGTCGGCATTCTCATTGGCCTATTCTTCGCTCTTTTTGTGGTCAAACTGAAGAGCGACGAATTCATCATCGGTATGACTTTGAACACCTTCGCGGCAGGCCTGACGGTATTTATTTTGCGTAATGTGTATGGACAGGTGGGAACGTGGGTATCTGAGTCCATTAAAGGGCTGCCAGTGGTAGAGATTCCGCTGATCAAGGAAATCCCGTTCATCGGACCTGTTCTCAGTGGTCATTCTATATTTGTATATCTGTCCTGGCTGCTGGTCTTCGCCGTGTGGATATTCCTGTATAGGACGCCTTACGGTTTCTGGATGAGGGCAGCGGGTGAACATCCGGAGGCGCTGGAGACAGCCGGTGTCAGTCCGGTCAAGATGAAGGTACTGGCGAGTATCCTCTGCGGCATCTTCTGCGGCTTTGCAGGAGCCCATCTGTCCTTGGGATATTTGAACTGCTTCACGGAAGGCATGAGTGCTAACCGCGGATTTATCGCTTTCGCCTGCGTCATCTTCGGCATGGCAAATCCACCGAAGGTCTTCGGTGCAGCGATCCTCTTCGGCTTCCTCCAGGCGTTAGGTCTGAGACTGCAGTCGGTGGGGGTTCCTTCGGAATTGACGACGGCAATTCCATATTTGGCCACCGTTCTGATGTTGGTATACATTACAGTAACGGGTATCTCAAGAAAGAAGAAGAGAGCGCTGAAAGAGGCGAAACAAGAAGACCTCTCAGACGCAGTACCGATAGATCATTAATTTATGAATCGATGACATTCTGGCTTGCGGGGGCTAAAAGCCTGCAGGTCAGAATGTTTTTTCAAATGATTGTGTATTTTATGTGAAATATTGACATAATATTTGAAAATGGACAAAACCCATGTTAGAATGAGATAGTCTGGAAACGGATAAAAGTATTAAGATTAGAGGATGGATAACGTATGAAGAAAAGATTTTTTTCAATAGGCATTATTTCCGTACTTTGCCTGACTTCCCTGTTTTTATTATCGGGATGTGGCAGCAAATTGTACAATTATGACCTTTCAGAATATGTAAAAGTAGGTGACTACAAGGGATTGGAATACAAGAAAGTCTCCGTGTCGGTCAGCGAAGATGATGTGCAGGAGCAGATTCAGAAAAACCTGGAAGCAAAGACAGAGACCAAGGCGATTAAATCTGGAACTGTCAAGGACGGAGATACCATCGATGTTTCCTACGAAGGAAAAATTGATGGAAAGACCTTTGACAAGGGTAGCGCTGATAATCAGAGCATTACTATTGGTCAGACACCATTTATCGACGGCTTTACCGATGGACTGATTGGAAAAAAGGTCGGCTCAAAAGTCAAACTGAACCTGACCTTCCCGAAGGATTACTCCGAAAAAGACCTGCAGGGCAAAGATGTTGTTTTCGAAGTAACGATCAACAGCAAACAGGTCGAAGAAGTTCCTGAGTACGATGCAGCCTTCGTCAAGAAAAACAGTGAATATGACAACCTCAAGGATTATGAGAAGTCCGTAAAGGAAGACCTTCTCAAAGAAAAGAAGGCCAAGGCAGAGACTGAGATCAAGCAGTCACTCTGGGAAAAGATCGTCGACAAATCAAAGGTCAGCAAATATCCGGAAGAAGAACTGAAGACGACAGAAGAGAATTTGTCCAAATCATTTAAACAGACGGCAGAAACTTACGGCTACGAATGGAAAGACTATCTGGAAGCTGTCGGCTATACAGAAAAAGAATTCAAGAAGACCATCAAAAAATATGCCAAAGAAAAAGTAAAACAGGATATGGTCTGCTATTATATCGCTGAAAAAGAAGATCTGGAAGTGACTGATAAGGAATACGAAGAGTATATGGAAAATCTTCTTAAGAGTTCAGGTTACACAGAAAAGACTTTCAAAGAGCAGTTTAAGATGACGATTGAAGAATACTGCGACCAGGAAGGATACCGTACTTCCCTTCTTTTGAACAAGGTCATGGATAAAGTCATGGATTATGGAAAAGAAGTAAGCAAATAATTACAGAAAAAGATACCAAAATTTGTTGCAATAGACCAAATTGTATGATACACTCTTTACGTTAGTTTGTATTTCAGACAATTTGGTCTTTTTGATTTCCAAAGAATCTGAAGGGCAGACTACCTCTCTGGAGAGTACCGCAAGGTCGCCGAAGGTTTAAGCGCATGGACATAAGCAACCCATACGTGATATCTCAGGCAAAGAGGACAGAGCCGATAGTTCATCTAAATAGCTTATGTCATCTCTCTAGAGCCGAATTCAATAATTCGGCTTTTGCTTTATTTAATTTGACAAAAGAAAGAGGAGATGAAGGAATGAATTTTACAGAAATTTTGAAGAGTATCGATGATTTTGTCTGGGGCATACCCCTCATCGTATTGATCATGGGTACAGGAATCCTTTTGACGTGCAGAGTCAAAGTGGTCCAAGTGAGAAAACTGGGTAAAGCATTGAAGTTCATGCTGACCAACGAAGAAGGCGCAGAGGGAGAAGTTACCAGCTTTGGCGCTTTCTGTACAGCAATGGCTGCTACCATCGGTACAGGAAACATCGTGGGCGTGGCGACGGCAGTTGCAGCAGGTGGTCCGGGAGCACTTTTCTGGATGATCCTGGCAGCCTTCTTTGGAATGGCAACCAAGTATTCAGAAGGTCTCTTAGCTGTAAAGTATAGGACCATAGACGATGAAGGACATGCCTTGGGCGGACCTTTCTATTACATCGAAAAAGGGATGGGAGCAAGTTGGAAATGGCTGGCCAAGCTCTTTGCCATCTTCGGTGTAGGTGCCGGACTTTTAGGAATCGGTACGATTACACAGGTTAACGGAATCGCTTCGGCGGTAAAGAACTTTGCTGACCCTGACAGTCAGCATATGATTTCCCTGTTCGGCGGAGAATATTCCGTTGCGACAGTTGCAGCCGCCATCATCGTTGCCGCAGCAACGGCTTTGGTTGTTATCGGCGGAATCAAGCGTATTTCCAGCGTTACTACGATCATTGTCCCATTTATGGCAGTGATGTATGTAGTAGTATGCCTCGCTATTATTATATTTCATATCAAAGAATTTCCGGCAGCCATTGCAGAAATCGTCAAGTCTGCTTTCGGCCTTCGCGCCATGGCAGGCGGTGCTCTAGGGGCTATGATGGTAGCCATGCAGAAGGGTGTTGCCAGAGGTATCTTTTCCAATGAAGCAGGTCTGGGCAGCGCACCGATTGCAGCAGCTGCAGCGAAGACAAAGACGACCGTAAGACAGGGTCTGATTTCCATGACCGGCACTTTCATTGACACCATCGTCATCTGCACCATGACGGGTACGACTCTGATTATGACCGGTGCCATGGATCAGGGACTGGAAGGTGCGGAATGCACTGCCTACGCTTTTGGACAGGGGCTGCCTTGGAGCCAGAGCACAGGCGCTTTCGTACTGATGCTCTGCTTGGCGTTTTTCGCGTTTACTACAATTTTAGGATGGGACTACTATTCTGAGAGATGCCTGGAGTATCTGGTAGGAAAGAAAAAGAATGTACTTCTGACCTATAAGTGGATCTACATACTGGCAGTATTGATCGGACCGTTCCTGACTGTCGAAGCCGTCTGGACGATTGCAGACATCTTCAACGGCTTGATGGCAATTCCGAACCTGATTGCATTGGTCGCACTGAGCGGCGTCGTTGCAAGAGAGACGAAGGAATATTTCGAAAAAGAAGCACATATGAAAATCGGCGCCTAATACCCTATGGCCGTACTTCGACAAAAGAAGTACGGCTGTTTTGATTGTATTGATGCATAATCCCTTTGACCAGCGAATATATATATCCTGTATACGAACAATAAGATGGAGGGACAAAAAATGCTGAGTACGGACAAACTGAAAAACAAAGAAGTGATCAACATTAGTGATGGAAGAAGCTTGGGATTTATTTACGATATAGAGGTGAACCTGGAAGAAGGAACCATCGATGGAATTGTGATACCGGCGGAGAAAGGGATTTTTCGATTTTTTGGCAGCAGGGAGGACGATTTCGTCATAAAATGGGACAGGATCAGGACCATCGGTGACGATGTGGTCTTAGTGGATTTGGATACATTTTGATAAATTCTATGGAAAATAAACACAATATGTAGTACAATAAAGATTATTACATTTTTTCTTGTAGATGAGAAGCGGGAGGGACGAAATGAGATGTCCATATTGTGAAAATCCAGACACAAAAGTCATTGATTCGCGGCCGACGGAAGAAGGACATGCCATCAGAAGAAGAAGGGGATGTGAAAACTGCGGCAAGCGTTTTACCACATATGAAAAAGTAGAAGAATCTATCATCATGATTATAAAGAAAGACGGGAGAAGGGAAGCCTTTGACCGCAGCAAGGTCATGAGCGGCATCGTCAAAGCCTGTGAAAAAAGACCGGTGCCGATGGCCGAAATTGAGCGCATCGTCGACGAGATTGAACGAGGACTCAACAATTTGATGGAAAAAGAAGTAGAGAGCACTTTTATCGGAGAATTGATCATGGATCAGTTGAAGAAGGTGGACGAGGTGGCTTACGTGAGATTCGCTTCTGTGTACAGGCAGTTTACAGATGTGAATACTTTTATCAAAGAAATCGAGAAATTAATCGGAAACAAATAGGAGATAGAGATGGAAGATATGATAAGAATCGCAGTAGACGGACCTAGCGGGGCAGGCAAGAGCACCATTGCAAAGGCTGTTGCACAGAAGCTTTCCATAGACTATATCGATACGGGAGCCATGTATCGGGCCATTGGCTATAAGATGCTGAAAGAAGGCATCAGCGTCGATGATCTGGCAGGCATTCAGAAACTGCTTGATACGACGGAAATTGATTTTTCTAAAGGGGACACCATCTTGGACGGACAGGTGGTTAACGACTTGATCCGTACGCCGGAGATATCAAAACAGGCATCCAGATGTTCCGCAGTCGCCATTGTCCGCAAGAAATTAGTAGACCTGCAGCAGAAGATGGGACAGGCAAAGAGCGTGGTCATGGACGGCCGTGATATCGGCACCGTCGTCTTTCCTGATGCAGAATACAAGTTCTTCATCACCGCTTCACCTGAGGAGCGGGCAAAGCGCAGATATAAAGAACTTCTGGAAAAAGGGCAGAAGGTGGACTACGAGCAGGTCTTAGCGGATATGAAGGCCAGAGACCACAACGACACGACCAGGGATGTCACACCTCTCAGAAAGGCAGAGGACGCCATAGAAGTAGATACGACGAACATGTCAATAGAAGAAGTCATAGAATATATTTGTAAGGAGATGAAGTAATTATGGCAGTAGTCAGACCTTTTAGAGCAGTGCGGCCGGCAAAAGACAAGGCAGAAAGCGTGGCCGCCCTGCCCTATGACGTGATGAACAGAAAAGAGGCTGCGCAGATGGCGAAGGGAAATCCCGATAGTTTCCTGCACATCAGCAGAGCAGAGATCGATTTGCCGGAGGTAAAAGATCCTTACGATAAGTCTGTCTATGAAAAGGCGAAACAGAATATCGAAGAATACCTGCACAGGAGAGTTTTCATCGAAGAGGATGCACCTGCCCTGTATATCTACAGACAGCAGATGAACGGACGTTACCAGACAGGGATCGTCGGCTGTGTCAGTATCGATGATTACAAGAATAATGTCATCAAGAAACATGAGTTTACCAGAGTTGAAAAAGAGATAGACAGGATCAACCATTTTGATGTCTGTAATGCCAATACCGAGCCTGTCTTTTTGACATATAGGGATAATCTGCAGATCAGAACCATCATTGAAGGATATGTGCAAAGTTGTGAGCCGGAATATGATTTTGTCACAAAGGACGGTATCGGACACACACTGTGGGTGATCAAGGACGATGATTTGATTGCAGCACTCTGTGGACTTTTTGACCAGATCCCGGATTTCTATATTGCCGATGGGCATCATCGCAGCGCATCAGCCTGCAAGGTGGGTGAATTGAGACGCAGTCAGCACCCGGACTATACTGGAGAGGAAGAGTTCAACTTCTTCATGGCTGCGATTTTTCCAGATAAAGATTTGCGCATCTACGACTATAACAGGGTGGTCAAAGATCTGGCGGGATATACAAAAGCAGAATTCCTCAAAAAGATCGCTGAGGCTGGTTTTGTCGTCACTGATGAAGGCAGCATGCCGTACCGGCCGGACGCGCTGCACGAATTTTCTATGTATCTGGAGGGGCATTGGTATAAGCTGGTCTGTGAAGCGCGCATTATCCCAGACGATATCATCGATGCGCTGGATGTTTCCATTTTGCAGAAGCATCTCCTGGGGCCAATTCTCCAAATTGAGGACCCTCGTATCGATCAGAGGATTGACTTTGTCGGAGGAATCAGAGGGCTGAAAGAACTGGAACGCAGAGCGACTCTGGATATGAAGGTGGCCTTTGCAGTCTACCCGGTATCTATGGAGGAACTGATGAATATCGCCGATCATGGGGAAATCATGCCGCCAAAATCCACCTGGTTCGAACCGAAAATCGGCAGCGGACTGTTCATGCACAGACTTTAAACTGCGAGACGTATAATAAAAGGCTTTGAAGGTAAAAATATCTTCAGAGCTTTTTTATTTACGGAGAGTGGGGAGGATTATATGCAGAAGAGGGTCAGAATCGTGTTCATCCTTAGTATCGCTGTTTTGGCAGCACTTTGCGGCAGACTTTATTATATTCAAGTCATGTGCCATGAAGAACTGGAAAGCGGTGCGCAGGGGCAGTATGCCATTCAAATCCAAAGTGATGATGCCAGGGGAACGATTTATGACAGAAACATGGTCAGGCTGACTGACTCCTGCTCCAGTTACTACTACTTATTGAACCGAAAAAACTGTACGGTGAAGATGGAACAACTGATCAGTCAGATCGGCGGCCAGTTGGCAGGAAGCAAGGGTGACAATTACGTCGTCTATAAAGCGCAGAAGTACGATCGTTATGTCAACGAAAAGTTGGTCAGCGAATTCGGCGCTTATGTCTTCTGCGGCAGCAGCAGATATGAAGAAGAACAGATTGCGGCGCATTTGATCGGGTACTTGAACGATGCAGACGGCACCGGTGTTGCTGGTCTTGAAAAGATGTTTCAGGACAGGCTGGCCTCATCTCCGGCGGTACTTTCTATGATGGGAAACGGCATCGGCGAACCGATCAAGGGGATCGGCGCGACAGAAATAGGAACAGGGGATAAAGTAAGTCCATCCGCGCTGGTGACGACAGTTGATGCAAACTTGCAGAAAAAGGTGGAGGAAATCCTCAGTGACAATGGAATTTCCGGTGCCGTCGTCGTGCTCCAGGCTAAAACCGGGCAGGTGGTGGCGATGGCCAGTTCACCGGTCTTCGACCCGAATCACCTAGACAGCTATCTGACCAGCGATAATGGAGAATTGATTAATAAAGCAGTGCAGGGGCTGTATCCGCCAGGTTCTGTTTTTAAAATCGTCGTCGCTGCTGCAGCCCTTGAAAGCGGTAATATTACAATGGACGATACCTTCGACTGTAAGGGAAAAGTCACCGTCAATGGCGTCGATTTAATCTGCGAAGAGAAGCCGGATGGTCATGGTACTTTGGATCTGAGGCAGGCTTTCGCCCAGTCGTGTAACTGCTATTTTGCGCAGCTTGGTAAGAAAACCGGTTCTGAAAATATCATTGAAATGGCGAGGCGGATGGGCTTGGGCAAGACGACGATTGCCGGATTTCCTGATGAAGAAGCAGGTAGTTTTCCGGACGAGAGTGAAAGAGCATATAGCGGGCTCTCGAATCTGTCCATCGGCCAGGGAAGTCTTTTGGTTACGCCGATACAAATCGCAAAGATGACCAACATCATCGCAAACAAGGGAATCGACCACAGTTTATCTGTGATTATGAGTCAGCAAAATCAAGAAGACCAGGGGCAGCGTGTGATGACAGAGACTACGGCTGCAGAGGGTGGAGAGATGATGGAACTCGTCTGCGTGGAAGGCACGGCGGCAGGCAGCCAGACCCACGTGACAGCGGCAGGAAAGACCGGCTCTGCTGAAGCAGGCGGTGGAGAGGACGAAACAGTTCACGGCTGGTTTACAGGTTACTTTCCGGCAGAAGACCCGGAATATACCGTAACAGTCATCGCTGAAAACGGAAGAACAGGCAGCAGTTCAGCACTGCCTGTCTTTGAAGAAATTGTCAATTATCTATATTGAAATGATGAAATACAAAAGAATCGCGGAGGATAATGGATTTGAAAATAT
>URXI01000119.1 GCA_900551775.1 uncultured Eubacterium sp. | reverse complement strand
GATGAGCTTGTCAAAGCCGTCCATCATGATGACAGAAAGACCGGCGTAGAGCTGCTTGACCACGTTTGCAATATCGGTCTCTGCGGTACTTGCGAGAAATGGAAAGACTTTTTCCAAGAAATCATCGCTGTTCTTCACATCTTCCATATCCGACGTAGTCACGCCCATGAGGAAATTGAGGAGAAGCTGGCACTTCTGTCCATCGGTCAGTCCGTCCACAAAGTACATTCTACCCGGATTTCCGGCGATTTTGATGTGCCGTTCTACCAGGTCAAAGCTTTCTCCCACAGGCAGCTGGCCTGTAAAATGTTCCAAATAATATTCGTATCTATTTAAACTCATAAAAACCTCCTTGTCACATATGATATATTTTGTCAAAAACCTTGAAATTCATACCGTCCAAAGTATATAATGTAAGAACTCAGCGAATTACCAAAATGGAGGTTTTAATAAATGGATTATAACAAACTAGCAGAACTACTTTTTCCGCAGATAGAAAAGACGCCGGAAGAGTATGAGGCAATGTATCCTGCGCGCGATCTGCCAGAAGGCGCCAAAGTGACCAGGCTGGGTCCCAGCCCGACAGGATTCATTCACCTGGGGAACCTGTACGGTGCTTTTGTCGATGAAAGGCTGGCTCATCAGAGCGGCGGTATTTTTTATCTTCGCATTGAGGATACCGCCATTAAGAGGTATGTGGAGGGTGCAGTAGAAATCATCATCAATTCCCTGAAATTCTTCGGTATCAGCTTTGACGAGGGAGCAGGACTGGATGATGACACCGGCGCTTATGGCGACTATACCCAGAGCAAGAGAGGCGAGATCTATCAGTGTTTTGCGAAGAAACTGGTAGCGGAAGGGAAAGCCTATCCTTGTTTCCTGACAGAAGAAGAGATTGCAGAGATCAGAGAGGGACAGGAAGCGGCGAAAGTGAATCCGGGCATTTACGGAGAATATGCGAAGAGCAGGAATCTGACCTATGAGGAAATCGAAGAAGGCATCGAGTCCGGCAGGCCGTATGTCCTGCGGCTGCGATCAGACGGCAATCCTGATCAGACTGCAGAAACTGCGAGAAGGATCAAGGTGGAAGACGCCATCAGAGGAATCTTGGATATGCCGGAAAATTTTCAGGATGTGGTCATCCTCAAGGCGACTGGTATTCCGACTTATCACTTTGCCCATGTAGTGGACGACCACCTGATGCGGACAACCCATGTCATCAGAGGGGCGGAATGGCTGCCATCTCTGCCTATTCATGTAGAACTCTTTGAGAAATTGGGCTGGCAGCCGCCGATCTACTGCCACACCGCACAGCTGATGAAGCTGGACGAGGAAGGCAATAAGCGGAAACTATCTAAGAGGAAGGACCCGGAGCTTTCGCTGGACTATTACAGAAACCAGGGTTATCACCCTGCTGCGGTCAGAGAGTATCTTCTCACTATCCTCAATTCTAACTTTGAGGAGTGGAGAATGGAAAATCCTGACGCGCCGATTGACGATTTCCAGTTCACTACAGAGAAGATGAGCAATTCCGGCGCCCTGTTCGATCTGAACAAGCTCAACGACATCAGCAAGGACGTGCTGCTGCGCATTCCGGCAGCTGAGTTGTACGATTTCCTCAAAGGCTGGGCAGAAGAATTCAGACCTGAAATCCTGCACATTTTTGACGACAGAGCATATCTGGAAAAGATCCTCGACCTGGGAAGGAACGACAAGAAGCCGAGAAAAGACTTTATCTATGCCCAGCAGATGATAGAGTTCATCAGCTACTTCTTTGACGATTTGTTCCAGATTGAGGACGAGATGCCGGCAGAGGTTCCGTCTGAGGATGTGCCTGCGATTCTGAACGCATATTTAGCCGGTTATGACCACGGCGATGACCAGAGCCAGTGGTTTGACAAGATCAGAGCCATCGCTACGAAACTTGGTTATGCGGCAAAACCGAAGGATTTCAAGAAGCATCCAGAGGAATATAAGGGTCATGTAGGCCATGTCAGCACAGTCATCAGAATTGCACTGATGGGACGTGCCCAGTCACCGGACGTCTGGGAAATCCAGCAGATTCTCGGGGAAGAGAAGACGAGGGCTAGAATCAACAGTTATCGGAATTAGAAATTATAGAGATAAAGGGACGGATCGTTTCTGCGAGCAAATCATAGCAGGACCGATCCGTTTTTTCAAAATTGTGTGATTGGATGAAAAACTATAGAAAGGTAAAATATACCAATTTTATAAAAAAGTTACCATTCAGGCGCAATTAGTATATAATAATTTTATGAAAGCTTTGAATTGCCAGACTGCATAAAGGAGGTTTTGATTGTGGCGATACTGAGAAACAACGTTTCAGAAATCGTGGATCTTTCCAATCTTATCGATGGAATTACCATAACAGATTCAGAAGGCATCATCGTTTATTATACGAACTTTCGCCCAGATGTGAATGACCTGCGGGAACAAGATGTCCTTGGAAGGCATGTTTTAGAGGTTTACCAGACGTTAAAAGAAGAAGACAGCAGCATTATGCGCGCCTTGAAAACAGGTGAAGTCATTTCCAACCAATATCAGGAGTTGGCTGCTTATAATAAGCGGAAGATCAAAGGCTATAATACGACGATTCCTATCATTGAGGGCAATGAGATTGCAGGGGTTGTTGAATTTTCCAGATATATCGATTGGCCTTATGAGCGTCAGCATATCACCATATCTAATGAAAAGATAAGAGAAGAGAATCGTCTGTATACGATGGATGATATCATCACCAATTCAAAGTCCATGACGTCTTTGAAAGAAGCCATTAGCAAAAGCGCAAAGACAGATTCTACGGTATTGATTTATGGAGAAACAGGTACAGGCAAGGAGTTGGTGGCTCAATCGATACATACCAGCAGTACGCGGGCAAAGAAAAAGTTCATATCTCAGAATTGTGCAGCAATCCCATCTAGTCTGCTAGAAGGGATTCTCTTTGGAACTGTCAAGGGAAGCTATACTGATGCTGTGGACAGGCCCGGTCTTTTTGAGGTGGCTGACGGCGGCACGATCTTCCTTGACGAAATCAATTCTATGGATCTGGCAATGCAGACAAAGCTGCTAAAAGTCATAGAAGAGAAGCGAACCGCCAGAATTGGAAGTTTCGAATCAAAACAGTTCGATGTCAAACTGATCGCGGCGGTCAACGAAGATCCTCTGCGGTGTGTGGAAGAGGGAAGACTGCGTCAGGACCTGTTCTACCGTCTCGGCGTGGTACAGCTGGATATCCCGCCCCTGAGACAAAGATCCAACGATCTGTTCTACCTGGCGGAACACTTTATCCACCACTTCAACGATATCATGAACAGAAAGATTATCGGTATTACAGAAGATGTGGAGGAGCTGTTTATGAGCTATGATTGGCCAGGAAATGTGAGAGAGTTGAAGAACTGTATAGAAGGTGCTTTCAATATGGCTACCTCGAGAATGATTGAACTAAAAGACTTACCGACATATTTGAGAAAGAAAGCAGGAATGGAGCCGAGCGGCTTGCCGCTGAAGGGCAGTTTGGACGGAAATCTGAACGAGCTGGTGGAAAACTACGAAAAGAGCCTGATCTGGCAGGCTGTAGAATCCTGCTCTACAATGACGGAGGTTGCAAAGAAACTGGGACTTTCCAAACAGACTCTGAATTACAAGCTGGCGAAATACAAGATTAGATAACAAGACCTGATAAACAGAGGAATAACACTCGCGAGATGCGGGTGTTTTTTTGAAAATTTTTTTACGTCAAAATTATTAGTTAGAATCTTGAAAAAATTTTGACATATTTGATTGGCGAGAGTGAAAAAAAAGCTGTATTTATTGACATAGAGCAGCAATTGCAAAGGTTTCAGCTTTAAGACGAGTGTTGGCACGACCCTTGCTTAATATAGAAACATAGATACCGGTATTCGTTGAGACTTAAAATGATGGAGGATAAAGAGATGGAATTTAAAGACATGTTAGACATTGATGCCTTGGATGGAGAACGCTGGTTTCCAAAGGAAAGCGAGTTTATCGACGATCTGCCTTTATATTGGGGAGATTGGGGTGTAGCATCAGAAGTTGAGGACTTGAAGGCCTGCATTCTGCGCAGACCGGGAAAAGAAATAGAGAATTTCGACTACCAGGCAGTGCGATTTTTTCAACCAATCGATCCTGAGAAATTTAGAGCACAGCATGATGCTTTGGCACAGATTTACAGGGACAACGGGGTAAAAGTATACTATGTAGAGGAGCAGAGAGAGGACAGACCCAATGCGATCTTCTGCAGGGATCTGCTGTTCATGACACCAGAGGGTGCCATTGTTACCAGGCCTGGCATGGCAGCGCGAAGAGGTGAGGAACGTTATATGGCGCAGCAACTGGCAAAGCTGGGCGTACCGATTATCCGCACCATTTCTGGAGATGCCAGATTTGAGGGTGCCAACGCCATGTGGGTGGACCGAGAGACGGTCATCCTTTCCACAGGAGGCCGTACTAATCGATCCGGCTACGAGCAGGTTGAGCATGAACTCAGGCGCATGGGCGTGAAGGAGATTATCCCGATGCAGATTCCTTACGGTCACGCTCATATCGACGGACTTCTCAACTTCGCAAGCCAGGATACAGCCATGATCTTTGCTGCCCAGGTACCTTTTGATGTCTGTTATGCGCTAAAAAACAAGGGAATCCGTCTGATTGAATGCCCTTCCAGAACGGAGGCTAAATTTACAGCGGCGATCAATTACGTGGCAATCAAACCTGGACTGGTGGTACAGTGCGATGGTAATCCTCGTTCAAAAGAACTGTTGGAAAAGGCTGGAATCAAGGTCATCTCTGTTGATTTCTCAGAAATTTTGAAAGGTTATGGAGCTATGCATTGCTGCACGGGCTTTCTCAAGAGAGGCTGAATCAGTCTTATGCAAAGGTTATGTGATATCAGAAAGGAGAATGAAAATGAAACATGCTGAGAAAAGGAAATTAGCAGTTCTTCTGCTCATAGGCGTACTGTCGTTGACCACACTGCTTTCCGGCTGTGGAAGCGATTCTGGAAAGGCTGGCGGTGATACGGTGAAAATAGGCTTTATCACTTATTTGGCAGGCGACCAGGCTTATGTCGGGCAGGCAGCGAAGATGGCACTGGAGGACTACGTAGATGAGCTCAATGAAAAAGGTGGATTACTGGGTAAAAAAGTAGAAGTTATCACTTATGACTATTCCAAGGACCCAGCTACAGAATCAGTCAATGCTACTAACAAGCTGATTCAGCAGGACAAAGTCATCGCCATCTTAGGGCCTAGTGGCAGCCAGTCCGCAATGCCAATGATTCCGCTGGTAGAAAAGGCAAAGGTTCCAGTAATTGCGACTTCAGCTACCAACGCCGCGGTCACTGTAGACAGCAAAACCGATAAAGTCTATCCTTGGATGTTCAGAGTCTGCTTTATTGACGAATATCAGGGGAAAGTCTTGGGAAGTTTTGCGGCAACAGACGCCAATATTAAAAAAGCTGCTCTGCTCTGTGGTATCGGCGACCCCTATGCGGAGAGCTTATCAGCAGAATTTAAAGGAGCCTTTGAAGAGAACGGGGGAAAGGTCGTTGCAGAGCTGAGCTACCAGCTGAAGGACGTGGAATTCCGCGCACAGCTTACAGAGGCGGCTGAAAAAGGAGCCGAGGCCATCATGGTGCCAGCTACCTATTATAAGGATGTCGTATTGATGTCACAGCAGGCGAAAGATCTTGGTCTCAAATTCAAGTTCCTCGTAGGAGACGGCATTTATTCCGAAGAACTGCTGCAGCTGGCTGGTTCTGAACTGGAGGGGTCCTATATGACTAGTGGCGTGGCAGAGGATGATCCTGTTCTGAAAGAGTATTCTAAAGAGTTTTCAAAGAGACATTCTGGACAGTCTGCCAATGTCTATGTTGCCTACACCTTGGATGCGGTCATGCTTCTCGAGCATGCCATCAATGAAGCAGGTTCTTTTGATACGGAGAAAATCAGAGATGCACTGGAGAACGCAAAAGACGTCAAGGTATTCACTGAGGATTCTCTGACTATCGACAGTGGCACACACAATCCATACAACAAGGCTGTCAGCATCCTGGAGATTAAGGACAGTAAGTATACTCTGTATAAGAAATACAAACCGCAAGAGTAGACAGAAAGACATTTGTTTTAGCAGGAGCCGCTGTGAGAAGCAGCGGCCCCGGAATGGAGAAGAAAAATGAGTCAATTTATTCAACAGCTGATAACGGGATTCTCCATAGGCGGGATTTATGCCCTCTTAGCAGTGGGATACTCCCTGATTTACAGCATATTTAATTTCACCAATTTCTCCTTTGGCGCCATTATGATGGCTTCTGCCTTTGCCGGATATTTTGCAATCTCGGCCTTAGGACTTCCCGTGGCAGCAGGCGTCGTCTTTGCTATCGTCTTTGGAGCTTTGGCTTCGGTGTTCGTAGAGTTTACTGCTTACAGACCGATGCGGCAGAAAAATGCTTCCAGGCTGTTTCTAATGATTTCTGCAATGGGAATCAATATGTTCATCATCAACCTGGCATTGGTGCTTTTGGGTGCAAATCTGAGGGCGTTCCCCATTGGAATCACTACAAAATCGTTCACCATCGGCAGTGTTTCCATCGGCAAGGTTGACGTACTGGCTTTGGTAATTTCTCTGGTTGCTCTGGGTGTTCTATGGTTTTTCCTGGAGAAAACAAAGCCAGGTCTGGCGATCAGGGCTTGTTCTCAGGATACTTCCACGGCAGGTTTGATGGGCATTAACGTAAACAAAGTATCCTTTATGGTCTTTGCGATTTCTGGAGCCACGGCAGCCATTGCGGGTATTTTCTTCGGCATCAAATATACGGTATATCCGAACTTAGGAGATCTGGCAACAAAGGCCTTTATTGCCAGCGTCATCGGCGGCCTGGGAAGCTTGCCGGGAGCCATTACAGGCGGTGTCATTCTAGGCGTTTTAGAAACCATGGTTGCAGGCTATATTTCTTCTACATACAGAGACCTTTTTGCTTTCAGCTTCATGGTAGTCATGCTCCTGTTCCTGCCGAACGGGCTGATGGGCAAGCACGTGCAGGACAAATTATAGGAGGGATCGAAGATGGAATATATCATGAGCTTAATGATCATCGGCTGCATCAATGTAGTAGCGGTGTGCGGCATGGTTTTGCTGACGGGTTATACGGGGATCTTTTCTATGGGCCATGCCGGCTTCATGGCCGTCGGTGCTTATACGGCGGCAATCTTATATGTGTATGTACATGTTCCGTATATTTTTGCGGTGATACTGGGCGGGCTGGCGGCGGCAATATCCAGCATCGTCATCGGCTACCCCACATTGAAACTGAAGCTGCGTGGCGACTACTTCGCTATTGCGACTCTGGGCTTTGGGGAAATCGTCAAGCTGGTGCTCTCAAATACTGGTTCTGACACGGTCTTTGGCGGTGCCATGGGTATCATTGGCCTTCCGAAGCTGACAGGACTGGCTGCGACCTTGATTTTTACTATTGTCAGCGTCTATTTCCTCAGATCCTTTATCAAATCCCATTATGGCAGAAATTGTATCGCTGTGCAGCAGCAGGAAGTCGCTGCGGAGATGATTGGTATCAACACCTTCAAAGTCAAGCTGACCTCTTTGATGATCAGTGCCTTTTATGCGGGTATTGCAGGTGCCATGTTCGCCTTCTACATGACTTATGTCTCACCGGTGACCTTCAACGATGTGAAATCGACAGATCTTACGGCGGCAGTAGTCATGGGCGGTATCAACAGCATATCTGGTCCTCTGGCAGCTGGTTTCTTCCTGGTTCTGCTGCCTGAGATTCTGAGGTCATTAATTGAGTGGAGGCTAGTCATCTACGGTTTGATCTTCGTCGTCATCATGCTGTTTAAGCCTGAGGGGCTGTTTGGATACAGAGAAATCTCTTTTCGGCGCAAAAAGGATGGAATGGGAAAAAAAGTACAGATACTGAAAAGGAGGCAGGAGAAAGATGAACGAAATCGAAAACGCCATACTGAACGTCGATAACTTGGCAATCCATTTTGGTGGACTGAAAGCAATTAATGGCGTGAGCCTCCATGTGGATAAAAATGAGTTTGTAGGGCTGATTGGTCCAAATGGTGCGGGAAAAACCACACTTTTTAATGCTATCACAGGGAACGTAGCGCCTACAGCAGGAACCATCGCCTTCCACGAGAAGGTGCTGAACAAGAAACGCCCTGACCAGATCTGCAACCTGGGCATCAGCAGAACCTTCCAAAATATCAGATTGTTTCCAAAGATGACTGTGCTGCAGAATATATCCATCAGTATGCATGGTACGCCAAAATATTCGATACTTGAGGCGGCATTACGAACGGGTAAAGTAAGGCGCATCGAAAAAGAAGCAGAGGAACGGGCATATTATTATCTGGATCTTTTGGATTTGCGCGGTTTTGAGAAACAAGAGGCTGGAAATCTGCCTTACGGCCTGCAGCGTCGCCTGGAAATTGCAAGAGCCATTGCCACAGGTTGTGAATTATTGCTTTTGGATGAACCTGCGGCAGGCATGAACAATGACGAGTGCAATGAACTTGTGGAAGTCCTGCAACGCCTCCATAAGGAGCTAGGCCTGACTGTGACTTTGATTGAACATCACATCGATTTTGTAATGAAGTTGTGCAATCGGATTTATGTGCTGAATCTGGGAGAGATTTTGACAGAAGGCTCTCCTATGGAGGTACAGAGTAATCCAGAAGTGGTAAAGGCATATTTGGGAGAAAGGAGGCAGAGGAATGGAAAATGATGTTTTGCTGTCTGTAGAAAATTTGGATGTGTTCTATGGAGGCATCCAGGCGCTGCACCGTGCTTCCATGAAAATCAAGAAAGGAGAAATCCTCAGCGTAGTCGGCTCCAACGGCGCAGGGAAATCGACTTTGCTTCGCACGATTGCAGGAGATAAGGCGATCGGTGCAGGGAGGATCTTATATAGCGGCGAGGAGCTGCCCAAGTCATCTTATGAGACGGTTGCGAAAGGGATCTCCCTTGTTCCTGAAGGAAGGCGGATTTTTCCTAACCTTTCTGTAAAGGATAACCTGATGATTGGCGCCTATAGAAGGAAAGAGAAAGGGGAGATCAAAGAAGACCTGGAAGACGTTCTGACCCTCTTTCCACGCCTGAAAGAACGGTACTATCAACTGGGCGGCACCCTTTCCGGCGGCGAACAGCAGATGCTTGCTGTGGGAAGAGCATTGATGAGTAAACCGCAGCTGTTATGTTTTGATGAGCCGTCACTGGGGCTTGCTCCCATCGTCGTTGACGAACTCTTTGAAAAGATACGCAGACTGAACGAAGAGCGGGGGCAGACGATTTTGCTGGTAGAACAGAATGTATATTTGGCTTTGGAGGTGTCCAGCAGGGCGTACATCTTGAATACGGGAGAAATAACTTATGAGGGCGATTCCAAAGAGATGTTAGAGATTCCAGATATACAGGAGAAATATCTGGGCATTAAATAGGAGGTGTATATGTCAGAGGCAATTTTGAATCAGTTGGCACGGCATCTAGTGGATTTAACTTTGTGCAAGAGCCGCTACGATCTCACCGATGTGCAGTGGTATACAGAAGGACCTTTTTGGAGACGGACCAATATGAAATTTTCCCGGCAGTATAAGATTTTGCCTGATTACGAAATTGGAGACAAGAAGCACGGCAGAACCTTGGAGGGAATTAGAGAAGAAGCTGAATTTTTGGGTAACATTCTCACGGAATATGAAAAGACAGCAAAGGCACAGGAAATGCAGAGAGCTGCGTACCTGCGAAGCCATGCAGAGAGTCTCCTTGTACGAACCAGAATGCTGCTGGGAGAAAGCTTTTCTTTTAATGAAATGACGCAGGGGCTGTACAACCTGACAGCTCCTGCAGGATATCAGTGCAATCAATTTGACACAGTGCTGGAGGAACTATGCCAAGCTCTGCCGGGAGAGGGCAGTGCACAGGAACGAGCGGATGCCTTCCGAAAAAGAATCTGTATTCCAAAGGACAGACTGTTAGCTGTGCTGACAGCCGTAACAGAATGCTTCCACGTCTTTTCTATGCAGAACATGCATATCACAGGAAATTCCTCGCCCAGGCTCCGGGTTCGCAGTCTGCCAGATTCCGATATGGCCTTTATCTCGATTTTGTTTGGATATGATTATGATCATATCCAATACGAAAGGAATTTCAATCTGGCATATCCGTGGACTGTTGATAACGTGCTGGAATATACCGGTCACGAAATGGAGCCAGGACATTTGACATATTATGAAAAACGACTGCAGACGATGATTGATACGGGATGGCCAGAGATGGGCATCGTTTCGCTCTACTCACCGTCGTCAGCTTTTACAGAAGGTTCTGCTCGTTATGCAGCAGAACTCTGTTTTGCGGGTTCTACAGAAAGAAAAAAAGAATTTATTCGAGAACTGATTCTGAAGCCGGCAGGTATGGATGAAGGATTAGCGGAGATCATGCCTCTTTGGCAGAAATTCGTGCAGATGAAGGGGTATGCGGCATTGGAAGTTTCCAGAAAGATATGGGACGGACAGTGGACATATGAGGAAGGACTTCATTTTATGCAGCATTATGGTTTTGCTGAAAATGGGCAAACAGTAACAGCGATTGAGATGCTCATGGCGGATCCAGGTCATTACGTATGCCATGACTATGCCAGAGACGTGACGGAAGCATATTTCAGAAGTGCTTCAAAATCTACAGGCGAACAGTGGGAACTGTATGAGAAACTCTGTTGCAGTCATATGTCCATGGAGGAGATAAAAGAAAAGTCTTTCCAGCCCGCAGAACTACCCGGGAAGGGATTTTTTTAGATGGTTCAGAGAGGAGGAAATGAAAATGATAGAAAAGATAGCAGCAGCAGGAATCATACCGGCAATCACACTGCCTGAAATAGAAAAGGCGGAAAAACTGGTTCAGGTTCTTTGGCAGAGCGGAATCAAGTGTGTAGAAGTAACCTTCCGGGCAAAAGGTGCGGATATTGTCATTAGCAGAATGCGGTCTGCATGTCAGGATATGCTGATTGGTGCAGGCACAGTGCTGACCGCAGACGATGCACAGAAAGCTGTTAATGCGGGGGCAGCTTTTCTCGTCAGCCCCGGCTTTGACAGAGGAGTAACTGAGTATGCTCTGCAGGCAGGTGTGCTGCCCCTGCCTGGATGTGGGACGGCGACAGAAATTCAGTCAGCGATGGGGCTGGGACCG
>URXI01000118.1 GCA_900551775.1 uncultured Eubacterium sp. | reverse complement strand
GCGGCCGGTCTTTTCGTCAGCAAACGATGTCCAGGTACTGACAATGAGCATGCTGTATGTATCCTACTAATAAAGTTCTCTCACTGCCTTTACGATGTCAGCAGCGGTCATTCCATACTTTTCTTTCAGTTCGTCAGGTTTGCCGGATTCGCCGTAAGTATCCTGCTGTCCGACCATCTCCATTTTGACCGGGCAGTTCCGGGCGATCACTTCAGCTACAGCGCTTCCGAGACCGCCCACTACAGAATGTTCTTCTGCGGTTACGATCTTTCCTGTTTCGCGGGCTGCTTTGATAATGATTTCCTCGTCAAGAGGCTTGATGGTGTGCATGTCGATGACACGGACGTCGATTCCCTCCTCAGCCAGTTGAGATGCCGCCATCATGGCTTCCGCAACCATGATTCCTGTTGCGATGACGGTTATATCGCTGCCCGGACGCAGCTCATTGCCCTTGCCCAGCTTGATATCGGCTGTCTCGTCATAGAAAGTAGGAACGGCAGCACGGCCGAGTCTCACATAAGCCGGGCCGTCGAAGTCGATGACCTGTTTCAAAAGCAGTCTGGCACTGGCACCGTCAGATGGGTTGACTACGGTCATGCCCGGAATGGTGCGCATCAGAGCCAGATCTTCAAAAGTCTGGTGACTGGCGCCGTCTTCACCTACTGTGATACCCGCATGGGTTGCACAGACCTTTACGTTGGCACCGGTATAACCGATGGAATTTCTGATAATTTCAAAGGCCCTGCCACTGGCGAACATCGCAAAAGTCGATGCGCAGACCGTCTTGCCCGATAATGCCAGTCCACAGGCCACGCCGTACATGTTCTGCTCAGCGATACCCATATTGTAGAATCTTTCAGGATAGGTCTTGCTGAATTCGTTGGTCATGGTAGATTTTGAAAGGTCGGCGTCTAAGACTACCAAATTTGGATTCTCAGCTCCAACCTCTACGAGAGTTTTACCGTATGCCGCTCTTGTTGCCATTTTCTCTGCCATTACCATTCACCTCCTAATTCCTCTACTGCCATCCTGGCTTCTTCTTCGCTCGGCGCTTTGCCGTGCCAGCCAGGATTGTCTTCCATGAAAGAAACCCCTCTGCCTTTGTGGGTCCTCGCGATAATCGCCGTCGGTTTTCCTTTGTATGTACGCGCTTTATCAAAAGCGTCAAAGATTTCGTCAAAGTTGTGTCCGTCGATGACCAGTACGTTCCAGCCAAAGGCTGCGAACTTTTCATCCACCGGCTTCACCGTCATGACATCATCGTTTTTGCCGTCGATCTGCAGACCGTTCCAGTCTACGATGGCGACCAGATTATCGAGGCCGTAATGGGCTGCCGACATAGCAGCTTCCCAAACAATGCCCTCCTGCAGCTCGCCGTCGCCCAGAAGCGTGTAAACTCTGCCCGGATTCTCATCCATTTTGTTCGCCAGCGCCATGCCGACGCTGACAGAAATACCCTGACCCAGAGAGCCTGTAGACATCTCAATGCCTGGCACCTTGTGCATGTTGGGGTGTCCCTGGAACTTGCTTCCAAGCTTACGCAGAGACATCATATCGCTGACCGGATAATATCCTCTCTCAGCCAGAGCCGCGTACTGGACAGGTCCGGCATGTCCCTTTGATAAAATGAATTTATCCCTGCCTGCCTTTGCCGGGTCAGCAGGGTCGATGTTCATTTCTTTAAAATACAGGGCCGTCACAATGTCCGCCGCAGAAAGCGATCCGCCGGGATGTCCTGATCCGGCACTATGTATTGCGCGAATAACGTCAATCCTGACCTTCGCGGCCAATTCCTCATAATCTTTATGATCCATTCTTTTCCTCCATATTATATATTATTTACGGGGAGAACCTTGTTTCGGCTCTCCCCATGAAAATCTAATTTAGTGGTTTTTATGATTATCAGTAATACCCAGACTGACACTCAGTGCCTGATCTACTGTCGGCAGCTGACTGTCGCTGAGTGTACCGATGTGCTCCTTTAGTCTTCGCTTGTCGATAGTACGAAGTTGTTCCATCAATACTACCGAATTCTTACTAAGTCCGCCATCGGTTGCTCCAAGCTCCACATGGGTAGGCAATTTCGCCTTATTTATCTGTGATGTAACTGCAGCCACAATAATGGTTGGGCTGTATTTGTTTCCTACGTCGTTTTGAACTACTAGCACTGGTCTGACTCCCCCTTGTTCGGAGCCGACAACCGGACTTAAATCTGCAAAGTAAAGGTCTCCCTTTTTTACTATCAAGTCCAACACTCCTTGTCTTTTACTCTGTCAACTCTTTTAAGGCAAAAGGCACATAATCTGCTATATCGCTGGCCGTGAGGCCGTATTCTCCAAGTTTGTCTGCTGCCAGGTCACCTGACAGTCCGTGTACAAATACTCCGGTTTTGGCCGCATCAAAAGGTGCAAGCCCCTGACCCGCCAAAGAAGTGATGATGCCTG
The DNA here is from genome assembly GCA_900551775.1 of uncultured Eubacterium sp. Classification (GTDB taxonomy): domain Bacteria; phylum Bacillota; class Clostridia; order Peptostreptococcales; family Anaerovoracaceae; genus Senimuribacter. The sequence continues at coordinate 8,863 of URXI01000118.1, read as the reverse complement.
TAAGCACATCGCCCGATCCGGCAGTCGCCATCCCCGGGTTACCTGTAGTATTAATATATGCGTCTTCATCAGAAACGGCTACCAAGGTACCCGTACCTTTTACAATTATGATACAGCCGTATTTCTTCCGCAAAAAAGATGCAATTTCTATTCTCGTAAGATCTGCGATATCCACATTTCCGAGAAGCCTTTTGGCCTCACCTATATGAGGTGTCATGATTACTGATGCGTGGGTTTCTCGAACCAGCTGCTGCAATTCTGCATGCCTTGCAACCGTATTCAATCCATCGGCATCGATCACGACGGTCTTATCAAAATGTTTCAGAACCATCTTTAAGATGTTCTTTGATCGTCTATCAACTCCCATTCCCGGGCCTACTGCTATGCAATCATACTGCATTAGGTCATCCTCTGTATTACCCCACTCCATACATATGGCTTCCGGTACGGAAGTTTGGAGAACCGGGAAAATTCTTCGATTGGTACAGGTCTTGACAAGGCCGCTTCCACATTTGATTGCAGCCCTGCTGGCGAAAACGGCGGCGCCTGCCATTTCCCTTGATCCTGCAAGAATCAGAACTTTTCCACAGTCCCCTTTATGTACATCTTGGGGCCGCTTTCTAATTACAGTATGGACATATTCTCGATCAATTAAACCTCTGATTTCCATTTATTTTTTTACCTTATCAAATATCAGCGTAGATTTGATTTTCCCTTCTTCTGAGTCAGACTCATAGGTAAGATAGAGCTTCTCTTCGTATTTGAATTTGTAGGAAAGAATCTGCTTCGTCTTCATATCGTACCATGTGGGCGGCGGATCAAAATCCGCGTTATCGGCGCATCTGACTTCCAATTCGCTGCCTGTGAGGATTTTTATGGTTCCCTCGATGGCGGGATTTCCTGCTTCATCATCATATATCGTGAATTTACCGTCTTTAGTAATCGTAAGTTTCAGATACCCTGTGTAGTTATCCGGGTCGTTGAGAGGGTTATCCTCGCATTCCCAGTCACCGGCAAAAGGCGTCAGCTCATCCTGCTTGTCCGCCTGCTTCGGCGGCTGTTCTTCCTTGCAGGCGGTCAGAGAAAATGTGCCCATGCATACCAGCGCGATCAAAATCCCAATTGTAAATTTCCTCATCAATTCTACCTCGTTTATAACCCCAGCAGCAGCATAGCCATTGCAAAATAAATGGACAGCGCAACCATATCAGAAACAGAAGATATGGCTGGATTTGCAATCAGCGCCGGATCCAGCTTTAATTTTTTGACGAAGAGCGGTATCATGCTGCCGATGATCTTTGCAAAGATAACAATTGCCAGCATCGCTGAGCAGACCGTCAGTGCGATCATTGCGCTCTGTCCGTCCAGCCAGTAGACTCTGCCAAAATTCAGAACGCTGAGAATCGCTCCGATCAAAAATCCGATTCTCACTTCTTTCCAAAGTATCTTGAATACATCAGAAGTGTCCACCTCGTCGGTAGCCAATCCGCGGATAATCAGCGTTGCTGCCTGAGAGCCGGTGTTTCCGCCGGTTCCCATAAGCATCGGCATATAGGCGACAAGGCTGATGATCTGCGACAGCCTTCCCTCAAAGCTGGTGATGATCATACCCGTAAAGATGTAGGCAATCATCAGGATGACCAGCCAAGGTAATCGGTTGATGACATGCTGCCATACCGACATATCCAAATATCCCTTGTCGGAATTTTCCCAGTCGATGACGCCGTTCATTCTCTCGATATCCTCTGTCGCCTCTTCTTCCATGACGTCCAGGATATCATCGACGGTGATGATGCCCACCAGTCTCTGTTCCTTATCTACTACCGGGATGGCCAGGAAACCGTACTTTTTGAAGTCTTCTGAAACATCCTCCTGGTCGTCATAGACGTTTTCGTAAACGTAATCCGTGCGCATGATGTCCTTGATTTTGATCTCATCATCGGAAATGACCAGGGTGCTCAGAGACACGATGCCGATCAGTTTGCGCCCGCTGTCTTTGACATAACAGGTGTAGACCGTCTCCGCGTCCATACCCACCTCCCTGATATATTCCAGGGCTTCGCCCACAGACCAGTCTTTCTGCAGACTGATATAGTCCGGTGTCATCAGGCTGCCCGCACAAGTATCAGGATAATTTAGAAATGTATTGATTAATTTTCTTTCGTTTTTTGGTGTTTTTTCGAGAATCTTGTCGACTACATTAGCCGGCAGTTCCTCCAGTACGTCGATCTTATCATCAAAGTCCATCTCCTGCACGATGAAGGTGATTTCCTTATCGGTGATCCCATTAACGATCTCCACCTGATCGTCTGTCGGTAATTCTGAAAAAACTTCTACTGAAACATCTTTTGGAAGGAGTCGGAACAAAATGATCGTCATGTCAATCTCACTCTCTTCTGTCACTTCTTCTAAAAGTTCTGCAATATCTACTGCATTATACTTCAGCAGCTCATCTCTCGCCTGGAAATACTTCTTGTTCTCCAGCAATTCCAGGATCTTCTCCAAGGATTCTTCCATCAGCATATCGGAATCCATCATGATGTTGTCCATTGGTATCTTCCTCACTTTCCTGTGTATTTTCCTATCTACACGGAAATATACCAATGAAGTCTATTTTTCACGTGAAGACAGGAATCGTCTTTTATAGCCTATACAATTGTTGCTTCGTTTAGAGTCGGGCCCGTTATCCATGTCTTCACTTCCTTTCTTATGCATACTCTAACACTTAATTATACCCCACATACGACAAACTTTGCAACCATTTTATGTACGCCCCACTTTAGCAATGTACATTGCGAAATCATTGGAATTTCAACTATTATCTCCCAAGAGATGTTTCGAAAGAAAAACATTTCGGAAAAGGTTGACTACAATTTCCCAAAGTGTTATATTGAAAGTAACGGCGACAATATTTACAACTTTTAGTAAATAATTTTAAAGAAAAGAGGAGATCACAATGGGTAAATTAGTTGAGCAATACATTGAGATTGCTAAGAAGAGAAATCCTGGTGAACCAGAATTTTTACAGACAATTGAAGAGGTTCTTACTTCCATCGAACCAGTTCTTGAAGCACATCCTGAATATGTAGAAGCAGGATTAGTAGAGAGACTGATCGAGCCAGAAAGAGGAATCAGCTTCAGAGTACCTTGGGTTGATGACAACGGCAAAGTACAGGTCAACAGAGGATACAGATACGAATTCAACAGCGCACTTGGACCTTACAAAGGCGGTCTGAGATTTGCAGCAAACGTATACCCAGGAATCATCAAATTCTTAGGTTTTGAACAGATCTTCAAGAACAGCTTGACTGGTCTTCCTATCGGCGGCGGCAAAGGCGGCTCCGACTTTGATCCTAACGGCAAATCAGACGCAGAAGTCATGAGATTCTGCCAGTCCTTCATGACTGAGCTTTACAGACATATCGGTCCTCACACTGATGTTCCTGCTGGAGACATCGGCGTAGGCGCCAGAGAAATCGGTTACTTATTCGGACAGTACAAGAGAATCGTCAACAGATACGAAGGCGTTCTGACAGGAAAAGGCTTATCCTACGGCGGATTAGCAGGCAGAACAGAAGCTACCGGATACGGAATCGTATTCTTTGCAAGAGAAATGCTGAAACACTGTGGAGAAGAAGTAAAGGGCAAGACAGTTGCAGTTTCCGGTTTCGGTAACGTAACTTGGGGAACAGTTCAGAAACTCAACGAATTAGGCGCTAAGGTCATCACGATTTCCGGACCAGACGGATACATCTACGATCCAGACGGCGTATCTGGCGAAAAAGTTGATTACCTTCTTGAGCTCCGAGGTTCCGGCAAGAACATCTGCGCACCTTACGCAGACAAATTCCCGGGAGCTACTTTCTACGCTGGAAAGAAACCTTGGGAAGTCAAAGCTGATCTCTACATCCCATGCGCAACACAGAACGAAATCCGCATCGAGGATGCTAAGACAATGGTTGCTAACGGCTGTAAGTTCCTCTGCGAAGGCGCTAACATGCCTACGACAAACGAAGCTATCGAATACTTACAGGAAAACGGCGTAGTCGTTGGACCATCCAAGGCAGCAAATGCCGGCGGCGTTGCATGCTCATGCATCGAAATGGGACAGAACGCTGGTCACACAGTCTTCTCACCTGCTCAGGTTTATGAACAGTTAGAGACAATTATGGTTAACATCCATAAGGCTGCTGCTGACGCTTGTGAAAAATACGGCATCGGCTATAACCTGATCGCTGGCGCTAACATCGCTGGATTCGAAAAGGTTGCAGAAGCAATGATGGCACAGGGCATCGTATAGAAATCTCATAAGATTGTTATTAGAAACGGCGTAGCTTTTGCTATGCCGTTTTTCGTTACTGGGCCTATTTTGACGAAAGAATGAGGAGAACCAATGAAGAGACTTTTTTTAGTGGAAGATGATCTGAGCCTGATTAACGGCCTTTCCTTTGCCCTCAAAAAACAGGGATACGAGATCGACGTTGCTCGTACGACGCAAGAAGCAGACACATTATGGGTAGACGGAAGATATGATCTGGTTATATTGGACGTATCTCTTCCCGACGGCTGCGGCTTTGACCTGTGCAGGAAAATACGTCAGACTTCAAAAGTCCCCATCCTGTTCCTCACCGCTGCCGACGAAGAAACCGACATCATCATGGGTCTGGATATCGGAGGCGACGATTATATGACAAAACCTTTTAAACTGGCCGTATTCCTCTCGAGGATCAACGCCCTGCTCCGCAGGAGTGAGAATTTCGATCAGCAGGCTGCAGAACTGCACTCACATGACATAAGGATACGGATGCTGCAAAGAGAGGTTTACAAAAACGGCGCGCTCCTTGACCTGACCGCCAGTGAATACAAATTGCTGTGTCTGTTCATGGAAAACCCCGATGCAGTGCTTTCACCAGAACGGATCTTGAGTAAATTGTGGGATTGTGACGAAAACTATATCGATAACAATTCCCTCACTGTCTATATCCGCAGGCTGCGCACAAAAATTGAGGACAATCCTGCAGAACCAAGACGAATTGTCACAGTCCGCCGCATGGGTTATAAGTGGAACACGAAAGGTTGAGGTATATGATGAAGATCTTCGTAAATCAGAAAAACAAATGCCTATTTGTCTCCATCACACTCTGCCTGCTGGCATTTCTGTCGACTGCAATGCTGCTGATGAGCTTTGACGTCAAATATGCTGCATTCTATGTGCTTCTCTCAGGCCTGGCCATAAGTGCCGCCATATTGATACTCTGTTACAGGTATTTCAGCGAACAGAACAAAATCATGGAAGATGCCGTCTCCCAGATCACAGAATACCTTTCCGGGGATAAAGATGCACGCATCGAATGTGATGACGAGGGGCAGCTATACCGCCTGTTCCATGAGGTGAATACACTGGTTTCTATCCTCAATGCCCACGCAGAAAACGAGGCGAAGTCAAAAGCATTCCTAAAGAATACGATATCAGATATTTCACATCAACTGAAAACACCCCTGGCAGCCCTCAATATCTACAACGGCATTCTTCAGGAGGAGGCAGCAGAGTTTCCGACTATCAAAGAGTTTCTAACCCTTTCCGAGCAAGAGCTTGACAGAATCGAAGCCCTGGTGCAGAGCCTTCTCAAAATCACCAAGCTGGACGCTGGCACCATCTGCTTAGAAAAGTCTTTCACATCTGTATCCCAACTGCTGGAAAGTGTAAGAAATCAGTTCCTCTTTCGCGCCCAACAGGAAAAAAAGATCATCACCTTATCCGAAGGCAATGACGTTCCCTTTCTGTGCGACCGCAGTTGGATGACCGAAGCAGTCGGCAACATCGTAAAAAACGCTCTCGACCATATGCAGGCGGATGATTTTGTAACCATCGCCTGGCGCACCTTCCCTTCTATGCTCCAGATCATCATAAAAGACAACGGAAGCGGCATCCACCCTGAGGACCTGCCCCATATTTTCAAAAGATTTTACCACCCTTCTCAACATGATCGGTGCCTTGGACGTCCCTACCTCTGGCAAGGTATTCATCGGCGGAAAAGATATTTTTGCGATGAAGGACAAAAAGCTGACCATCTTCCGCCGCAGAAATATCGGCTTTATTTTTCAGAGCTTTAATCTGATTCCCGAACTGACCGTTGAGCAGAACATCATATTCCCCGTATTACTGGACTATCAGAAGCCAGACAAAAATTATCTGGAGGAATTGCTTACGGTGCTCAATTTGAAGGAACGCCGCCACCATCTGCCGAGCCAATTATCTGGCGGACAGCAGCAGCGCGTGGCCATCGGGCGCGCTTTGATCACCCGGCCGGCTTTGATTCTGGCAGACGAGCCCACAGGAAATCTCGACACCCAGAACAGCCGCGAAGTCATTGCGCTGTTAAAGGAAGCATCCCGAGAATATGAGCAGACCATCGTCATGATCACTCACAGCCGCAGTACCGCACAGGCTGCAGACCGTGTATTGCAGGTGTCTGACGGCGTGCTGACCGATTTTGGGAGGTGCCGCGAATGAAAAGTTATCTCAGCTTAATCCCCATCTCGGCAAAAGTCCACAAAAGGCAGAACCGCATGACCCTTCTCTGTATCATCTTTGCGGTATTCCTGGTAACGGCTGTTTTCAGTATGGCAGATATGGGAATCAGAATGGAACAGCAGCGGTTGCTGGAAAAGCATGACGGTCTGAATATGCAGGATATTACGGATAGCGCCATGGGACAATCTCTCTATCTGTCCGCAGGCGTTCTGTTTATCCTCATACTGATTGCAGGTGTTCTGATGATCTCAAGCAGTATCAACAGCAACGTTGCCCAGCGCACAAAATTCTTTGGCATGATGCGCTGTATCGGCATGAGCAAACAGCAGATCGTGCGCTTTGTCAGACTAGAGGCGCTCAATTGGTGCAAAACGGCGGTTCCCATCGGTCTCGGCCTCGGCATTGTTACCACGTGGGGTCTCTGTGCTGTTTTGCGGTTTCTCGTAGGAGAAGAATTTTCTCACATCCCACTCTTCGGGATCAGCGTCATCGGCATCATCAGCGGTATCGTCATCGGCATCGTCACTGTACTGATTGCCGCCAGGTCTCCGGCAAAGCGTGCCGCCAGGGTATCTCCTGCCTCCGCGGTTTCGGGAAACGCAGAAATCACTAGCGGAGTACACCATGGAGTCAAGAAAAATATGTTCAAAATCGACACGGCACTCGGCGTCCGCCACGCCCTATCTACAAAGAAAAACCTGATCCTGATGACAGGCTCCTTTGCCCTCAGCATCATACTGTTTCTCAGTTTTTCAGTTTTGATCGATTTTGTCAACTACCTGATGCCACAATACTCTAATACCTACGATATCTCCATTGCAGGCCGCCGCTCTGAACCTATCGATCAAGGGCTCCTGGACACCATCGGCGGTATGGACGGTGTAAAACGCGTCTTCGGGCGCAAGAGCGCTTTTGATGTAAAAGCCGAACTGAATGAGAAAAAAGTGCAACCCATCGACATCATTTCTTATGACAATTTTGATTTAGACTGTCTGACCGAAGACGACATGCTGAAAAAGGGCAGCGATATTTCAAAGGTTTACAGTGACAGCAATTATGTACTGGCGACCTGGGATCAGAACAGTCCTCTGAAGATCGGTGATAAAATGCGAGTCGGCACCAAGGAGGTCGAAATTGCAGGCTTGCTGAAATACGACCCATTCAACAGCGACGGCAGCACCAGGGGAAAAATCACCCTCATCACTTCTGGCAAAACCTTTGAACGTCTAACAGGAAGAACGAATTATTCTCTTGTCATGATCCAGCTGTCAAAAGACGCGAGTGAAAAGGATGTCCAGGCTATCCGTCAGCGCACAGATGGCAGATACACCTTCAAAGACCAGCGCGAGCAAAACACTTCCGGCACTTATATGGCCTTCGTGTTCTGTATTTATGGATTTTTGGCAATTATCACCCTGGTTACAATCTTGAATATTGTCAACAGCATTTCCATGAGCGTATCTGCCAGGATCAAACAATACGGGGCGATGCGGGCAGTCGGAATGGATGCGCGTCAAATCACGAAGATGATCGCTGCGGAAGCATTTACCTATGCCTTATCCGGCTGTATCGTCGGCTGCATCATCGGGCTGTGGATCAGCAAAGCAATCTATTACTTCCTCATCACGAGTCACTTTCATTTCGCTGCCTGGAGCCTGCCCGCTGGCGATTTGGCAATCATCCTTCTATTTGTTCTGGCCGCCGCGATTGCCGCAGTCTATGCACCGTCAAAACGGATTCGCAATATGGCAATCACAGAAACCATCAACGAACTATAAAAGAAAGCGGCAGCTTCTCGGTCAGAAGCTGCCGCTCTGCGTTTTAATTCTCTGCGTTTCACCATGTAACGTCCCAGGTACAGCAAGAGCAGCAGCAGCCAGGACAAACCTTCCGCATAGGCGATGATCATATTGCCGCAGAAGGCAACCAGGGTGTAGGACATGATGATCCTCGCAATCAGGGACAGGATTCCTGCAATGCTGGAAAAGGTCACATCCCCTACCCCTTCTAATACGCCGCGGACTGCCATGGACAATCCATATATCACATAAAAAGCGGCAATGCGCTGGAAGAAGTCTCGTCCGATTCTTGCTGCTTCCGCTTCTACGCCGAACATGGAGATCAGATATCCTCCGGTGGGAATCACCAGCACGGTCAATACCAGGGAAATCCCAATCATCAGCAGCGTGCCAATTTTGAAAAACTTTCGGATACGCTCCTTGTCTCTGGCTCCATTTGCCTGTGCGACCATGGTGGCGATGGCTGAACCCAGATTGATGATCGGCAGCAGGATGATCGTATCGACGCGGTAAGCAGTCGTTATGGCTG
>URXI01000117.1 GCA_900551775.1 uncultured Eubacterium sp. | reverse complement strand
AGTCCTTGAGGTAGGCGCAGGCAGCATCATCTAAGGCAGTGCCGATCCATCTGTCCAGGCCCTTGATGTACGGCACCTGGTCCAGGGCCTTCATGCCGATGGCAGAACCTAAGATCTGTGCCTCTGGCATCTTTTCCGTGCGGATTTCAACAATCCAGTCAGCTTTTCGACCGTCGTCGGTCAGCAGGCCGAATTCCGGAACAAAACCGGCGATGGAACCCATCAGTTCGATGATGCCGGAGTTCCTGTTACATCTTGCTGCAAGGACGCTGTTTGCATAGACCACAGCGGAAGATTCGGCCCAGGAAAGGACTTCGCCCCGCTTTGGCACATTGCCCACTTCCGGCAGGTAGCAGGCGCAGGTATAGGCATCCTCGTTCAGAAGTCCCAGTTTGCGCAGCTGTTCTTCGTAATGCTCCTGCTGGCTGTACATGAACTTGAACACGATGTTCTGCAGGAAAGACGATGGGACGTTTTTGTCCAAAGGTCTCGGGTCTGCTGAGAACTTTTGCTTGCTGGTCGCCTGGTCAGATAAAAGCCGATCGTACAGCTCGTAGACCGGCGTCATGACGCCGATGCCGAAACTGATGACGGTATGGCCATATTCGTTTGTGATTGGAACCATTCTTTCGGCGCCAAAGGCTTCACCGTACATGACCAGGGTCTTGACGATCTTGGCCATGGTTTCGCCTTGCTCGCCGTCAAGCAGAGCTTGCTGTTCTTTTGTGAGAATCATGCGATCACTCCTTCATATGTTTTAAAATGATACCGAATATTCTATTTTTTTCATTATACTGTTTTATCGGAGGTATTTCAAGATACCTGGGCAAAGTTGGACTGACTTTGCAGTTTTTTCTTTAATAAGAAAAAACGGGCAAAAATGCCATAAAAGCATCTAAATCCGCTTATTTATGGCACTTTTACCGGATTTGATTAACAATTCTTTTTTCGGTAGAGCGCCCAGATAACTACATCCACGGCGAGACAGATGCAGGAGATGATGAACCAGGTCTTTGCATAGGTGTAAGACTGCAGCAGCCAGCCGGTGAAAACGGGCCCTGCCAGCCTGCCGATGCCTCTTGAAAACTCGTAGAGAGACATGCTGCGGCCTTTGTGGGTTTCCGGTGACTGGTCTGCGATGTAAAGCCCTGCACAGGTGGAAATCAGAATTTCTCCGCTGGTCCAGATGACCACTGCCATCATATAGATTGTGATGCTGCTGGCGAACCCATAGAGGGAAAAGCCTGCTGCATAGAGGAGGCAGGCAAAGCCGATGTTGAACAGGGGATGTTTTTTCTTTGTAAAAGAAACGATGATCGGCGTACAGAAAACGACCACGCATCCGTTGATGGTCCAGACCAGAGAGCTGTATTTTGATCCCGCGTCGAGACCGAACAGATCCCGAAGCTGTAATGGAAGCATGAAATCCAGGTTGATGTAGCAGAGGGTCAATAGGGCGAGGCAGATGGTGAACAGCAGCAGAATCGGGTTTTGCAGAAGGATTCTGACCTGACTGACCTGCTTGACGGTTTCCAGATGCCTGGTATCTTTTCGCGGCACATAGATGTCCTGTACTTTGCATAGGACGAGGACAAAGGTGACAAAGAAAATCATTGCCATGCTGAAGAAGATCCAAGGCATGTGGCTGTAGAACAACATCCCCGCGATGACGGGACCCAGGGCGCTTCCGATATTCCCCGACAAATACATCAAAGAGAAGCACTCCGTCTTGTTGCTCTCGTCCGCCCAATCGAGGATCATTGCCGATACAGTAGGCAGGATGGAGCTGGCGACAAAATAAGTGACGATGATAAAGAGAATGACCAGATGGCTTGAAGCAAAGAATCCCGCCACAGTCATAGAGAGGATGACGATGAAAGTAGCGGTGATATAGACTTTTTTGCGGCCGATTTCGTCAGACAATTTCCCGCCCACCAGCGTTCCCAGGGTGCTGGCGATGGAAGCTGCGACCACGATGTAGCTGGCGTCGAGCTCTGTGTAGCCCAGTCTGCTGGTCAAAAGCAGAGACAAAAAAGGGTATACGAACATCATTCCCATGGAAATAACTGCCCTGGAAATGGAGAGAATGTAAATCTGCGTTGGCAGGCCTTTGTACTGTGTTAAAAAGTTCAATATCTCATCTCCTTTGTAAGATGCAATATACTATCGATTCCAGATGTTGTCAAGAGAACGAGAGGGGATTACAGGAATCTGCTTCATATGAAGGAAAGGCTCAAAGCGGCGCATTTGTCAAAAAATCGCCCCTGTGACGCCGGATTCCACCTTTACGGGAGTCGAATAATACCAATAAATGCCTGAATTGTATTAAAATACGAAAAATTGCCGATTTCTATACATCACATACACGGTATATCTTCAAATGACTTCTATTATTGCTTGTTTTTTGTGTAAAAACATGTGAAAAACGGCGTCAGGAACGTTTTTATCCCGCATTTACGCCGTTTCCAGCCGTTCGAGCAGCGCCCCATCGGCAGCAAAAAAACTGCTGACGGCGCATACGCTTTTCGTCAGCAGCTTTTGACCGAAGTCTGATAATCAGGCTTCCAGTGCAGCATCCTGTGCCGCGATTTCTTCATCTGTAACTTTGGTCATGGTGAACCCTGTGAGGACATAGATGAATCCGATCAGGGTGCTGAGCCAGGTCAGCGGCGCATAGATGAAAAAGTCTGAGTTCGCAACGCCCAGGGTTGCCGGATCGAATGTGCCCATTCCGCCCCAAGGAATCATCGGGGACAAACTGATGGTGCAGTCCTGCAGGATACGGGACAGGTTCTTCCTGTGCAGGTGGTATTTGTCGAACAAATCCGGAAGCATAGGGCCGAGGGCTGCATAGGTCAGATCGTAACCGCCTGTGATGACGAAGAAGGTCAGACACATGCCATATACCTTGACGACCATGGACTTGGAGCTCTTGGACGTCGTTGTGATCAGATCCAGCAGTGCGTCGATGACACCGGCCGCACGAAGCGGCGCGCCGAATACGCAGGCCGCGATCAAAATCGCCGCGATTTCCAGGAAACTTGAAAGTCCGCCTCTGAGGATGATGGAGTCGATGAGGTCCACGCCGGTGGCTTCTCCGTAGCCGTTCATCATGACGCTGGCAACGTCACCGATAGAAGCGCTCTGGAAAATCATGGACAGAACGGCGCCGAGGACGATACCTACAGCAAAGGTCGGGAGAATCGGCTTTTTCATGATGATCAGCACGATGACGACGACAGGTGGAAGCAGCAGCAATGGGTTCAGATTGTAAATAGAGGAAAGTCCATTTACAATGGTATCATAGGCTTCTGTTCCTGTTCCTCCACCTGCGGCGTCATTGTTGAAGCCCAGGATCAGGAAGTAGACCAGGCAGATCACCAGTGCGGGCAGAGAAGTCTTTGCCGCATGGATACAGCCCTCAAAGAGGTTTACCTTGGATACAGCGGTAGAGACGTTGGGCGAATCTGACATCGGAGACAGCTTGTCTCCACAGAGCGCGCCGCTGGCGATGGCGCCGGCTGTGATGACCGGAGACATGCCAAGACCGGAAGCCATGCCAAGGAAAGCGATACCGACGGTACTGATGGTGCCCCAGGAGGAGCCCATGATCAGGGCCATGATGGTGCAGATCAGACAGGTCAGGAAATAGAATAGGGACGGGCTGATAATCTGAATCCCATAATATACCATGATTGGCACGGTTCCTGACAAGACCCAGGTACCGATCATCATGCCGACGGAAAAGATAATCAGAATCGGCATGATCATATTTTTGACCAGCGTGATGATTGTTGACTGAATATCGCGGTATTTCGTGCCGAAGATGACGGCGATGACAGACAGCAGAGCGCCGACAGAGAGCAGGATGACTGCGTCAGCATCTTCCGTGACCAGGAAGCCCACGACGACGAGGACAATTCCCAGGATCAGCATGAAGAAAGCCTGCGGCTTTGTGACTTTTTTGCTTGATGTACTCATTTTGCATATTCCTTTCTTTCTTATAATGTTGTAAAATATAATTCCAGTGATGCACGTGTCACTTTTTACGAGATTAAGAAGAGCAATTTCTATGCCAAAATATCATAGAAGTCAAAAATCTCTGAAAGTTGAACGTTGCAAGGCTCTCTTCGAGAAATAAAGGAAGAGGGCGACAAATAAAGCGGGGAAATTAGGGGAAGAATTAACCTAAAAGCACGTTTGACTTCAGCCAGATCAGGATGGTTTCTTTGGAAAAAGGCAGATAACGATGGTGGCATGAAGTTTGCTTTATAATGACAGTATATAGATAAGAAAAAGCAATTTGCAATGTAAAATGGAGGAGAAAGAAATGAATGCAGTGGAAAATTTGATGATAAACCATAAATCTGTTAGGAAATTTAAGGAGCAGCCAGTTGCTGATGAACTTTTGGAGAGGATTATCAAGTGCGCACAGCATGCGGCGACGTCAGAATTTATCCAAGCCTATACAGTGATCAAGGTCACGGATCAAAAGACAAAGGAAACTTTTTATAGCGAGGTGACCAGCCAGAAGCCGATTCTAAATGCGCCCGTATTCTTAGTGTTCTGTGCCGATGTGAGCCGTTTGCTGCGGGCCAGTGAAATGAATCAGCGTCAGGCTCCCGAAAGCTACATGGAATATACAGAGACGTTTCTTATGGCATCGGTGGACGCCGCCATTGCAGCACAGAACGCAGTGCTGGCAGCAGAATCAGAAGGTCTGGGATGCACCTATATCGGTGGGATCAGAAATAACCTGCCGAAGGTCATGGAACTGCTAGATATTCCTAAGGGGGTATATCCGGTATTCGGTATGGTTCTGGGCTATCCAGAGACGAATACCGACGAGGCTGCAAAGCCAAGACTGCCTCTAACTGTCGTATTAAAAGAAGGGAAGTATCATACCGACGGAGAAGAAGAACAGATCCGGAAGTATGATGAAGTAATCAGGCAGTATTACATCGAGAGAACTGGCGGGAAACGCGATGAAACCTGGTCCATGCAGATGTCGGATTTTGTGGAAAAACCCCAGAGGCCATTTTTAAAAGATGTTCTCGAAAAGCAGGGATTTAAGCTGAAATAAAGAAAGGGCAGGCGAGCATGAAACGAATTGCGGTCGTAGCGACAGAAAAGGAATATGCGGACTTCTTGATGAACAACGTAGCAAAGTACATGAATCGCTATGCCGGGTTTGTTTCTTATTCCATCGCAGAAGTCGAAAGGATCGGGCTGATTGAAGAGGACTTTGTGCTGCTTTCTGCTTTTAATATCTTTCAGCAGGTCAGGCAGAAAATCAGTGAAGCGTCAGAAATCATCGTTCTCTCCTTGTCGCTGAGTAAAAAACAGATGGAACCCCTGAAAGAGATAGCGAGTGGAACCAGGGCTCTGCTGGTCAATTTTGACAACAGAAGCTGCATGCATACGATTACCTGTATGTACGATGCGGGAATCCGTGATTTGGAACTGATCCCTTACTATGGCGAAGGGGATTACGATCACAGTATTCATACCGCCATCACTCCTAATGAGGCACATCTGGTACCGCCAGGCATCACGAAGGTCTATAACGTTGGCGAGAGTTCTGTGGATATGAACAGCCTATACAACATAGCAGACAAACTGGGAGTCTACGAAGAGTTTGCTTCCAGGGAAGCCAACGAGGCCAGAAAAGAATATTATTACATCAACTCCAGTATGGATAAGCTGATGGGTGATAAAGAGAGCATGACTGACAAGCTGAATACGCTGATTAAGCTGATGAACGAGGGCATCATCATCACTGACTCAGTGGGCAGGATTTATCTGTCTAATGAAAAAGCTCAGAAGCTTTTGACGGAGCGATCTAAGGTTCTACAGGGGTTTCACATCGAAGAAGTGCTGCCGGAGCTGGATGTGAACTCGACAAAAGAACGGCTGGTCAAAACGCCTGCGGCGAATTTGATCATATCTGCAGTAGAAATCCGTTCAGGTGATGAGATGGCGGGACATATTATCACTGTAACTGATTTTGAGGAGGCAGAGGAAAAGCAACACGGCATGAGAGCCAAGCTCAATGAAACCAGTCACGTGGCCAGATACCATTTTGAAGACATTTTAGGGGAAAGCGACGTAATCGGAAGTGCGATCGCTGATGCCAGGCAGATTGCAGCATCTGATGCGGCGGTGATGATCATCGGGGAAAGCGGCACAGGCAAAGAGATGTTCGCGCAAAGCATCCATAACGCTTCTGCCAGAAGAAAATATAATTTTGTCGCCGTAAACTGTGCGGCTATACCGGATAACTTGTTGGAGAGCGAGATGTTCGGCTATGAAGAAGGCTCTTTCACTGGTGCGAAAAAGGGCGGCAAGATGGGATTCTTTGAACTGGCTCATCGTGGAACGATTTTTCTGGACGAAATTGGCGAAATGCCGCTGCAGCTGCAATCCAAACTGCTCAGAGTCCTGGAAGAACGTAAGGTCATGCGTGTAGGCGGCAGCAGAAACATCGACGTGGATGTGAGAATCATCTCAGCGACCAACAAGAATTTGTTTCAACTGGTAGAACGGGGAGAGTTCAGAGAAGACCTCTACTACAGGCTCAACGTGTTGCCGTTGTCAATCCGTGGAAGACCCCGCCGCTGCGGGAGAGAAGCGGAGACGTCCTGCCGATTTTCTATTCCCTCGCAGACCGCATGAATGCGAATCTGCAGCTGAGTCCGCAGAGTGCGGATGCCCTGGTTCATTACGCCTGGCGGGGCAATGTGCGGGAACTGAGAAATGTGGCGGAGTTCTTGGCAAGCAAAGGAAAAAAATACATTGAGCTGGACGATCTTCCGCCGATGAAATACAGGCAGAAGGAGCATGCAGACAGCAGCCTGGTGCAGGAGTCTTCTACCATTATTGACAAATTTATTCTCAATGAAGGGCGAGAGATTGAACTCTATTATGCGGTTCTGTGCGAACTCAGGCGGTCCTTTGGCTGCAATGAACGCTATGGCAGACAGAAGTTATTAGAGAAGGTCAACGAAAGTGGCGGTGTTTATACGGAGGGCGAAGTTCGAAAGGCGCTGTCGAAGCTGGCTTCGTATGGGTTTATCCGCTCGCCCAAGGGACGGGGCGGCAGTGTGATCAATCACGAAGGAATCAGACTGTTGGAAGTGATAGAGACCTTTCGGGAGAGAGGAATATTAGGATGAGCACGGCATACAGAATGTCTGTAACGCCTTCCAGAAGAAAAAAATTGAAACCCGATGCTACGAGTTTGCTGGTTATGGCCGTTATACCAGAACTGACAGCAGCGTTGATTCCGAAGATGACCAGCCATGCGACGACGGATAACTTGCCGGGCTTGATCAAGTTGAAGGACAGCAGGGCCGCCATGGCGAAAGAACAGAAGAACACTTGCTGCAGGAGCATCTTCAAAGGAGACAGACCTATGAGGACGGCAATCTGCCCTGCGGTCATATGGAGATCCATATATTGCTGCAGAGGATTCATAAGAATCTCTGTAACGTCCATCCCGATGAGATGTGAGAGGATCGTGATGAGAAAAATCGCTGACACAGATACTAAATCCAGGAGAAGCATGTAGATGCTTCCAGCTGCGACTTTGCTGAGAACGACCTCTTTTTCTGACAGCGGCAAGGCCATATAGAATGTTCCCTCATCATCAAACAAAGAGGTACTGAAGATGCAGTTCAGTCCTTTGATGCAGAAGACCATGACTACGATGAGGCTGATTGCGAGGAGAATTCCGCCGGCGAGGCTTGCGAGAACATAACCTGCTGCGGAAATACCTATGGCCTTTGAAAAATCATCTTTTCCAATTTTCAAATTGAGTGAGATTGCTTTGCTGAGCATTTAGATCCCTTCTTTCAGGTTTATGATTCCATACTGATCTTTGTACCTTGCCGCAGCGTGACCTGCGTTGATTCTGCCCACAGAGTCAAAGATCGGATCGATAACGAACTCTCCCTTTTCGTCGATGATGCCTTCTTTTTTGCCATCCAGTGATAATGATGCATAGCCGCCTGCAAAACCGGTGTCAAGTGGATCATTATTGCTGCAGCCTTCAAGGGTAAACAGGGTGTTGCCCTTGGTGTCAATGCAGATAATTTTCCTGTCCGCATAGATCAAAGCCTTACCCTCTGCAAATGGGCATGCCCTCTTGATGTCTTTGTACGCAAGAGGCAGAACGATTTTGTGGGAATCGTCCATGTATCCGCAGATGCGCGTGTGACCACGAGTAAGAGGAATATTGTGTTTTTCGTCCACGATCAAATCATCATAACGCTCGACGTAGGCGAGACCCTCTGCGAACTCTGGCAGGGTTTTGTACAAAACCGCACCCTCGGGGATGGCAAAGGAGTCTGTCAGATAACAGTAGGTGTCATCTGGGAGCCTGGCCATGTAGCTGCCGTTGTCATCTGTGGTGATTCCAAGGACTTTTGAGGGCAGCTGCGTCTTCTCTCCCGTGATGACGTCCAGGATGTAATGCGTATTGCCATTGATGAAATACTTGCCGTCTTTGATATAAGAGATATCCGAGATCAATTCGTCTGCAAGGAGCTGGCTGCCATCCCGGCTCAGCAGCTTGTGACGGGAGCCGTCCCATGCGGCAGCATATCCGTGATGGAATTTTTCTATGGAGCGGTATTTGGCTTCGATGACAACCTTGCCGCTGGCATCTTTGACACCGCAAAGGTCTTCTTTCTCAAACCGGAAAAGCCCTCCGCCCAGGCTTTCGTCATCGGGGATCTCTTCCAGAACACGGCCTGTGGCATCAATGAGAAACCATTTTTCTCCGTCATAGGCTTCGAACTGGCCTGGACTTTCCCCTGCGGTAATCCAGTCATACTGGTCGGTGGGTTCCAAGGACTAGGCAGATGAAAAGTCAACATGAAATCATATATTTTCTGACAACTTTGAATCATGTTTTTACTGAAAACCCTTGTTACTGTGTTAATCAGGCGAATGATTAACCTATTTTTTTGCTATTCCTGTGCACCTTTTCATAGAAATTGAAATAATCATTGGAATTCCAATCAATCTGTTACTGTTATCTCTTGGCACGGTGCTTGCGTTTATATCTGACGGATATAGATGAAAGATCAAAAAGGAGTGAAAATGGAAAGAATAAAGTGGCCGGAGAACAAAAAAAGCGCAGTCATGTTCACTTTTGATGTGGACGGTGACACCACCTGGGAAAATGGGAACCGAGGCCTTCCCAACGGAGAAAAATATATCAAGTCTTTATCGGTGGGGCAATACGGCCCTAAACGCTGTGTGGACAGAATTCTCGACAAGCTGGAGCAGTATGACGTAAGGGCGACGTTTTTCGTGCCGGGTCTTACGGCAGAGAGATATCCTGAGGTGGTTCTGCGGATTGCAGAAGCCGGGCATGAAATCGGACATCACGGTTATGCCCATGAACGGTTTGCAGGGCAGACTACAGAGCAGCAGATCGAGATTATTGAAAAAGCGCAGGAAATTTTTAAGGAACTGATTGGGCATGAGGTAAAGGGATTCCGCACGCCATCAGGAGATTGGGCGGAGGAGACGCCAAAACTTTTGTATGAAAGAGGTTTTCGCTATTCCAGTTCCATGCGAGGTGACGACAGACCTTATCGCACAGTTATCGACGGCGAGGAAACGGATTTTATCGAAATACCGACCAAGTGGGAGGTGGACGACTATGTGGCGATGGCTTATCACATGTATCCGGCAGAGCCGGCGGGGCTGGACAGGATTTCCTGCTATCGGGATGTAGAAGATAATTTTATGAGAGAATTTCGCGGCCACCACAGACAGGGCCTCTGCATTTCTTATATGAGCCATCCGCAGATTATCGGTTCGCCGGGGAGAATTCAGATTCTGGATCATCTGCTTCAGGCAATTACCGTAAGAGAGGATGTGTGGGTGGCTGCTGGCAGCGAGATTGCGGATTGGTACAGAGAACATCATTCGAAAAGGGAGGCGGAATAAAATGAGATTAAAACAGCCGAAATGGCCAAAAGGCAAACGCTGTGCAGCCATGATTACCATAAACCTCAATGCAGAGCTATTCTGGCTGCAGCTGGATCCTTCCTGCTGCAATATGCCAAAGACCCTGTCCCTTGGCCAGTACGGCATGACGAGAGGCGTCGGGCGGATTCTGGATGTACTGGAGGAGCGGGGCATCAAAGCGACTTTCTTCACGCCGGGCTGGGTGGCGCAGCAATACGCGGACAAAGTACGCAAAATTCAGGAGACAGGCCATGAAATCGCTGCCATGGGTTACCGACATGAAAACATGGCTTTGCTCAGCCCTGAAGAGCAGACGTCCGCAATCAAAAAAGGAATTGCGGCCATTGAGGAAGTCTGCGGCATTACGCCGAAGGGATTCCGCAGCCCGGATGGCGAACTGACCCTGGATACTTTGCGGATCGCCGAAAGCTGCGGCATGGAATATTCCAGCAATCTCTGTGACGATGACAGGCCGTATTACAAAGACTTGGGGAATGGAAAGAACCTTCTCGAAATTCCCGTTCATTGGGTCAATTACGACCTGCCGTATTTCGCTTTCAATTACCATCCGGCATTTCCGGCAGGGCAGGGAAGAATTGCAAATTATACGGGAGTGTTGAATAACTGGCGCGATGAGTTTTACGGCTGCCACGAATACGGACTGTGTTATGTGCTGCAGCTGGATCCTGCTGCCATCGGCGCGCCGGGAAGAATCAGCCTTCTGGAGGATCTGCTGGATTACATGGAAAGTCTGGGCGGCGTGTGGTTTGCTACGGGCAGTGAAATGGCAGAATACTGCAGGAATTATAGAAAGAAAGTGAAAAGGCATTGCCTTTCCAAAAGGTTTTTTGATACAATGTCCTTATATGGATGCGAAGATCAAAGGAGAGGTAAGGATGATGAAGACCATTGCCGTAGTAGCCGTACATAAGGATTTTGCTGCTTTTATCAAGGCAGACTTAGAAAAGTATTTTTCTGCATACGCCGAAATCCACGCATACGCCGAGGAAGAAATCGAACGCATGGAGGAAATCTCGGAGGAATTCGTGGTCATGTCTGCGCTGACAGTATTTCGAAAGGTGCAGCCGAAGATGAAGGAGCATGCTCTGACGCAGGTCATCAGCTTTGCCATCAGCCGTGATAACCTGGACAAGCTTTCACAAGTACCGCGGCATCAGAAGGTTTTGATGGTTAATGTGGATTATAAAATGTGCATGCAGGTCATCGCGCAGATCTATGAGCTGGGGTACCGGGACTTTGATTTTGTGCCTTACTACGGCGATGAAGAAAACAGAGATCTGCGCATCAAAACGGCGGTGACGCCTGATGA
>URXI01000116.1 GCA_900551775.1 uncultured Eubacterium sp. | reverse complement strand
GTCCACCGTGTCGATGACCAGGGTCTGGCAGATCCGGTCCGTCTTTGCATAGAGCAGCTCTTCCTGCAGCATCTTCCAGCTGGTCGGGCGCGGCAGCCTGGCGACGTCCATGTGCTTCGTGGACCCTTCCGTATCGATGAACACCGGATCCGGGAACTGCGACGCAAAAGTGGACTTGCCGATCCCTTCCGGCCCATAGACGACTACCTTCTGGGCAGTCGGTCTGGTTCCTCTTTCAACTGTAAATTCCATCAAA
Source organism: uncultured Eubacterium sp. (assembly GCA_900551775.1). Taxonomy (GTDB): domain Bacteria; phylum Bacillota; class Clostridia; order Peptostreptococcales; family Anaerovoracaceae; genus Senimuribacter. Next base: position 11,119 of record URXI01000116.1, on the reverse strand, counting down.
ATTCACCTGCCTTCCAGGAGGGCTGCCCATTTGCCGGTGCTTCTGAAGAGTAGCCGTCTTCAATAATGATGCTGCACTCCCCTCCGGAAGACACTCTGGTCGCGATGGCCTGAAGCCCCTCCTGCTGCAGCCATGCCCCGAACGCATCCAGTGTGTCCAGATCCATCTGCTCCAGCTTGTCGATGAGGACAAACCCGCAATCAGGATTCAGCTTTCTCACAATGGCAGTTGCAACCTTCAGCTGGTCACTTCCGCTGAGATTGTCCCACTTGAACCCGTTATATGTAAGCTCTCCCTCAATAACGGAAAGGCCTGGAAGAGGAAGGTCTGCTTTATTGAGCAGATCCATCTTCTCTTTCCGTATACGCTCGATTTCTACCGTATAGTCATCGTACCTGGCATTGTATTCCGCCGCTTCGGACTCTGCCTTCTCCTTATCCATGTTGACCCTTGCTTTTCGGTTCAGTTCTTCGATGTCCGCGATGCTTTCCTCGATCTCCCGGGTTGACTCGTCATGCAGGTCCAGGACATCCATTGCGGCGATTTCGAGGTTTTGCCTGGCAGCATCAAGCCTCTTGGCGATTTCGGCAGCCTCCGCCTCCAGGGCGGCAACTTCCTGTTCATATTGCCTCTTCCGGCCCCTCTTACGCTGGTTCTCCCCGTTCTTTGCGAGGATGTCCTGCTGCTTCATGATCAGATCCGTTGCGGAGAGCAGTTCTTTCGGTGCCTCAGGATAGACCAGCATTTCGGCTGCATGCTTTTTCTTCTGATCCGCAATCTGTCCGATGGTGCGTCTCTGGTCATAGAGTTCCTTCTCCGACCTCTCCAGCTCATGGAGCCTGTCACCTACCCCGATGATGTTCAGCAGCGTCTGGGCCTTTTCACGGCTGGACGCCTGCATGAATTTTGGCAGGTCCAGGGCAAGCTGTCCCACGAATTCATTGAGCAGCTGCTGTCCGCTGCGGTTCCCTGCCTGGTCGATGACCTTCAGGTCCGAATTCTTTCCCTTCCGCTCCACGACCAGGCCGTTGGACAGTTCCACATGCAGGTAGGGCTGGCTCATGGACCCTTCCCTTGCCGGTTCGCTCGGACGGAACCGGTCACCGCCCAGGCTCCAGGCGATGGCGTCCAGTACGGACGTCTTCCCCTGGTTGTTTTTCCCGCCGATGACGGTGAGACCTGCGTCCGAAGGCTCGATCTTAACGGCCTTCACCCTTTTTACGTTCTCGATCTCAAGCCTGTTGATTTTTACTGCCATGGTTTCCTCCTTTACTTTCCTTTGAAAATGTGTTACGATTAGCTTGGTTGTTTAGGTCGGCTGCTTTGCAGTCGGTCTTTATTTTTTGTTCAGTCACCCTTTCTGATCTCCTCTCCTCTCTGCCATGCACTTCACGGCGGTATAAAAGCCCTCCGCCCACACACTTGTCAGTGCTGCAGGGGCATTTGTAGACAAGTCATCATCACGGTTTAGCCACCCTTCCAGGAACTCTACGGTGTATAACCCGTGCCCCAGTTCCCTGACAATCTGCTTCTCCTTCTCAGTCATCACTACCATCGCCATCATCCTTCTCCTTTCCTCCTTCCTCAATTCCGCACAACGCCCGCACGCATTCGGTCAGGTGTTCCGGATGCCGAAGCGCCTCTTCCCTCAGCACGTCGAACTTTATTGCCTTCTCTTTCATTTCCCAGTACTCATCTTCCGGGACGAGTACGCATGTCGTTTCCTTCATGATTTCCCCTTCCCTCGCTGCCCATAATCGCCTTACAGGCGCCATCCTTCATCCCGTTTGACAAAACAGTCAGCATCAGCTTTTCCGCTTTTTCAAACGGTATCACCTGCGCCATGGCCGCAAAAATTTCTGCCACGATTGCATCCAGTTCATTCAGCAGCAGATCGCTCTCGCCCTTGATATTGACATGGGTTTTGCATTTTCCCTCACCCAGTTTTTCGATTTCACATCTGATCATTTTCCTCTCCTTCCTCGCAGCAGCCGTCCCTGCTTCCCGTCCTCAGTTCCAGTTCATCTTCATACCATTCTGTGGGCAATCCGCCCACAGGCACCATTCCGAGTGATGCCACCCATAACGCGTGCTTCAGTTCGCCTACGGTCATACGCTCTAACAAATCCATGCTCATGATTCCTCTCCTTCCGTCAGCCTACAAATCCAATAACCTATTACCAGCAGTACCACCATCCCGCCGCCTCCGACCGCAAAGTACTTGCGGCTGCCGATGTCCACTGCCAGGATTGCCCCGCCGGACAGAAGTGACAGGATGATGGGCAGCTTATTTGCCTTCCAAAGTTTTTTCATACGTTCTCCTTCCTATGCTTGTCCTGAAAATTTCTTCGAGGGCTTACCCCTCTTTTTTCTGCGCTTCATCTGCTGGGATGTACCCGGCAGCCCTCATTGCGATATCTGTAAGTTTCTCTCTGATCTCCTGCATCTCCTCCTCCGTATAGGATTCAGCAGGACGGCCGTTTATGTAGATTTCGATATTCATTTTTGTTCTCCTCCTGCTAAAATCTATGTTTCTGACGATTTGTCCTATTCCCTACGGCTTGTCCATTTCACATTTTGCCTTTATAATGTACTCACAGGCTGTACCAGAGCCGAGTACATATGAAAGGAGTTGTTTTCTTATGCCCACTTATGAAGAACTCTCTAAATTGACTAACGGGCAATTGGAAAAATTTACATACGATCAGCTTAACCGCCTGACTAATGACGAACTTCTTATTATCGCAAATAGCCAAGCTGAAGACATATCGCATTTAAATCCCGAATCGGGTAAGCATATAAAGTCTATACTCGAAACCATTGCAATCGGACTTGCGACAAATGTAATTTATGATGTGGCTAAGAGCGTAGACTGGTCATCAATGCTGAAACATTTAATCCTATTTCTTCAAAGCTTTAATAATTGAACGCACTCCGGTATACAACAGCACAGTCCTCAAAAGTCCATGAATTGCAACTTCAAGGGCTTTTGTTTTTCTCTCTAGGAGATAAATACTGTCCTCATGCCTCTGCAACAAATCTCCTGCATCTTCATCAGGGTTTATTTTATGTAGCGCCATCTCATGACCTCCCTTCTAATTACTTATCTACTGTTTTTTATAAAAGTTGCTCGTGTTTATATCACTTGAGAATGAATTAAAAATCATCTTGCTCTTGTTTTTTTACCATCTCCGTTCTATAATACGGTTACGGTGCCAAGCCATATTAAACAGGAGGTTTTCCTATGGACAAATTCACATTTCAAATTCTTTCACTTTATGATCAGCGTTACGAACTTTCAATAAGTGATTTATCTACAATACTAGATTGTAGTCTTGAATATGCCGCTAACCCTGTATCCTGGCTGTACGAAAAAGGTTTCATAGAGAAAGGAACAGATTTTGATGATTTCGATTTTACCGTATCAACGAAATTCAAAATATCGCATGAAGGCAAAATTCAATTATCTAATTACTGTAATAAAAGCAAACAACACTTTTTTAACGAGGTTAGGGCATGGGTTACTGTAGCCATTGCAGTTGCAGCTTTTGTTAAAAGTTTTTTCTTTTAAATGTATTCATTCAAAAGCGCTGCTACTGCAATTCCCAACACACTCCACTGCACTATCTCGTAAGCGATGGGGTGTTCATCTTTCAGCCAGCTCCACATCTCTATCACCTCCTTATCGGAACACAAATACTATCAAATTGAGTGTTAAAAGCATAAGCGTCAACGCATTCCCCAAAGCAGCGTATGATAACATTCGCTGGGTTTTGTCTTGTGTACATATAACTTTTTCCAGCCAATCCACTTTTTCCTTAAGCAACTCCTTTTCTTTTCCCTCGTACACTTCTCACCACCTCCCTTCTAATCCTGCGTTTTCTCTCTCACAGCACTTTGTCACTTAGTGAGTAACCGTGTCTGCAAAAAAAATAGTCACAGGATCTGGAATTGATAAAATGTCAATCATTTTTTCAATTTCATTGCTATAGAAAATACCCCTATTCATCCTTTCATAAAATGTTTTCGGCGTAATTCCAAGCATTTTAGCAATGTCTGATTGGGAATATCCCCTTTCAACTATTAGTCCTTTAAGCTTGTTTGTATCAATCAATTCATCACCTCCAAACCGCCCTCATTTGTCACTTATTACGTAACACAATCATACAACACATCCCGTCACCTGTCAAGAAACTTTTTTATGCTCACAAGAAGTTTTTGTTGCATATGGCGTAATTTATGTTATAATTATCTAAAACACAGAAAGGGGTACCACAAAATGACTATTGGTGGCAGGATTAAAAAACGCAGGACGGATCTCGGTCTCACTTTAGAGGATGTTGCAAGGAGGTCAGGGGTTAGTCGTCAAACCATACAAAGATATGAATCTGGAGTAATCTCAAATATCCCATCCGATAGAATTGAAATGATTGCAGAATCTCTTTCTGTTTCTCCAGCATATCTAATGGGGTGGATTGATAGCGAAAACAGACTAAAACCCCAAGATGTTACTATCCCGCAAGCTAGAAATCTTTCTATTTTAAAGGATATGGATATTACTGTAGAAGAAATCCAAATTGTGTCAAGGTATCGTTGTCTCGACACACACGGCAAAGAAATGGTCGATTTCACTTTGGAAAAGGAATATCAACGATCCATAGCTAACGTAGAGGTTCTGATGCCTGAAAAAGGTTACTCAATGCCAATAGCCGCCCATGAGCGTACCGATATAGAAGTAACTGATGAAATGCGCAAGCATGATGATGATATTATGAATGATGATAATTTCTAACATACAGTCGCGAGATTGGATGATGGGAGGTGTAGAACATGACATATGATTTATTATTAGATGAAGCCATAGATTATGGATTGATAGTTAAAGAAAAGTCCCTACAGGGAAGTGATGGAAGAATATGCGATTGTAAAATCGCAATCAGAAAGGATATAGATACCTCAAGCAGAAAGATGTGCGTCCTTGCCGAAGAGCTCGGCCACTATATGACTAGCGTCGGGGATATCTTGGATCAGTCCGATCTTAACAATGCCAAACAGGAACACAAAGCCCGTGTATGGGCGTACAACAGACTGCTCTCTGTGGACAAGGTAATCGAGGCTGCAGCCAATGGGTACACAACAACGTGGGATATGGCTGAATATTTAGACGTAGATGAAGAATTTCTGAAGGACTATCTTACGTGGCAAGGTATTTTAGATATATTACTGTAATTTAAGAAAGGAAAAGAATATGAAGATAGTAAAAATTATCGGAGGGGTGTTATTCGCTGCAGTAGGACTAATAGGATGTATTCAGGCTTCGAACGCACCTAACAATCTTTTAGCTGGCATAATAGGGATGCTTATTGCCGCATGGTTATTTTATAGTGCTTTCAGGGTAAAAAAGGTGAAATACCCTTGCATTGAAAATCGTACCATTAAAGTAAACAATAATACACAGATTGCTGTGGACAAACTATTCGGCGACTTTGGAAGTGATAGAATCGCTGTACAAAATTATCTAACGAGTACGTTTCAACTTAAGTCTACCACTGCTCAATGGATTGTCTTAAGTATTTACAGAGACTACTACAAGACATTCCTGGATTGGCATTCAACTAGAAAAATCAATGCCTTTGTAGAGATTGATGATAATCTAAAGCGAATTGGTATCAAGAGTCCTTATACCAAACCAAAATGGGAAGTAACCGACGTTTTTCACTTTGATGAAATTTTATCTTATGAGCTATATGACAATGGAAAAATTGTCACAAAAGGAGGTCTAGGAAGTGCTGTAGTGGGCGGAGCCTTGTTTGGTGGTGTCGGTGCTGTCGTTGGCAGCAATGTAGGTAAGAAGACATCAAAAGTAAGCGATTACTCTATAAAAATCACGCTAAAAAATGTAAACAGTAAACCTATTTTTATCAAAGGAATCCAAAGTAGAGAAACTGGAGAAGAAATTATTTCTGCACTAGATCAGCTAGTAAACCAAAGTACTGAAACTGCATCTGTAAGTTCGAGCAATTCTGCCGATGAAATCTTAAAGTACAAGAACTTACTAGATATGGGCGCGATCACCCAGGAAGAATTCGATGCGAAGAAGAAAGAACTGTTAGGCCTATAAATAAAACAAACGCCCCCACCGGCAAGCAGGAGCGAATGTATAAATCGGTTGTAATGATACAACACGACCTCAACAATCAGATTGTATCATTACAGCCCCAAAAAGTCAATTTTCGGGGTATTTTTATACCCTTTTTTCGAATAGGATATAATCGAAAGGAATGATACCATGAAAACAGCAGCAGTGTACATAAGAGTCTCGACTGATGATCAGGTTGAGCACAGCCCGGACTCCCAGCTGAAAGAGCTGAAGTCCTATGCCAAGCGCCACCAGATGTTGATCGATCCGGAGCACATCTATACCGATGCAGGAATATCCGGCAGAAAGGCCAGCAAACGCCCACAGTTCCAGAGGATGATATCGGCGGCGAAGAACAAGCCGTCGCCCTTTGACGTGATCCTGGTTTGGAAGTTCAGCCGCTTCGCGCGCAACCAGGAGGAAAGCATCCTTTACAAGTCCCTCCTGCACCGGGAATGCAAGGTGGACGTCGTCTCAATCACGGAAGAGACAGGAGACAGCATGTTCGGTCCCCTGATCGAGCGCATCATCGAATGGATGGACGAATTCTACTCCATCCGGCTCAGCGAAGAGGTCCGAACCAAGATGACCTTTGTCGCAGAGAAAGGCGGCATCCAGACCATAGCCCCTTTCGGCTACAATAAAAGGCCTGACAGCCCCATGGTCGTTATCCCGGAAGAAGCCGAGTGGATCAGATACATCTTTAACAGATTCGTTTCTGGCGCCTCCATGCTGTCCATCGCAAAAGATCTCAATGCTGCAGGTGTAAGGACCCACCGCAGGAACCGCTTTGAGAACCGGACCATAGAATACATACTCTACAACCCCATGTACGTCGGCTTCGTCAGATGGACGCCGACGGGCAAGACCCTCAGTAAGCGGATCTATGACAGTCCCGACACGCTGACCATCAAGGGGGACGTCCCTGCCATCATATCCGAGGAACTTTTCCAGCAGGCGCAGAAAGTGCTGGCGCAGCGGAAGAAGTCCAGGAAGAAGCACGGCAAGCCTGTAGATGTGCAGAAGCACTGGTTGTCCGGCATGGTTCACTGCAGCAGCTGCGGAGCCACGCTGACCTACAGTCCTGCTAACAATGGGTTCCAGTGTTATAAATATTCCAAGGGTATCTGTAAGGAGTCCCATTACATATCTGCCCCCAAACTGGAGCAGGCCGTTATAGATGCTCTGGAAAAACAGACTGTCACAAAGGAGTTCATCAAGGATAATACCAGGCCGACAGAGCCGGAAGCCGTCATCGACTTTTCCGAACAGCTCTCTCGCCTTGATGCCATGCTGGAACGTGCCAAACTGGCGTATGTGGAAGGGATAGACACCATAGAAGAGTATTCGGCCAACAAGAAGAGAATCCAGGCTGAAATCGACCAGATTAAGGAGACCGAAAAAGAAGCAGAAAGCAAAAGGGAATATCCGACAGAAAAGGAAGTAAAAGATAGACTGGTTGACATAATATTTTTGCTTAAGGGTAATTTTGACAAAAATACCAAACATTCCGCAATTTCATCAATCGTCGAAAACATTGAATTTTCAAGGTCTACAGCGACTATAAAAATATTTTTTTATCTGTGATTATATGCACTTGCAGTATGGACCACCATACTGGCTGATGATGAACTTTGCCATTGCCGGGTTCGGATTTTTGATATTAATCGGGTACTGTAATTTTCTCTCATATGTCCACATACTATTCCTCCACTTCCCATGGCCAAGGTGCGTCCACCCAGGTCCATCCGTTTTCTACATCAGAGTCTTTGGCAGTCAAAGGTCCGAATTGCATCTCGTAATCCTCGACAGCCTCCAGATATTTTTTCCTTGTATCCTCGTAAAATGTCAATGCGGCCCTGTTGTCAGGATGGGTATCAAGGAATAACCCTGTATCGTCCAGGGCAAAACTATACATCTGTACTTGTCTCAGTGCTTCTGCTCTGGTCATCGTTTCATCCCTCCTTGATATCCTAAAAATGGGAGATCCAAATCCGGGAAAATCGTACCCGTCATCAAACCCTTTTCATAGTCATACGGCTGCTGCCACTTCTGCCAAGGCACATACGCCATCGCCAAAGCCATGCGCTGCTGCGGCTCGCAATCAGGATTCTGATCGGGCGTCTGCGGCGGCTGCGGTTTGATATCCGGTGTACAGTCTTCCGGCGGCTGCGGCCTCATATCCGGCGTACAATCCGGATGCGGAGGCTGCGGCGGCTGTGGTTTGATCTCTACATTGCAGTCTGGTGCTGCTGTTATTTCATCGTATTCGCCAAGAATAATCGGCATACCGATGTAAGGCTCTTTTCTATTCAAAATAAAACCCCTTTCACAGTAAGATAATTTATACTATGAAAAGGGGCGTCTCTTTGTGACATATTTTCTATTTTTCTTGCTCTTTTTCGGGGGTAATTGCCTGCAGGATTTTCTTACAGGTCAGCATCTGAGCATAGCTGGATACAGCCATTTTTAAGGCCATCTGCGCCAGCTCCTCCTCAGAAGCTTCGGCCTTCAGTTCTTCTGCCACAAGATTGAACTCGCTGTCCAATGTGTCCTTATAGTTATGATAAAAGTCTTCAACGCTTCTGTGCTCCATCTGATTGTTCAGCAGTATGCCAGTCTCTCCGACACTGAGCACCTGTTTCAGCAGGCAGATCGCAGTCAGATAACCGATGTGTTCTCTGTTGTACTTCTTGCCTTTTGCCCTGGGCAGCAAACCGCTTTTAATATAATTGTTAATCATGGCGGATGTCAGAGTCTCTTCGTTTTCCAGTCCAAGTCCAATATGCTGGCGGGTCATATAGCTGATGACCTGATCCATATATAGGTCTATATCCGGAATCTGTTCCCATTCTTCTGGCCGGGCATTTCTCAGTTGTTCTTTAAATTCTTTGATCTTATCCATAGTTACCTCCGGGCTTCTATCGTTTTTAGTATTATAAAACATTTTTGACTTTTTTGCAATCGCTTATTGACATTTCTATGATGATGTAATATAATATCAAATATCAGATTATAAGACATTTATCATTATCAAAAGGAGTATCTATTATGAATATATGTGTATTTGGAGATTCTGTAGCAAAAGGGGTCATCTTCGACGAAATTAAGAACAAGTACACGTTTTTGAAAGAAAACTTCGTCAATTTGGTGCAGTCAAAGACTTCCGTACCATTTAAGAACTATGCCAAGTTCGGCTGCACGGTCACAAAAGGCTCAGAAATATTAGAAAAACAAGCTGACAAATTGTCAGACTATCAATATACGATTTTGGAATTCGGCGGTAATGACTGCGATCTCAACTGGGCAGAAGTTGCCAGCCAGCCAGGCGCATCCCACATGGCGCAAGTTCCCATAGAACGCTTTCAGGCGATTTATGAGGAAATGATCGAAACGACCAGGAATGCCGGCAGCCATCCGATTCTGATGTCCCTGCCTCCCCTGGATTCAGACAGATTCTTCAATTGGGTTTCCAAAGATCTGGACAGAGAGAAGATCCTCCAATTCCTCGAAAACGATGTGGACTATATCTTCCGGTGGCATCAGCAGTACAACGATATGATCTTCCAATTAGCCGGTGAATATCAGATCCCGGTCATCGACATCCGAACAGATTTCCTCAAACAGGGGAACTACAAAAGCCTTCTCTGTGTGGACGGCATGCATCCAAACAAAGAAGGCCATAAGCTCATCGCATCTTCTTTAGAAAAGTATGTGGCAGCACTCTGCTAGCGCAAAGAACTTAGCTCACATGCCCATTTTTTCCAGGGACTTAAATTGATACCCATCTTCTTTCCATTTGGTTATTAATTCCTGGAGAATCTGGGCATTTGTCTTTGACGTAGAGTGAAGCAGAATGACTGCGCCGTTGTGCGTCCTCGGCATCAGCTTCTGCAGGGCTTCTTCTCTCGTCGGCTGTTTGTCGACATACCAATCCACATAAGCAAGACTCCAAAATACCGTCGTATAACCTAATTTGTTCGCCTGCTCCAGATTGTAAAAGCTGAATTTCCCCTGCGGCGGACGGTAGAACTTTTTCATCTTCTTTCCTGTCGCGTCCTTATAGAGGTCTTCGACCTGATTCAATTCTTTTTTAAAAGCTTCGTCGTCAGCGATGGCTGACATATCCGGATGGGTCATAGTGTGGTTGCCCACGATATGTCCTTCTTTTTCCATGCGCTTGATCAGATCCGGATTTTCTTTGATGTAAGTGCCCACTACGAAGAAGGCTGCTGGTACTTTCTCTTTTTTCAAAACGTCCAATATCTCAGGCATATACCCATTTTCATACCCCGCATCAAAAGTCAGATAGATGACTTTTTGATCCTTGTTACCACAGTAATAGGAATGATACTTTTTCAGCTCCTCCGCGCTCGCATTGCCTATTGGCGTTTCACCATCTTTTTGGAAAGAAAGACCCCAGTTGGTGGTCTCAGTGCTGGCAGAGGCAGTCTCCACAGATTCAGACGTTTGTTTCTCCTGCGAAGCCGGTCCGGGATTTAACACCCTGTATCCCGCAGCGGCACTGATAGCCATTACTGCCACTAAAGCGCCTGCGCCCACCTTTTTCAGTTTTTTCTTATTTAACTCAATCAACATGGTAAACTATATGCCATGCTGTCCAAAATTATTACAGCTTCACGGTAAATCTCGTCCCAAACTCCGGTCTTGAGAGAATTTCTATGGTTCCGCCATGGGCGTCCACGATCCATTTGGCGATGGAAAGACCCAGGCCGGAGCCGCCTTCCGCGCTGTTTCTTGCCGCATCAGAGCGATAAAAACGTTCAAAGACGTGGACGACCTCCGATTCAGCCATGCCGATTCCCTCATCCTGTACCACGTAACAGGGCCTGCCGTCCTCCATCTTGGACTTCAGAGTAATCCCATCCCCTTCCTTTGAATATTTTGCCGCGTTCTGCACCAAAATCCGCAGAGACTGCTTGATCATAGGCATATCCCCGTTGACCACGATGCGCTCTT
>URXI01000115.1 GCA_900551775.1 uncultured Eubacterium sp. | reverse complement strand
GTACTGCTCTGGCCCCTGTCCTTCACCCTGCCGCAGACCCTGAAAGCTGCCGGCGACACCACCTTTGTCATGGGGGCTGCTGTGGCCTCCATGTGGCTCTTCCGCATCGCCGCCGGCGTACTTCTGGCAAAGACCTTTGGTTACGGCGTCCTGGGCATCTGGATGGCCATGTTCATCGACTGGATCGTGCGCATCGTCATCTTCGTCCTGCGGTACCGCGGTCATAAGTGGGAAAGCAAATACGTGCGCTAGCGCAGGTTTTCCGGATTCAGCGGTTCCAATTCTGGAAGTACAAACTGTCCGTCTTTGCGGACGAGGACATCGTCAAACCAGATTTCGCCGCCGCCATATTCCGGTCGCTGAATCATCACCAGATCCCAGTGAATGGCTGAATGGTTTCCGTTAGGGGCTTCCTCATAGGCATCTCCCGGTGTCAGATGAAAGCTTCCGCAGATTTTTTCGTCAAAGAGAATGTCTTTCATAGGATGCATCACGTAGGGATTGACACCGATGGCGAATTCGCCGAAGAAACGAGCCCCTTCATCGGTATCCAAAAAGGCGTTGATCCGCTCATCATCGTTGGCAGACGCCTTGACAATCCTGCCCTTCTCCACTTCAAAGCGGACGTCATCATAAGTGAAGCCCTGCATTTCGCTGCAGGTATTGTAGCTGATCACGCCGTTGACCGAATCTCTGACCGGTGCCGTGAAGATTTCTCCGTCGGGGATATTCATCTTGCCGTCGCACTTGATGGCCGGAATCCCTTTGATAGAGAAGGTCAGGTCTGTACCAGGACCCTTGATTCTGACCTGGTCTGCCCGGTTCATCAGATCCACCAGGCCGTCCATGGCCCGGCTCATTTTTCTGTAATCCATATTGCAGACGTCAAAGAAAAATTCTTCAAACCTCGCCACACTGCATCCAGCCAGCTGTGCCATGGCGGCATTAGGGTAGCGGAGAACGACCCATTTTGTCTCGGAAACTCGCTGATCCACTACCGGCTTGCTCAGCCTGTAATAGAGGCTCATCTGTTCCGCTGGCACGTCAGACAGCTCCGCAATGTTGGCTCCTCCCCGTATACCGATGTAAGCGTCCATGACTTTCATCCGTGTCATCTCCCAGTCAAAGACCAGGCGCAGCTGTTCTTCGTCTGCCTCAAGGAGAAGCTCCCTTAGCACACTGCCCTCTTTTGCCTGGACAAAAGGAACTGCACCCAGGCGATAGACATCCGTGATCAACTGTCTCACCAGGGGCAGGGTCTCTCTTCCCTCATATTCAATCAATACCTTCTCTCCAGCCTGTAACTGACAGGAATATTCCGTCAGTTGCTTTGACAACTCTACAATTCTTCTATCCACTTCTTTCACCTCTCCTATTTCTTTTTTCTCAGGACTCTTCCCGCAGCGTCTTGCGTCAAAACATCGTGATCGACTGCGATTTTTCCATTGACCAATACGTACAAAATCCCTTCTGGATCCTGCAACGGATTTTCCTCCGCCTCAAAACTGCGCAGAGCTCCTCTGTCCATGATGACCAGGTCGGCAAAGTTCCCTTCCTTGATCACACCTCTTTTTTCAATCCCAAATCGCTCTGCCACAAAACCGCTGGCTTGAGACACAGCTTTTGGAAAATTTTTTTCTCCATATTTATTTAAGTAGTACGGAATATAGCCGATATTCATGCTGTTGGGATAAACCTCGATTTCCGGATTGCCGCTTAAATTAGTATCCTTGCTGCGACTGTCGCCGTCTGAGCACGGCATGGCGATTTCCTGGCTGCACAAGAGGTCCACGGCTTGTTGAAAATCTGGCGCCGCCATACACACTGCCATGTCCGGATCTTCTGCAAAGATTGTCATCAGGCCTTCCAGAGACGGAAGTCTGAGGATTTCCGCACAGTGGGTCAGATACTTTCCCCTGTATGCAGGATTCTTATGCTTCGTGATCAAGAATTCTCCCAGCCAGCAGGTATTAGAGTTTTCATCCAGGGTTGGCAGTTTCCCGTCTTTTACCATGGTGCGAACCTGCTGCCTGAACGCTTCCTGCCTGAACAGCTCCGCAAGTTTCCTCTTGGTCCCTTCCATCAGTACCAAAGGACGTATAAAAAATCCGAAAGACGGCAAGGTATAGTCTGCACAGGTAGCGCTGGGTATGACATCGTAGGTCAGATCTGTTCCCAAAGCCAGGAGTCTGTCAAAATAGTCCAAAGTTTCTTTGGCAGCCTTTACGGCATCTTCTCCATTCTGCGCCATGTTCATGACGTGAACGTGGGAGATGTTCAGTTTGACACCCGTCCCCCTGGCCTGTCTGACCATTTCATCGTAACCTGCAATGCGGTCGGGCTTCCTCTGTTGATTGCGATTAAAGGTATGGCTGGCAAAGACACCATCGCTGTCAGCTACGATTTTCACCATGCGATGCATTTCTTCATCTGTTGCAAAAGGTCCGGGAATATAAATCGGATCCCTTCCCGTTGAAATTCCAAAGGCGCCTGTATCCATGCAATCCCTCACGACGATTTCCATGTCTTGAATTTCACCTTCCGTCGCCTGTCGTCTGCAATCTCCGCCCATGACAGCAGTCCGCACTGCACTGTAACCGATCAAGGGCGCTAGATTGCAGCCCAGTGGCAGCGTGTCGCATTTCTGATTAAATTCGTCAAAGGTCTGCCAGTCCAGGTCCACCCCATATCGCTTGGCTAGCGCTGTGGCAGCCTTCTCTTTGTCAAAGATCAGAGACAGCTGTTCAAAGGGGTCTGCCCGCCATATCCAGAAACTCCAGATCTAAATCCGAATAATAGAAGACTTCCTCCCCCTGGGGTGCCATGGCATAACCGCAGTTTCCGGTCACCACAGTGGTCACCCCTTGTTTCAGATACGGTTCCAATTGAGGCGCCGCCAGAATAGACTGATCCACATGAGTGTGGGGATCGATGAATCCAGGCGTCACAGTCTTTCCAGCCGCGTCGATGACCCTGCATCCCTTCTCTGCGCCATCGGGCAGAGAGATTTCTCCGATATATGTAATCGCATCACCTGTGATGCCGATATCAGCATCGTACATGGGCTTGCCCGTGCCGTCACAGATAAATCCGTTTTTTATGACTAAATCAAACATACTGCCTCCTTAATGGGTGATCATCGAAATGATGACCATCAATATACAGACCATGGCATCGCCGATGACCAGGCCGGTTGCCACGTTATTCATCTTTCCGGCATATTCCTTGCCTTTTGTCTTCTCAACAACCAGACGGATGATGCCGCCCAGGGCGATACCCATGACGGTAGTTGGCGCCAGATACATGGCAAGGGCGATACCTCCTGCCGGCAGGCCGATCACAGAAAGAATCGCGCCCAGAGCGCCGCCTGCTGCAAAGCGTCCCGGATTGAACATGGAGGATACGCCGCCTTCCGAAATCCCACTGGCGATGGAATAATACATCCTTCCGAACGGGAAGGTGAACAATTCATCGTTGAGGCCGAAGACCTGGATGATGCCATAGAACAGTGCCGTGCCCGCCACGCATCCGCAGATGATACCGATGAATTGGGCTTTGATCAGCTTGCGTGAGGAAGCCCCCACCACCTGGCCGGTTTTCAAGTCGTACATGGTGTCCTGGGCCAGCACAAAGGTGTTAAAGCTCATAAAGGCAATGAGCATGGCAAAGGCTGCATTTCCAGTCAGTCCATAAGCGATTACGATCATGAAGATGTTGAGCGCCAGTCCTGCGCTCAGGCCGGATTCGGCATGGACTCTGATGGCAACCATTGCAAAGATCAGGCTGAGCACGGAACAGATGATCATATGAACGACTTTGATATGATAATAGTAGCTGCAGAATCCGATCATGGATGCAGACAGCACCAGGAGCAGAAGGAGGACCGGTTTCAGGGAGTAATCTCGATCGCTCTTTTCCTCCAATCCCTTCTTGAACCGGAATGCGCCGACGATGGTTCTCCACTGTCTGCCGATAGGAATCAACGCCGCCATCAGGGCGATGCCGATAACCATTGGCAGGTTAAAATCCTGAATTCCGGAGAAATTTTCAGCCGGATTTGCAAACCACGCTCGGCTGGTTCCCACAGGTGCTTCAATGAGACAGACCAGCAGATTGGTCACCAGCATGCAGAGGGCATTTCTCGACCCTACCACATACCCCATGCCCAAGGTAAGAGGCATGATCAAAACCCCCAGGGTCATGCCGTTATTCGGAAGCCCGGACGTAAAGTCCGCCATGACTGGCATATATTGCATGTTCTGCAAGAAGGAAACCGCTACACTGAATACGACAGCGCCAAAGAGCAGCTTGGTCGAGCTTTTGTCTTTGGTGCCGATCTGATCCATGGCTGTGAGACACATGACAGCACCAGGAAAAGGCAGATTTTTATCGTAGACAAACTGATCTCGGAGTATAGATACAAAGCAGATGCCGATGGCATCTGAAAGCAATAGCAGTACAAAGACGGGCAGAATTTCCAATTTCTCCCCCATCATCAGCAAGGGTACCAGATTGCCAGTCAGCGAATAGGCGGCAAAGGTCGTTGCCGTCGCGCAGGTCTGCATGAGGTTGACTTCTCTTCGGTTGGTAGGTCCGCCGAAAAGCGGTATTAACAGTACGCCAATCATAGACGCAATGGGCGCGGCGTTAGCATCCAAACCTAACACGGCGTCCAGATACATCATCAATGCCATGAGCATCAGTCCGATCATTACGCCAAAGAATATGGCGCGAAAACTGAATTCTCTATTCAGACTCAATTCATGGTCCGATTTTATTTCTTTTTTCATATTTTCCTCCCCGGCGGCCTCGAACAATCTGCATGTATTGGCAGGTTTATCGCTGGCTGGCACACCGTGCATAAAGATTTGTTCAGTAAAAGTGAGTCGACTCATTTTTTTTATACACCATTTCCCCCTTGATGTCAATGGAATTCTCGCATTTTTTTAAAAATACAGAATATTTTTAAAAGATTCTGTACACTTAAGTCCTTGCACCAAAGGAGAAAATGTGTTACAAAATAGTATAGAAACAGAAAGAGGTGGAAAAGCAATGCCAAAAAAAACGTTTTTAAAACTGTCAGCCGAGAAACAGCAGAGAATCCTCAACGCTGCAACAGATGAATTTATCCAATACAAAGACCATTACGAAAAGAGCAGCGTCAACCGCATCGCAGAAAAAGCCGGGATCTCTGTCGGTAGTATTTACAAATACTTTAACGACAAGGATGATCTGTTCTTATGTGTTTTTAGCAACAATAAAAAAGATCCTGTGAATTTGACAGAATCAGACACCCTATATGATTATTCACAAAAAGAAATCGCTTTTGACCCGAGTAAGACGGAGATAGGCGACAAGCTGCTCGACATTATCCGTTCCAACGTCAACCTCTTTCAGAAACTGGTCTTTAACGATAGCATGGATCCCGATTATGCGAAAAAAATAAAAGATTTTATTGCAAAAGATAAGGACCGAGGGTTTCTAAGGAAGGATACGGATTTGGAAGCAGCGGCTTACCTCTACTCTACCCTCGAGTTTAACGCTTACCAATACTGTGTTGCTCATAATATTGATTTTTCTTATGAAATTGAAATTTTTCGCAAGATGGCAGATATGTTCTTCTTCGGCATTTATCGCGATAGCCTTGAGGATGAGATCAAAACCTAGAGCAAAAAGGGATTGCGTGTACAGTGGAGTCTTCTCACTGCGCCCGCAATCCCTTTAATAACTTATCTTCCGTTGCTTAAATACTCTACTTCTTCTTTTGTCAGCTTCCGGTAATGCCCTTCTGCCAATCTTCCCAGCCTCACGTCGCCGATGGCGATACGCTGCAGCTCCTGCACGTTGTTGCCGACAGCTTTGAACATTTTGCGAACCTGACGGTTTTTCCCCTCGTGGATGGTGATGTCCACCACCGTGTTCCGCGGATGCCCTTTGACGATCTCTACCTTCGCCTTAGAGGTGACAAAACCGCCGATGTCCACGCCTTCCCTGAGTTTCGCGCACTTTTCGTTAGACAGCACGCCGGCTACCACAGCGCGGTAGGTCTTTGTCATCTCGTGTTTGGGGTGAGATAACGTATAGGCAAAATCCCCATCGTTTGTCATGATCAGCATGCCCGAAGTGTTGAAGTCCAGACGGCCCACCGGGAAAATCCTCGCATCCACATCCTGGACCAGGTCCATGACGGTCAGCCTGTCCCGATCGTCGCTGACGCTGGTAATATAACCAACTGGCTTGTTGAGAAGGATGTACACCTTCTTTTCCTCAGCCTCAATTCTTCTGCCGTTGACTTCCACCACATCGCCCGTGACAACGTCATAGCCCGGCTCCTTCAAGATCAGACCGTTGACTTTGACGTTGCCATTGGCAATCAGTTCATCTGCTTTTCTGCGGCTGGCCACACCAGCCTGTGCAATATATTTGTTAATTCTCATTGGTTTTTTCTCCGTTCACTTTGTCTTTAGTGATTTTAACACAAAACGCGATTAATTGAAAGCGTTATATATTCCCGTAAGCCCTGCTGCCTCTATGCGGTCTGCGATTTTCTCTATGTCTGTCGTATAAAGCCCTGTCTCCTTCATGTGGGCAAAGAATTCATCTCCCGCAAAGGTGATCATGCCCCCGTCCGGGTTTTGGTATGTAAGAAGAGAGCCGATGGCGGTTGATTCCGGCAGTGTGATCAGCGTTTCGCCGCGCGCTGCTCTGCCCGCATTGTGCCCGGCCAGGGATCCAGTAGAAATGGCCTCCGTATGGCCGATGAACAGTCCGGATTTTTCGCCGCCGCAGAACAGATTATCGACATCTCTCACCTTCATGAATGGATCTCTTTCCGTAACGGCCGTATACCTGATGGAATTTCCCTTTCCACCGGCATAAGGATCGACGAACCGGGCATTTTCAAAACCTTCTACCTGGCGCAGCTCTGCCAGCGGGAAGTAAGGCGTCATCATCTTCGCGTACCCCGTGTCGATCAAAATTATATTCTCTGCAAATGGCAGCAATGCGTATTGACGACATACTTTCTTCGAGAGCTTGCTTTCGTTAATCAATTCTTTTGGAAGCGGCACGACTGTGACGCCCTTTTCGTTGAGTTCTTTTACGATTTTCTCTGACAGGCTGCTTTTCTCCAGTTTGCAGGAACCGCTGAATGCGCCCGGCGTACCGTCAGCCCGCTTTCCATAGTAGTCATGGCCGCCGGCTTTCTCCGAAATGCTGACTCGAGGGCCAAAAGCCGGACAGCGCAGTACGCACATGCTGCAGCCGTTGCCGAACTCCATACAGTTTCCCATAGGACCTGTAGTTCCCGTACAGTCAACAAAGACGTCGCCGTCAAAGCGTTCGCCGTCCGCCGATTCCAGCGCCGTAATTCGATTGCCCTCTTTGATGACATCAGTAATTCTTGTAATCAAATGGATCCCGATACCCATGAACTTTATCAGCTGCCTCACTTCTGGCTCTACTTTGACGACATTGTAAAAAGTTGCGTGGTCGTGGCCTGGAAAATTTACATTTTTGTGGGTCGCACATTTATCTGTAATAACAAAGAGCTCGTCTGCGCCCATGGCTATATTTTCTTCGGTCGCAGTAAAACGGCCATTGTTTCTCATGATTCCTCCTACGTTTCCTAGTCCCAGAAGCAGATCAGTCCGTTCCAGTATTTCTACCTCCGCTCCCGTTTTTCTTGCTGCGATGGCGGCAGCACAGCCAGACCAGCCGCCGCCAATAATTACGATTTTTGCCATATGAACCTCCAATTTACTTTTCCGAGTATCGGGGATAACGTACATAAATCTGCCCAAATTTAGAAAAAAACATCTTTTTATGGAATTTTCCCCGAAAACAAAAGGCGGCATACCCCTTCAGGGTATGCCGTTTTACATCGTATCCCCGTATAGTATTCATATGATACCGAGGCACGTCTATATGTCATTTTGTTGGAAGAATTAATATGCCATGGGCAAAACGTAAATTGAGATGCATAGATAGTGGAGCACGCTGCCCGCCAGGACAAATAAATGCCAGATGCTGTGCATGTATTTTACGTTCTTCAAGGCGTAAAATACCAGGCCGCCTGTATAGCTGATGCCGCCGATGAGAAGCAGCCAAAATGCCGGTGCCGGCAGAACATGGATGATGTCCTTGAACACAGCCAAAATCGACCATCCCATGATGACATAGAGTACCGTACCAAACTTCTCTGTCTTTTTCAGATCGATGGCGTTGAGCACAATGCCCAGAATTGCACAGGCCCATACTGCGATAATCACCGCAAGCCCCCTGCTGTTTCCTGCGAGGGCCACCAGACAAAACGGCGTATAGCTCCCCGCGATTAAAAGGAAGATTGATGTATGATCGAAGATCCTCAAAATTTCTTTTGCTTTTGGATTGGGCACTGCGTGATACACCGTTGACATGGTGTAAAGCACAATCAGAGAGATTCCGTAAATCAAACTGGCCGAAAGCGCCAGTCCGCTGCCACGGGCCACAGACATGACTGTCATCAGCGCCGTACCGCCAATTGCCAGAAGCGATCCCACGCCGTGAGACACGCTGTTGAAAATCTCCTCCCCTGCCGTATATCTTTTTAAAGTTCTATCTGCCATAAAATCAGCCTCCTGCTATTAGATTCTAATCATATTCTATGCAGAATATGATTTTTTATGTTCGTAAATATAATTTTCATTACTATATTATAATACATTTATAATCGTATTTTGTCAAGTCGCCAATCACATTTTTCCTGTTGTAAAACGCGGACAAAAGAGATAAGATAGCAATAGCAAGGAGGTACCCTCCTTGTATCAAAGACTGTATGGGAAAGACGGCTGAACAGATTGCACAAAGGATACTGCCAGATGAAACACTGGAACGAAGTCTCCAAATTGTAAAGGCCTGCTGCCAGGAAGAATTGATATATCTGCAAAAGAGCGGCGGCACGCTGTATCCGCATCTCGGCGGTTTATGTAGGTGACACCCAGGGCGACCTGGATGCCGCAGATCTGGCTGCAATCCCCTTTATTCGCCCTGCCTACGGGTTCGGACAGGTAAATCGCAGCGTACCTGCCATTCACGCATTCACAGAACTGCCGTCTCTCTGCCTCTAGCGGGACGGCCAGCAGCGGCTTTTGCTCTTCCCCTGATCCTGCTGACAAACTGTTTCTTCTAATCTTGCCAGCGCATAAACGGCGTCGGACAAACGGTTGACGTACTTCAGTAATACGTCACGCACCTCGATTTCCTCCCTGGCCGCTATGATCGTCCGTTCCCCTCTGCGGACGACAGTTCTAGCCACGTGAAGAGCCGCCGAGGCAGGATTTACACCTGGAATGACAAACTCGGTCTGCGCGCCTGTAGTCAACGTACAGCGATCTACGATTCCTTCCAATTCCGTAACATCTTTTTCACCTATCACGTTGTCAGCCAAAAGTACCAATCCTTTTTTGTCACTGGCCAGTTCTGCGCCGACAAGGAATAAAGTATGCTGAATGCTATCGATACATTCTTTGATATAATCGTTATGTGTCAGTGCATAAGCTACTCCCAGCACGGCATTCACTTCGTCCATGGTGCCGTAGCAGTTTACCCGTGCACTGTCCTTTCTAACTCTGCTGCCGCCCACCAGGCCGGTTTCCCCGGCGTCTCCTGTCTTCGTATAAAGATTTGCCAAATTCATCACATCCTTCGTTTTTATTCATTAGTATGTGCAGAAAACGCAGTATCTTACCCGTTAAGGAGTTTTTTTCATCAATCATGTCAAAAATTATCTAGGGATGTTTTTGCAAAGGGAGTCGTGCAAGTCGCGTTAGGTTATGGCACCCAACCTGGCGGAAAAGCTGCTCATATCAATCCTCCGCGCCATGTTCTCCTGGATTCCAGAAGGCTACTTGCGCGAATTATGTAATCCAGGTAAAAAAACGCCATGTTTCTTTAATTTTCAGTGGGCTGCTTGCGCTCTATTTTGAAGATATTGTAAAATCACTGGATTTTGCCCTGTTTTGCAAAGGGAGTCGCGCAAGTCGCTCTCCTCATTCTGTCCAAACATGGCGGAATAACCGTCAAAATCCACTTGCCGCGCAAGTCACCTTCCGTTATGACAAAAAACATGGCGGATTGGCATCTCTGCTCTCCACGAAGCAGGAGTCCATAACCTCAGCAAAAAAGAGCACTTCAGACTATTACCTCAGCCTCAAGTGCTCCTATTTTCAGTATCGACAAGATACTGCTTTATTCACCTTTATAATATCTGCCCAGAGCGTCGGCGCCCATGATGGCGGCGTAGACGTCTTCCGGCGTCACTGCAAACGGCATGTTGCCCAGGGTGTCATTTTCTCCGGCGGCCAGTTTTGCCACTTCCATGATCTGATCCGCTTTGACTTCTTTGATGCCCAGATCAGCAAGGGTCACAGGCAGTCCCACTTCCATACAGAAATCGAGGACTTCTGCAATCTCTTCTTCTGATGCGTTCTCAAGAACCAGTTGAACCAAGGTACCGAAAGCGACCTTCTCGCCGTGGTACAAATTGTGGGTTTCTTCGATAGCCGTGAGCCCGTTGTGGATAGCATGGGCGCCTGCCAAGCCGCCGCTTTCAAAACCGATGCCCGACAGATAGGTGTTTGCTTCGATGATGTTCTCCACCGCCTTGGTGCATACGCCTTCTTTGACGGCAAGCATGGCGTTGACACCGTCTGTCATCAATGTCTCGTAGCACAGCTTTGCCAGAGCCATGGCAGCCAAAGTAGCTTTGCCGCCCACACAGTTAGACGCGTCAGACTGCAGGCAGGCTCTCGCTTCGAAATAAGTCGCCAGAGCATCTCCCATGCCGGAAATCAGCAGGCGTACCGGCGCTTTGCTAACAATCTCGGTATCTACCAGAACCATGTTCGGACTGGCTGGCAGGAACAGGTACTCTTCAAATACACCCTCGTCTGTATAAATGACGGACAGCGCGCTGCAAGGCGCATCAGTGGAAGCGATGGTCGGTACGATGACTACCGGCATGCCCAGGTAATGGGCGGCAGCTTTGGCTGTATCGTGGATTTTTCCGCCGCCGATGCCGACGATGACTTCACAGCCGGCAGCCTGGCAGGCCGCTTTGACCCTTTCGATCTCCGTCTTACAGCATTCACCGTTAAAAGCTTCGTAAACAATCTCCGCATCCCCCTGGCCGAGAGCGATTGCAGGTTCAACTCTTTTTCTGCCGGAAGGGCTGGTGAGAATAAAGAGTTTTTTGCCAAAGTTGCCCGCATGGGCGCACAAGTTTTTCAGTTCCCCTTTGCCCTGCACGTATCTGCTGGGACTTCCAATAATTTTGGCCATAAATTTACCTCCTAGTATAATAATGATGTAGTCAAGAATGACTACCAGTTAATCGTTGTA
>URXI01000114.1 GCA_900551775.1 uncultured Eubacterium sp. | reverse complement strand
ACAGAGCTGATGTAAAAAACAACCAGCCGACTGCATATATATCGGATGATGAAGTCAGAGGGGTCCTGATGTCTGTTGCAAATATTGCCAAGAACAAGGATACGACAATAGAGAAAGCATGCGAAACAATCGGGATGTCTTATGATGATTATAATGGATTGATTTTGCGAGAGTCTAACGCCAAGGTTCCGTTAGAGGAAATCAGAGGCACCCTTGTAGCTGTGGAAAGACTCATGACCTATGATGGTTTAACACTCTCGGAAGCCTGTAAGGCTGCTGGGATCGACTTTGAAGAATATCAAAAAATAATGAAGAAATTATAAGTGATTCCCATTACGAGAGAGGAACCATATTGCCATGATACTGTATATCGTGTTAAAAAACCGTGCAGATAGATAAGTATAATGATGAGGTAAGGACATGGATAAGAAGATGAGAGTAGTTAAAGGCTATATAATATGGGCGATTGTTTTTCAGTTACTATTTATTATTGCCATATGCTTTTTTAGAGAGTATCCTATTATTCCTCATCCTTACTTTCATGTTACGACCTATGAGGAGGCAAACTGGTATATACAGCAAAAGGAGATGCCTTACGAAGACTTGGCGGTTCTGTTTTATAATTCAATACTGAAACCTATGGCTTATGTAGTGGGAATAGCAGGGATATCGTATCTAGTGTTTAGCAAAGATCACAAAATGTATATAGCACTGAAATGGAAGATAGTTGTTCCTTTGCTAGGATTTCTTGCTTACTATCCCGCCTTTTACCTTTTCAAGTATAAAACCGATCATTATACGCTGGTTATGGATCTAGCTTTTGCAGAAACCTTAACAATAATATTACTAGTGTTGGCTTTGATAAGATTAGGTAATCGTAGCCAAAGGAGTGACAAATAGTAAAGACGTTAAAGCAGCAGCAATTATAGCAAATGATAACCGGACAGGCTCGCCATCATCGGCGAATCTGTCCGGCTTATCTTTTTGCCTATGTATGTTATTCCACAAACTCTCCGCCTTTGAATACTTTCTTCGGCAGGGCTTTCTGCGCTTCTGGAATGCCTTCCAGGTTCTGCTTCTGGATGGCTCTGATCTTCAGCGGCAGGGAGAACAGGTTGATGAATCCTTCTGCGTCGCTCTGGTCGTAGACTTCGTCTTCGCTGAAGGTAGCGAACTCTTCATTATATAAGGAGTAAGGGGACTGGCTTGCTACAGGCCATGCGGTGCCTTTGTACAGCTTCATCTTGACTTTCCCGGTAACCTGCTTCTGGGTTTCGTCCACGAAGGCGGAAATGGCTTCACGCAGCGGTGTGAACCAGAGGCCGTCGTAGACCAGCTGTGCGAACTTCTGGGAGACGATGTTTCTGTATTGCAGGGTGTCTCTGTCCAGAATGAGTTTTTCCAGATCTTTGTGAGCTGCGAACAAAATGGTGCCGCCCGGCGTCTCGTACACACCTCTGGACTTCATGCCTACCAGACGGTTTTCGATGATGTCGATAGTACCGATGCCGTTTTCGCTGCCCAGCTTGTTGAGGGCGGTCAAAAGTTCCACAGGTCCCATCTCTTCGTCGTTGATTGCCACAGGAATGCCCTGTTCAAAAGAGATTTCCACATATGTAGGCTGATCCGGCGCATCTTCAGGAGTCTTTGAAAGAACGTGGATGTCAGGCTTGTGTTCGTTCCAAGGGTTTTCCAGGTTGCCGCCTTCGTGGCTGATGTGCCAGATGTTCTCGTCTCTGGAGTAAATCTTTTCGACGGTTTGGGCGATTGGAATGTTGTGGGCCTTTGCATAGTCGATACATTCCTCACGGGATTTTAGATCCCAGATTCTCCAAGGGGCGATGATTTTGATGGCAGGGTTCAGTGCGTGAATAGTGGATTCAAAACGCACCTGGTCGTTTCCTTTGCCGGTGCAGCCGTGGCAGATGATGAAAGCGCCTTCCTGTTCGGCGATCTCTACGATTGTCTTTGCCTGCAGCGGTCTTGCCATGGAAGTGCCCAGCAGATAGTCGTTTTCATAGATTGCGTCAGCCTTGAGGGTCGGATAGACGAAGTCGGTGATGAACTCTTCCTGAATGTTCAGGATGTATGCTTTGTCTGCGCCAGTCGCATAAGCCTTCTTTTCTATCGCGTCAAAGTCTTCCTTCTGACCGGTGTCGCAGCAGACTGCGATGACTTCACAATCGTAATTTTCCTTTAACCAAGCGATGATAATCGATGTGTCCAGGCCGCCTGAGTAGGCCAGGACGATTTTTTCTTTTGCCATTGTTCTTTCCTCCAAAATTATATAAATATTAGAATGTTTGAATAAAAATTAATCAATGTCTGTAATATACCACAAATTATCCGTATAATCAAGAGAAAATTTTAATAAAAATAATAAAATGTGCAAAAATATAAATTTATACTTGCATATTTATAATTCCTATAGTATACTCTCTCCTTAGAAATATTGATTGGAGGCTTCTTGATGAAAGGAATGATTTATTTAGAAGACGGGAGTATATATAAAGGAAAGGGATTTGGATTCGAAGGAACCAGAGTCGGCGAACTGGTCTTCAACACGGCGATGACTGGCTATCAGAAAACCCTGACCGACCCGTCCTATAAGGAACAGATTATCACTATGACTTACCCGCTGATCGGCAATTACGGGATCAACGAGACGGACTACGAGTCAGAGCAGATTCACGCTTTCGGCGTGGTGGCGGCAGACGTTTGTTTCAAACCGTCTAACTGGAAATCGGTGATGAATATCGACCAGTGGCTTGCGGAACAAAAGGTGCCTGGCGTCTACGATGTTGACACGAGAGAGATTACCAGGAAGCTTCGAAATACGGGAAATCAGAAATGCGTCATCACCACGGAGGAGTTTTCCCTGGAGACCATAGAAAAAATTTGCCAGGACGCTTTTCTGCGGGGCGATCAGATGAAAGACGCCGGTGTTACCGCAGTGGAGAAGTGGGAGAACCCCGACAACAAATATCATGTAGCAGTCTTGGACTTCGGCGTCAAAAAAAGCATCCTGAACGAGCTGTACCAAAGAGGCTGCAGCCTGACCATCTATCCTTACGGCACCAAGGCAAAGACAATTTTGGCATCAAAGCCTGACGGCGTATTCTTGACCAATGGACCGGGAGATCCGGAAAGCGCGGAAGAAGCGATCACTGTCATAGAGAAATTGATCACCAACAGCAATTACGGACCGGATCAGATGCCCATCTTCGGTATCTGCATGGGACACCAGCTCATCGCCCTCGCCCAGGGAGGTCATACATATAAGCTGAAATACGGCCACCGCGGCTGCAACCACGGCGTCTTTGATAAGAACAGCGGCAGAAGCTATATCACGAGCCAGAACCACGGCTATGCCGTCAAAGCCGAAAGCATCGTGCTCAAAGGACTGGAAGTCACCCATCTCAACCTCAATGACGGAACCGTAGAAGGGATGCAGCACCTCTCCAAACCTGTATTCTCCGTCCAGTTCCATCCCGAGTCCAGCCCTGGTCCCAATGATACGGGATATCTATTCGACAAATTTATCAATCTGATGGAAGGAGGAAGACTGTAATGCCTAGAGATTTTACACTGAACAAAGTTTTGATCATCGGCTCCGGCCCCATCGTCATCGGACAGGCCGCAGAGTTCGATTACGCCGGCACCCAGGCCTGCAAAGCCATCTCCGAGGAAGGCATCGAGACGATTTTGATCAACAGCAACCCCGCCACCATCATGACAGACAACGGCATCGCTGACAAAGTCTATCTGGAGCCGATCACAGAGGATGCGGTGGAGCAGATTCTGGCAAAAGAAAAGCCGGAAGGCGTCCTGGCAGGCTTTGGTGGACAGACAGGACTGAACCTGGCCATGGCCTTAGACGAGAAAGGCGTATTCGAGAAATACGGGGCCAAGCTGCTGGGTGTCAACAAGGAGAGCATCCACAAGGCAGAAGACAGAGAAGCCTTCAAAGACCTGATGCTTGAAATCGGTGAGCCGATCCCGCCCAGCACCATTGCAACCACCCTGGAAGAGTGCAAAGCCTTTGTAGAGCAGATCGGCTACCCAGTCATCATCAGGCCGGCCTACACCCTTGGCGGCACCGGCGGCGGCATCGCCCATGATCAGGAAGAACTAGAACATTTCTGCAAGACAGGCATAGAGAAAAGCGCCATCGGGCAGATTCTGCTGGAAAAGTCTGTGGCAGGCTGGAAGGAAGTGGAGTACGAGGTTATCCGTGACGCCAAGGACAACTGCATCATCATCTGCAGCATGGAAAACCTGGATCCGGTTGGAGTCCATACCGGAGACAGCATCGTCGTTGCGCCGACCCAGACCCTGAACGACAGCCAGTACCAGATGCTGCGCGACTCCTCTCTGAAGATCATCAGAAGCCTGGAAATCGAAGGGGGCTGCAACGTGCAGTTTGCGCTGAACCCTGACAAGGATGAATACATCGTCATCGAGGTGAACCCTCGTGTAAGCCGCTCTTCGGCCCTGGCGTCGAAGGCGGCAGGCTATCCCATCGCCAAGATCGCTGCAAAGATTTCCATCGGCTACAGTCTGGACGAACTGAAGAACTACGTGACCGAAGGCTCCAGCGCCTGCTTTGAACCGGCCCTCGACTACTGCGTGGTCAAATTCCCGAAGTGGCCTTTTGACAAGTTCCGCACGGCTTCCCGCAAGCTGGGCACCCAGATGAAGGCGACCGGCGAAATCATGGCCATCGACAGAACCTTTGAAAGCGCACTGCTCAAGGCCATCGCGTCGCTGGAGGTGGAGGGTACGGGTCTCAGAGTCCCTTACGTGACGGGTCTGGACAATGAGAAGCTGATGAACAAGCTGATGGCGCAGGACGACGAGCGAATCTTCTGCATCGCGGAGGCGTTCAGAAGGGGCCTTGCCGATGTGGAAGAAATCTTCGAGAGGACGAAGATCGACCGCTGGTTCCTCCATAAGATTTACGGAATCATCGAGATGGAAAAAATTCTGCAGACCGAGGAGGTCACGGCGGATTTGATCAGGGAGGCGGAATACCGCGGCTTTACGGACGACGAAATCCTGGACCTGACGGGCATGGCGAGAGACGTGCTGCAGGATATCAGGCTCTACCACGATATCTATCCGGTATATAAAGTGGTAGATACCTGCGCCGGAGAGTTCGAAGCGCTGACCCCGTATTACTATTCCAGCTACGGCGGTGAGAATGAGAGCGTCAAAACCCCTCACGATAAGATTCTCGTGGTCGGTTCCGGCCCGATTCGGATCGGCCAAGGCATCGAGTTTGACTACTGCTGCGTCCAGGGGGTTTGGGCGCTGAAAGACCTGGGCTACGAGTCCATCATCATCAACAACAATCCGGAGACGGTCAGCACGGACTTTGACACCTCTGACAAGCTGTATTTTGAACCACTCCACACCGACGACGTGATGAACGTCATCAAGCAGGAGCGTCCGGAAGGGGTCATCCTTCAGTTCGGCGGACAGACGTCTCTCAATCTGGCATCAAAGCTGGCAGCCAGAAGCATCAAAATCCTGGGCACCCAGAACAAATACATCGACCTGGCGGAAGACAGGGAAAAATTCTCTGACCTCCTGGATATTCTGGATATCGCTACGCCAAAGGGCTGCGCAGTCAGAACTAGAGAGGAAGCCTTTGAAGCCGTGGAGCGTCTGGGATATCCGCTGGTCGTACGCCCGTCCTTTGTCATCGGCGGCAGGGCCATGCAGGTGGTCTACTCCGATGAAGAGCTGCTGAAATACCTCAAGGAAGCGGTAAAACTCTCCCATGAGCATCCCGTTTTGATTGACAAATACGTGGAGGGCAAGGAAATCGAGGTAGACGCCATCGCTGACGGCGACGACGTGCTGATCCCGGGCATCATGGAACATATCGAGCGCACCGGGGTCCACTCCGGCGACAGCTGCACCGTCTACCCGACCTACAGCCTGCCCCAGGAAGTCACAGACAAGCTGATTGAAAACACAAAGAAGATCGTCAAAGCCCTGCATATCGTGGGTCTGGTAAACATCCAGTACGCCTGGGACGGAGAGACAATCTATGTCATCGAGGTCAACCCTCGTGCCTCCCGGACAGTACCGATCCTCAGCAAAGTGACCAAGGTGCCGATGGTCAAAATCGCCGTGGCGGCGATGACCGGCAAAAAACTTGCCGACATGGAATGGGGCACAGGGCTCTACAAAAAGCAGGATTACTATGCCGTGAAAATTCCGGTCTTCTCCGACGCCAAGCTGACTGACGTAGACGTGGCAGTGGGGCCGGAGATGAAATCTACCGGCGAGGTCCTGGGCATCGACAAGGATCTGGACAAAGCCATCTACAAAGGATTCCTGGGCGCTGGTACGAAGATTCCGACAGAAGGCGGCGTCTTTGTCTCCCTCAAAGACCACGATAAGACGGCGGAAAGCGCGGAGGTATTGAAGACCTATGCCGATCTCGGCTTCAAGCTGTATGCATCGGAAGGAACGGCGGCGTTCTTGGGAGAGCACGGCGTCCCGGCGCAGGAAATCGACTACGCCGATGTAAAACCTCTGATCGGCGAGGAAATCCAGATGGTCATCAACACGCCGAAGACCATCAACAAAGTGGGGGCGGACACCTTTCCGATCAGAAGGGCTGCCATCGAACGGGGACTTGCGGTACATACCTGCATGGACACCGCCAGAATATTCGCTATCGCAATCGGGCTGAAGCAGAAAGGCACCCAGCTTTCGTATAACGTGCTGTAAGCGCGTCCAATAATAGGTGGCGTGCTTCGCTAAAACTGAAGAAACGGCGCAAATGCTGGTAAATGAGGCAGCGGGCGCCGTTTTTTGCAAGTTGTTATGCAAAAAGACATAAAAAAGAGTTGCAAAAGGACTAAAATATAAATGATATAAAAACATACTAAGAATCATATGTATCAAATCTGATGGATTTTTTTACAAAAATTGCTAAAACAAACAGATACTGGAGAAAATTCAGCTTCTGTAACGGATGAATCCGGCGTCATAGGGGCAAATTTCAGGAAAAAGCGCCGCTTTGGCCGTTGATATAGCGACTGAAGACTTGAATCCCCTTGGGATAGACCGCATTCAATAAATTTATTTTCATGACTTGACTTCCCCATAGAAGTGAGATAGTATATAGACATAGCTAATAAAAATCTAGCAAACAATTAGCATCACCAAAAAACCAGGTCGCTGTGGACGACCTGGTTTTTCATTTGGCTGACTGCTGATTATTTTTCTCTGTTCAGCCACTAAGGCGGTTCCTGAACATTTTGCGATTTGTGTTGAAAACATCAAAAAAAATTTTATGTTTTGCGCAAAAATATACAAAAAACATTTGATGATTTGTGTAAAACGGCATATAATAAGGGAAAGGAGGCGGACGAAAATGATTTTTCAGCGCAAAATATATGAGAAAATGCTTGAATGGAAGTCCTCTTTTCGCGGAGAGAGCGCGCTTTTGATCGAAGGGGCGAGGCGAGTTGGGAAAAGTACAGTGGCGGAAGCCTTTGCCCAGAATGAATATCAGGAATATCTGGTTCTTGATTTTGCCAGAGAGAGCGCAGAAGTCAAACGGAACTTTGAAGAAAATATGGGCGATCTCGATAATTTTTTTCGCAATCTGTTTCTTCTAAAAGGGAAAGAACTGCCCAGAGGCGCAAGCCTCATCATTTTTGATGAGGTGCAGATGTTTCCTCTTGCCAGACAGGCCGTCAAATATCTGGTGCAGGATGGGCGCTATGACTATATTGAAACAGGATCTTTAATTAGTATCAGAAAAAATGTAAAGGATATTCTGATTCCCTCTGAGGAATACCGATTGCGGATGTATCCGATGGATTTCGAGGAGTTTTTGTGGGCGCAGGGAGATACCGTTACGGGACAGGCCATCAGGGAAGCATACAAAAACCAGAAGCCTCTAGGCGATGGCATTCACCGGAAAATCATGCAGAGGTTCCGCACATATATGGCTGTAGGCGGTATGCCGCAGGCTGTAGAAGCGTTTGTGGCGGGAAAGTCTTATCAAGAAATCGATTTAGTAAAAAGAAATATTCTGCGCCTTTATGAGGAGGATTTGCGGAAAAGCGATGCGGAAACGGGAGGAAGGACTTCGGCTGTTTTCAGAGCGATTCCTGAGCAGCTTTCAAATCACCGTGCACATTTTAAATATGCGGCCATTGAGAAAGGCACCAGGTTTTACCAGTATATGGAGTCCATTGACTTTATTGCAGAATCTATGATGGGTAATGTGTGTCTTTCTGTAACGGAGCCTGCGGGATCGTTAGAATTATTCACAGACCGGAGCAATTTCAAATTATTCTTAGGTGATACAGGTTTGCTTGTGACGCAGATCATGCAGAACCGGGCGGAGACAGACGATGATTTGTACAAATCGATTATATTTGACAAATTGGGAACAAACCAGGGGATGGTGATGGAAAACCTGGTGGCGCAGATGCTGAAATGCAAAGGGTACGACTTATATTTTCATACTTTTAAATATAGGCCTGCGGGCGCTGAGCGGGAAAAAAATTACGAAGTCGATTTTCTTCTGGTACGGGGCAGGAGAATCTGTCCGGTTGAGGTGAAGTCGTCCGGATATACGAATCATAAATCTTTTGACTATTTTTTAGAAAAATATCCAATCAAGGTAAATCAGCGAGTGATCATCTATACGAAGGATTTGAAAAAAGAAGGGGATCTTCTCTTTGTGCCGCTGTATATGACGATGTGCTTATAAAGGAGTAACGCATGGTAAAAATCAAGAAAACGATATACATCGCTATTTTCGTATCCCTGGCGTCGCAGATCAGATTCAATTTTATCACCGATGGATTCATCATCGCCATGTCTGTGGCGGTGATGGCGATTTTCGTCTACTGCTACGAAGATCTGTCGCCCAGGTATGTGGCATTCTGTTCAGGCATCTTTTCACCGCTGGTCAGACTTCTCTTCATGGTGCTGGAAGGCGGACAGCCCAGTCTGACAGCTGTTTTAGTCATTCCGGATATGGCATTTTTCTTTACCTATGGAATTCTATATCCGCTGATTTACAAATACGTGGTGAGGGCGCCAAAGGATATTCGCAATTTCCCCTATGTCATCTTCGTTTGTG
The DNA here is from genome assembly GCA_900551775.1 of uncultured Eubacterium sp. GTDB lineage: Bacteria > Bacillota > Clostridia > Peptostreptococcales > Anaerovoracaceae > Senimuribacter. Next base: position 2,263 of record URXI01000114.1, on the reverse strand, counting down.
ACTTTTTGTCCAACATGGCGGAGTTATCCACCAGGAGCCTGATCCAGGGGCATCTGGTCATCGCCATTCATACGGCCGTTTCCCTCGTGATCATCGCTTTCTGCAGAACCGTGCTGATTCAGGTGATCCTGCTGGCGCTGGAGACTTATTCCAATCTGCTGATCAAAGAAGAACATGACAAGGAATACCGGAAGTTGATCGTGCAGGCGTCTATCTTTGAGAGCGAACTCCACGTCATGGAGAAGAACGCGGCTGAGATCGAGGATATCATGCGCCAGGCGTTTTCCCTCTACAAATCCATGGAGGCGATCAATGCGCCCCGGGAATTGAAGGAGTGTTCGCTGGATATCTCCAAAAACGCCCACGAGATCAAAGGAGATTATCTGAATATCATCAATGTGCTCAAGGATACCTTTCTCGACGATATCGACGAAGGGCGCCTGGCTATGAAAGATATTCTGTCCATAGAGAAGGCCAATCTACAGAGCACCATCAAAAATCGGGGCTACAACGTGGAACTGGTTACGCGGGTCAAAACGAATTTTTATGTGCATCAATATTTCAAAATGATGTCCATTATCCGCAATCTGACCCTCAATTCGGCGGAAGCGATTGGGGAGGCCGGCGGCAAAATCTCATTATCCCTGCGTGAGAGCGGCGAGAACTACATCCTGGAAGTGAGGGATAACGGACCTGGCATTGATTCTGACGACCTGGAGACGGTATTCTTTGACGGCTATTCCACCAAGTTCAATGCAGAGACAGGAGATGTGCAGCGGGGGCTGGGGCTGACCCTGGTCAAGGATTACGTTGAAAACATCTTCTGCGGGACCATCGAGGTGCAGAGCGAAAAGGGCAAATACACCGACTTCGTGATCACCATGCCAAAGACTGTTTTTGAGGAGGAATCAGATGAAGTATTACATAGTTGACGATGAGATCGGCACGGTAAAAACCCTGGAGAATATCGTAGAAAGCCGCACCCTGGGTGAGGTCATCGGCTACGCCACAGATCCTGAGAAAGCTATGGGAGAGATTTTGGCGCTGCAGCCGGATATCATCCTGGTCGATCTTTTGATGAGCAAAATGGACGGCATCGCCCTGGTGGGACAGATCAAAAAAGTGCGCCCCAAGGCCAGTTTCGTCATGATCTCCCAGGTGGCGGACAAGGACATGATCGAACAGGCCTACAACGCCGGAGTGGAGTTTTTTATCAACAAGCCCATCAACATCATCGAGGTAGAGAAGGTGCTGGGTAACGTGTCGGACAAGATCAAAATGAACAGCCTGGTGGCCGGCATCAAGGGGATGTTCGCCGAGACGGAGGAGCAGAGTGCAAAACCGGAGCGCAGGGAGGACATCCTTCGCGAGATCAACGTCTTCCTGGGTCTTCTGGGCATGCTGGGCGAGAAAGGGACGGCTGACATCCTCTGCGTCTGTCAATATCTCATTGAACATAACGAAAAGTACAACAGGGAAGTGCTGACGCGCATTGCTGCTGAGAAGCTGGAATCTTCCAAAAACCTGGAACAGAGGATGCGCCGGGCCATCAAAAAAGGCCTGGCCAATGTGGCCAACCTGGGAATCGATGATTACAGCAACGAGGTATTTCAGGTTTATGCCAACTATGTCTTCGATTTTAAGAACATCAAGGACGAGATGGACTTCATCAAAGGCACCAGCAGCGGAGGCGGCAGAGTCAATATTTCCAAGTTCATCGAAGGTCTCCTGCTCTATCGAAAGTCCCTTTTATAACGGAACAGTAACCAGAAAGTAACTACGGAGGAATATTCTGAATATTTCTCCGTTTCTTTTTGAGTATTTTTGAGTTTTTTTGAAAAGCTTTGTTAATATTGTATCAAGATAGTTTTACTCGATATGTTATTATTTTAGGACTTTACTTATGAAAGGAGAGCAACATGACGTTTTTAGACAATCTTACGGCTGAGATTTACAACGTGATCTGGGCATTGCCACTGACCATCCTTGCGCTGGGAACCGGACTTTATTTTTCACTTCGTATGAAATTCCCTCAGGTCAGACTTTTTAAAGACATGGTACATTATCTGCTGGGAAGAGACAGGAAGAGAGAGGACAGGACCAGTAAAGAGGGAATGTCTTCCTTCCAGGCATTTGCCCTTGCGCTGGGCGGACGTGTCGGCGTCGGCAATATCGCCGGCGTAGCAACAGCCATCTGCTTTGGAGGACCGGGAGCCGTCTTCTGGATGTGGATCATCGCCTTCATCGGTGCAGGAACGGCCTT
>URXI01000113.1 GCA_900551775.1 uncultured Eubacterium sp. | reverse complement strand
AGAATAAGTATTTAAGAAAAACTCTTTCTTTCATTATGAGACATGGCGCGAGGAAAGTCAAGCCATTATTGGCGGAAAGAAAGAAAAATGAAGAAGAAGTTTTTAGCACTGGTAGTTTGCATCGCGATGATGTTGACATTGATACCACAGGCAATCTTTGCAGCAGGCAAAGAAGAGGATTCAAATGCAGCAACAGTTGTTCCTCCAACTGTAAATGAGGAGGGTGGAAATGGCACCGTAGAACCAAGGAGCCCCAGATGGCATCCAGAGGACGTTGTGGAAAAAGAACATGTACCATTCACTTTCTATAATACAGATTCAAGTGCAACTGCAACTAAAATGGTAATGGGGCACTACAAGAAAGTTGCTCATTATAGCGTGTATAACGATGGATCAGGCAGAAGGGTGCACAAGTATGATACATACTATTACACATGGACGGGGTATTACAGATATCACACAACAGGTACAGCAAGCAGTTGGATACAAGATCCGGAATATGTAAATGTTTCTGATGTGTATCAGGATAGGGGTCCGGTAGCTAGGCTGTTTGGGTACTTAATGTAGTAAACCAATGATATAACTTTAACCATGGAGACAAGTTGTTATTTTAACTTTCGTGAGCAACTATAGAAGGGAGCTTGCCTCCATGGTTATACAATCGCAATTATTTAATGATTTTTAATCTTTATCCAATTTATTATCATAGCAAGGCTTTTAAAATAAACCGCTCATATAATTACAAATCATGTTGGAAAGAAGGGTTAGTATGAAAACGAAAAAATATAGTACGTTGGCAATTGCCATGCTGGCATCCAATGTTGCAGTGATAATCAGCGGAATTTTCTTTATTCCGGAGCTTTCTGGTGACATGCTAAGGGGAGTCGTGCTCATGGGGATTGTTGTAGCCATCAGCATTATTTTACTGATTGTTGGTCTATACCGAAAAGAATTTAATGGCGCAGCGAAGAGCTTGCTTCTTCTGAGCTACATCATCGCAGGATTGGTCTTCTTTCGCTGGTTTGTAACAATATTCTTGATCTTCATCGTCGGAGGTACAATGAATGGGGCCTGGGGAAGTTTGAGCATGTAACGGTCAGCATGTGGAAACATAATCAATTATCACTTGCTGTTGTTTTTTGGCAGATCGCTTATATCCTTTCCATAGACGTTGAGCCAAACTATTTGGTTTAGTATGGCATACTGTTGTTTGAGTTTTTTTAAATAGGCAAGGCCGTCATCGGTAATTTTGTAATAAATCCTTATGCGATTGTCATCCGTGACGACTTTGCTGCCTTCTATGACAAAGCCTTGCTCTTGAAACTTATCTATGGCAGTGTAAGGCGGAGAGATATTGTATATGCCCTTGCTCCGTTGTGAAAGAACCTGTACGATTTCGTAGACATACATGTCTTTTTCTGACAGTAGTTGGAGCATCAACAGCGGCAGAGTGGCTTTCTTATATTGTGTTATAAAATTTTCGTTAATATCTCGTTTCTTCTTGATTTTAAGGTCTTCGTTTTTCATTACATTTTCACCTGCCTTTTCTAACTAGATTATAACAGAAAAAAGTAATTAAGTCGCTATTTCTTAATAATTCTTAATTTTTGGTGAATCTATTGACGAAGTGAAATTATCAGAATAAACTAATAAATACCGCTATAGTTCTAATTACACTAAAAGGGGTAATACACGATGGATAAGAGAAAGATTTTGATAAGGACAGGGGTTATCGTTTTCGCTATTGTTATAGTGATTGTCTGCGGTATTCTGTCGGTTAAAAGCAACGGCCTCTTTGCTGAGAGCAAGGACGGGCTGTGGAAAGCGTATTTTGTAAAAGCGCCAATCAGCTCCAGTAAAGGCTACCAGGGATATCTGTTTTATTATGGAAACCACGAGGGCAACGTGGGAGAAATCAAAGTAGAGTGTCAGGCAGATAAGGGTGCGATAAAAAGCCGTCTGCACCCAGGCAGTCACGATTTAGGACCCGTTGAGAGCCTGCTTGTCGGCGATGCTGATCGTGAGGGATACCTTTTCCGTGAGGTAAAGTTCGAACGGCTGAAGGGAGCTTCCCTGGGTATCGCTTGGAAAGACAGAGGAGAAGCACGGTATTCCAGTTTGACATTTTAGGAGGGACAAAAATGGGAGAGTTACTTATGCTGCTCCTGGCCATTGGACCGGCAGTCGCATCTGTTATTGCCGCAGTCTATGCTTACAAAGCCTATGAGCTTGTGAAGTTGGAGCGGGATATCAGGATCGCAAGAGAAGAAGCCGAGAAGGACGATCAAGAAGAGGCGTAACATGATTATCATCGTCAACAAGAGCACGGCAAACGCATGAAAGCTGATGAAGTCATCCTGTAGATGCAACTTTAACTATATGAAGTTGCTTTGGTAAAATTGAGTATAATTTTTGGAAGTAAATGTAAACACAGTCGAAATTAGAGCGATTTTATGCTATTTTTAACCCATTTTGACGATAATTAATAGGATTTACGAGTATCTTTTATACTCATTTTTTGTAAACAGGCTCCAAATAGTTAAATTCCTGCTGTAACGGTGTCAGTTTTCTCAGAATCTGTTTTTCATGCGTTTGCCTTGTCAAAAACAGCCTGAGTTATTGACCAGGCTGTTTTTTAAGGGTACAATAGATAGATATAACAGCAGAAAACGAGGTTGAGTGGATGAGTGTGGATAGGACTGCCGAGGAATTTTGCCGCTATGTCTGGCACAAAGCTGACCAGGCGCTTTACCAGGCAAAGGCAAATGGCAAAGCACAGACTTCAGGGGTTGAGTGAAGTGTTTGCTGGCAGAGGGTCGCTATAGTCAGGAAATTCCACCCAAATATTCGAACTATTCAAAAAGCCATTGTGTGACAGTGGCTTTTTTGTTATAATAAATCCATCAGTGTATTGCGGTCTTTAAATTCCGTTTACAGAGGAACGGCTGCAGTATGATGAACTCAATGATTGTCTAACAGCATTGCCGTAAAGTGTTGACCACAAGCGGCACGCCGTAAATTAAAAGTAGGAGGTCTTATTAATGAAAGGCTACACAAGCGAAACTATTAGAAACGTTGCTTTACTTGGACATGGTGGATGTGGTAAAACTACATTCTTAGAATCAGCACTGATGGCTACAGGAGTCATCAAAAAGTTGGGCAAGGTAGAAGATGGAAATACAGTTTCCGACTATGACAAGATGGAAATTGAGAAAGGATATTCAATTAACACTTCTGTTGTTCCAATCGAATGGAAGGACAGCAAGATCAATTTTATAGATACACCGGGTTACTTCGATTTTGTTGGAGAAGTGAACGCTGCACTCAGGGCTGCAGAAGCCGCAGTGATTTTGGTAGACGCAGGATCAGGCATTCAGGTCGGAACAGAAGCTGCCTGGGATGCCTGCGAAAGATACAAGACTCCAAGATTCATCGTTATCAACAAGAGAGATAAGGACGAATTTGACTTCTACAAGACTTTTGACGAATTGAAAGACAAGTTCGGCGAAACGCTGATTCCGTTCAGCTGGCCGCTTTCAGCCGAAATCGACGAGGAACTGAAAGAAGCCATCGCCATGGCGGACGACGAGCTGATGGAAAAATACTTCAACGGCGACGATTTTTCCGATGAAGAAATCAAGAACGGATTGGTAAAGGGTATTTCCGAAGGTGTCATCGTTCCGGTCTGCTCCTCAGCGTTCCAGCTGGGAGAGGGCATCGAAGGTCTTTTGGATTTGCTGCTTACATACGTTCCGACACCGCTTCAGCATGGACCTTATGCGGGCTTCAACAACAATAATGAACCGGTTGAAAGACTGTCTGTCACTGACGCACCGATGTCTGCCTTCGTATTCAAGACGATCGTCGACCCATTTGTTGGAAAAATTTCCATCATGAAGGTAGTTACTGGTAAGATCAACTCGGGCACAGAAGTCCTCAACGAGAGAACTGGCAAGGCTGAAAAATTGGGCAAGCTGTTCTTCCTCAGAGGTAAAGAACAGTTAGAACTGAACTATGCCGAAGCAGGCGATATCGTTGCTGTGGCAAAACTGCAGTACACCTTGTCAGGAGATACTCTCTGCGACAAGAGTGACGAGATCAGATACCTTCCGCTGGACTTCCCATCACCGACCTATTTCATCGCCATCGAAGCGGCAGATAAGAACGACGAAGAGAAGATGAGCACAGGACTTTCCAGACTGAGAGAAGAAGATCCATCCTTTGTCGTCGAAAGAAATGCAGAGACGCATCAGACCCTTCTCGGCGGACAGGGAGACATCCAGCTGGGCATCATCATGGCAAAGCTGAAAGACAGATTTGGCGTAACTGTCAACGTGGTTCCGCAGAAGATCGCATATAGAGAAACCATCAAAGGCACCTCGGACGTTCAAGGTAAACACAAGAAGCAGTCAGGTGGTGCAGGTCAGTATGGTGACGTACATATCAAATTCTCACCGTCTGCACAGGAATTTGAGTTTGCAGAGGAACTGTTCGGCGGTTCCATTCCGAAGAACTACGTTCCAGCTGTAGAAAAGGGGCTGATCGAAAGCATGCAGAAAGGCCCTCTTGCAGGATGCAAGGTAGTAAATGTCAAAGCTGTGCTCTACGATGGATCCTACCACGATGTAGACTCCAACGAAGTTTCCTTCAAAATCGCTGCATCGCTGGCATTTAAGAAGGGTATCGTAGAAGCGAAGCCGTGTCTGCTGGAGCCGATCATGCATATGGATATTTATGTTCCTGACGACTACATGGGAGATGTCATGGGTGACATGAATAAGAGAAGAGGTAAGATTCTCGGTATGGAACCACAGACTAACGGAGGACAGAAGCTGCTGGCAGAAGCGCCGCAGGCAGAACTCTTCGACTATGCGCTGGGACTTCGTTCCATGACCCAGGGCAGAGGCCGATTCGAACTGAAATTTGACAGATACGAAGAAGTCCCTAAGATGATTGCAGATAAGATCATCGCAGAACATCAGGCGGAATAATCAATAACAAAACACAGGGAGTTGCTGTATTACACAGCAGCTCCTTTTTTTCATGCAAACTGTTCATATTATGAAATCCTTGGTAATTTATGAGAATTATTAGAAAAATCTTGACCTTTGAAAATCGTGGGATTATAATAGCCAAAATTCACCATAGGAACATGCTGTTCATGATATGAACAACGCCATAGAAGCAGAGAGGAGGTATTGATGAAGAAAGCAAAGCGGCTATGTAAAGGTGACACCATCGGCATTGTGTCACCAGCCAGCCCTTCTGAGAACAAGAGTGAGGTGACCAGAGGCATTGAGACATTGGAGGCGATGGGTTATCAAGTCAAGGTCGGGCGTAATGTCAATAAGAGAAAGGGCTTTGTGGCAGCCACCGAGGAGGAAAGGGCAGAAGATATTAACCAGATGTTCAAAGATGACACTGTCGATGCCATCTTTGTCACCCAGGGCGGTTATGGATCTGCCCAGCTCTTTGACAAACTGGACTTCGATGCCATTGCCAGCATCCCAAAGATTTTTACGGGTTTCAGTGATATCACATCACTGCATCTGGCGATGAACAAAATGGCAGGACTTGTCACCTTTCACGGGCCGGGCATGGCCAGATTTAACAGAGAAGATTTGACGGCCTATACGGAGAAGCAGTTTTTTAAGGCGCTGGAAAGTACGGAACCTTTGGGAGAGATTCCTTTAGCCGATGAGAAAAAGTGGCTCAACCCCATAGGGGAAGGGAAGTGCCAGGGGACGTTGATCGGCGGGAATCTGACGCTGATCTGCGCAAGTCTGGGCACACCTTATGAAATCGAGACGAAAGGACGGATCCTGCTCATCGAAGATGTGGATACGGAACCATGGATCTTTGACCACATGCTGTGTCATCTGAGAAATGCAGGCAAGCTGCAGGAAGCGGCGGGCATCATAGTGGGGGAATGCAAGAACTGTGTTCCATTCAAATATGAGCCGGGCTTCCTTGTAGATACCAGCCTGGAAGATGTTTTGGAGTATTATCTCAGCCCCCTGGGCATCCCTGTCTTATACGGGCTGCCTTTAGGTCATACCGATGACCTTGCCACCATCCCCTTCGGCGTCCTGGCGGAACTGGACTGCGAAAAGAAGACCTTCCGCATTCTTGAAAACGGAGTTGTTTAATGAAAAAAGGAGAAGAACGATGAAAAGAATGAGAAAATTAGCATTGACGCTGGTCCTCGTACTGGCGATGTCAGCAGGATTTGCCGCCTGCGGCGGCGGAAGCGGCGACTTTGATGCGTCCACCATGACCATCGGATCCAGCACCAGCGTGGATACCCTGAATCCCTTGTCTTCCTATGAACAGCAGTCTTTCGAGATCATCGCCCTGGTGTATGATCCCTTGGTCAGATATGACAAAGAGCTGAACCCGTCTCCGGCACTGGCCGACGACTGGAAAGTCAGCAGGGACGAGAAGACCTGGACCTTCCATCTGAACAAAGATGCCAAATGGCATGACGGCGAGCCGGTCACCTCAGAAGACGTCAAATATACATACGAGCTGATGCTGGATACCGGACTGGGCTATATGTATTCCAGCTATCTGGAAGGTATTACAGACATTACCTGTCCGGACGAACAGACCGTGGTGATGAAGACCAAGCTGCCGAAGGCCAACATGCTGATGAACACCACGCCCATTATGCCGAAGCACATCTGGGAAAAGGTGAAAAAAGCGGAACTGGAGACCTGGGCCAATAAAGAGATGATCGGAAGCGGTCCATATAAACTGGTATCCAATGAAAACGGCATTGTAAAGGTCAGTAAGAACGAAGAATATTATCGCAAGAAACCAGCCGTAGAAAACTATGTATTTGTGGAGTATAAGAATACAGACTCCCTGGCTCAGGCTCTGAAGGTAGGCGAGATAGACGCAGCGGTCAACCTGTCGGCGACCCAGTATTCACAGCTTGAGGACGAAGAGAATGTGACCGTCATCTCCGGCGAAGTACAGGGCTTTATGCAGGTGGGAATCAACTGTTCAGAAGATCCTTCCTCAAAGGGAAATCCGCTGCTGAAGGATGCGGAAGTCAGAAAGGCTATCGAATACGCTACTGACAAGCAGAATATCATCGACATGGCCTACCAGGGACATGGAAACGAGGGCACGACCATGCTCAACGCCAGCGATCCATACCACTATGCACCAAAAGGCGGGGAACTGAGAAGCTACAACATAAAGAAAGCCGAGAAGCTGCTGGATGGCGCCGGTTATAAGGACCGCGACGGAGACGGCATCAGAGAGGATGGAAACGGCAACAAGCTTTCCTTTGAATTCATCAATATCGGTGATAACAGTGCAGAGGTAAAGACCGGGCAGCTGATCGCGTCTACCTGTAAGGAAGCCGGCATTGAGATCAACCTGAAGACCATGGACAGCGGCGCTCTGCAGGATGCCATTACGGCAGCGGATTACGACATGTTCATGTGGGGCTGGGGCGGAGATTATGATCCGACCGTCATGATGGGCATTTTGACCACAGCGCAGATCGGCAGCAACAATGAACCACAGTGGTCCAACAAGAGATATGACGAACTATATGCGCAGCAGCAGACCGAGATGGACAAGGAGAAGAGAATCGCTTTGGTCCAGGAGATGGAAAAAATCGCTTACGACGAAGCGCCGTACATCATCCTCTTATATGATAACAACATTCAGGGCTATAGAAGCGACCGCTGGACGGGAATCGAACAGATTCCGGAAAAGGGAACTTATTACTTCAACATGACCATCGAAAACTACATTAACGCGGCGCCTGTCAAGTAAGAAAGAGGCAAACTATGAAAAACAGCAGCATACTTCGGAAGATACTATATGCGATGATTACCATTTTGGCAGTAATCATCTTCAATTATTTTCTTTTCAGAGTTCTGCCAGGCGACCCGATCTCCATGATTATGAGAAACCCCAAGGCGTCGGAGGCTTCCATCGAAGCCATCCGCGCTTCCTACGGACTGGATCTGCCCTGGTACAGTCAATTTGCAGTGTATCTGAAGGGACTATTTACAGGAGACTTCGGCACGTCCTTTGTCTACAAAGCACCTGTCATGGAAGTCATCGGCGCCAAGATTCTGCCTACCGTGGTGATGCTGGGACTGGCGGAGATCGTCGCCATCATCGTCGGTATTTTCCTGGGCATCATGGCGGCATGGAAGAGAGGATCAAGACTGGACGTGGGTACTCTGAGTTTCTCTCTGATTACCTATTCCATGCCGACCTTCTGGCTGGGCATGATCATGGTGGTCATCTTTGCAGTCAATCTCAGATGGCTGCCCATCAGCGGCATGACTACCGCCGGCATGGTCTATTCCTCGAGCATGGAGATGATCACAGACATGGCAGCCCATTTGATTCTTCCCGTCATCACCATGAGCATCCTTTTGATCGGCGAATATGCACTGACCATGCGGAACACTTTGATCGACGTTTTGTCAGAAGATTACATCACGACGGCGAGAGCAAAGGGCTTTCGGGAGAAATATGTCCTGCGTAAACACGCTATGCCCAACGCCATGCTGCCTATGGTGACCATTATTGCCATCAATCTGGGGCTGGTCATCGGCGGTGCAGTGCAGATAGAGACCATATTTTCCTGGCCGGGGATCGGAAACCTGATGTACGAGGCCCTCTCTGCCAGGGATTATCCGGTACTGCAGGGGATATTCCTTCTCGTTACCGTCTGTGTCGTCTTAGCAAACCTGATTACAGACCTGATCTATGACAGGATTGACCCAAGAGTAAGAAATTAGGAGGCGGGCCATGGGTGAGAGCAACAATTTACAGAAAAACAAAAAATCAAAAGGAATCTGGCAGTCTGTCCGGCAGAACAAAATGGCTATGGTGGGTCTGGTTACGCTGACCATCTTTGTCTTGATTGCAATCTTCGGACCAATTCTCGTGCCTTTTTCGACCCAGGAGTTTGGCGGCATGGGGGACGTCCTCAGACCGCCCGGCGGCGGCCATCTGCTGGGGACCGATGATATGGGCAGGGATGTGCTGGCAAACCTGATGGCAGGTGCGAGAATCTCCCTTCTGATTGGAGGGGTTGCCACGATCATCTCGATGGCTATCGGTACTTTAGTCGGCATTTCCGCCGGTTATTTCGGCGGAGCGGTGGATAACGTACTGATGCGCCTGACCGATTTCTTTCTGGTCATACCGTGGCTGCCGCTGATGATGGTGCTGGCAGCGATCTTGGGAACCAGTATCTGGAATATCATACTGGTCATCGGCGTGACCAGTTGGGCAGGAACGGCCAGAGTGGTGAGAGCGCAGACCCTGTCTGTCAAAGAGCGGCAGTTTGTAGAACGGACCCTTTCCCTGGGAGCGGGGAACTGGCATATCATGTGGAAGCACATTCTTCCCAATGTCTTCCCGCTGGTCTTTGCCAATACTGTCCTTATAGCAGCAACAGCCATCACCTCAGAAACCACCTTGAGCTTTTTAGGATTGGGCGATACGACCACGGCCAGCTGGGGCATGATGCTTCACTACGCTTTCGAGTGCGGTGCCACAGGCTTAGGCGCTTATTGGTATTACCTGCCGCCTGGAATCTGCGTCATCGCAGTCGTTCTGGCATTTACACTGCTGGGTTACGCCTTCGATGAAATCCTCAATCCTAAGCTGAAAGAGAGGTAGACGAGATGAAGCTATTAGAAGTGAAGAATTTAAAGACCTATTTTGATACCTCCAAAGGCCAGCTGAAAGCAGTGGACGATGTGAGCTTTGATTTAGACTATGGAGAAGCCCTGGGTCTGGTGGGTGAATCCGGTTGCGGCAAGACCACCAGCGCCCTGTCTATCTGCAGGCTTTTGCCGAAAGAGGGCAAGGTCTATGGCGGAGAGATTCTCCTCGAGGGCAGTGATCTTGCAAAACTGTCCGATGATGAAATCCGGCGTCATCGCTGGAAAGATATTTCCGTCATCTTTCAGGGTGCTATGAATGCCCTCAACCCGGTCATGAACATCGGCGATCAAATCGCGGAAGCCGTCATGCTTCACGATGGGCTGTCAAAGGCGGAAGCACTGAAGAGGGCGGGGGACCTTCTGGAACTGGTGGAAATCTCCAGAGGCCGTGTTGCCAACTATCCTCATGAATTCAGCGGCGGCATGAAGCAGAGGGTGGTCATAGCCATAGCCCTGGCCTGCAATCCCAAGGTGGTCATCGGAGATGAGCCGACCACGGCGCTGGACGTCATGGTGCAGGCACAGATCCTGAACCTGTTGGAGAAGCTGAGAAAGGAACTGAACATGGGGCTGATTCTCATCACTCACGACCTTTCCATTCTGGGAGAGACCTGTGACAAGATCGCTGTCATGTATGCAGGGAAAATCGTAGAGAGTGGAACCGTAGCTGATATTTTTGAAAACGCCAAGCACCCGTATACCAGGAAGCTGATCGGCTGTTTCCCTAACGTGGAAAAAGAGAAGCGGATCCCGGATGGCATCAAAGGGGCACCGGCAAATATGCTGCAACCGCCTGCCGGCTGCCCTTTTCACCCGCGGTGCGAACTGGCTTCTGACCGATGCAGGGTGGAAATTCCACAGCAGAAAAAGTGCGGCACCACTCACCAGGCTGCCTGCCATCTGGCGGAGGTGTAAAATGACAAGAGAAAATACATATATAATAGAAGTAAAAGATCTTCGGGTATATTTTGATATCGACAAGAGAAAATTTGCGAGGAAAGACCGGAAAGTGGTCAGAGCTGTGGACGGCGTCAGCTTTGGCATCCGAAAAGGAGAAATTTTGTCGCTGGTGGGTGAGAGCGGCAGCGGAAAGACGACGACGGGCAAGGCAATCCTGGATCTGGCGCCGGCCACAGGCGGTGAAATCCTCTTTGAGGGCAGGCCGCTGGACAGAAGCAAGAACGGACTGAAAGCCTTCCGCAAGGAGGCACAGATGGTGTTTCAGGATCCTTATCAATCGCTGAACCCGAGAAACAGGATCATTGACCTGGTGGCGGAGCCTTTGGATGTCAATCATCTTGTACATACTCCCGAAGAACGTCTGGAAAAAGTGAAACAGGCGTTGGAACAGGCGGGGCTGTCTCCTGTGGAGGAGTATCTGTACCGCTACCCTTACGAGCTTTCCGGCGGCCAGCGTCAGCGTGTGGTTATCGCCGGGGCGATCATCATGGAACCCAAGTTCGTTGTGGCCGATGAGCCGATTTCCATGCTGGACGCTTCTGTGCGCACGGGGATATTGAAACTTCTGCTTGGGCTGCGGGACGAAAAGGGGTTTTCTTATCTCTTCATCACCCATGATCTTTCCTTGGCGTGGCTGATTTCTGACAGAATCGCCATCATGTATCTTGGTCAGATCATGGAAATCGGCAGTGCGGATCAGATCATCAAAGGCGGGGTGCATCCCTACACCAAAGCGCTGACGGCCATCATGCCCATACCGGGGGTCAACAAGAATAGAAA
>URXI01000112.1 GCA_900551775.1 uncultured Eubacterium sp. | reverse complement strand
GCGGACATCCTGGAACTGATCAGAATCAAAAGCATCAACGGACGGATAGAGGAGAACACGGAGGCGCTGAATCTGTTTCTGCAGAAGGCGGAAGCCATGGGTTTTCAGACCATGAAGACCTCCACAGGTGATGTGGGTATCGTGGAGCTGGGGAGTGGTGATCAGACCTTAGGTATTTTGGTGCATATGGATGTGGTCGGTATCGGTGATACGGACAAGTGGACCTATCCGCCTTTTGAGGGGCGCGTCGCCAAGGGTTTCCTATGGGGAAGAGGCGTCGTGGACGACAAAGGCCCTGCGGTCATGTGTCTCTATGCGCTGAAAGCGATCAAAGAGCTGGAAATCCCGCTGAACAAGAGAGTCTGGCTCATCGTCGGGACTTCTGAAGAGGCGGAATGGACTGATATCGCTAATTTCAAGAAAGAGTTTCCCGTGCCTGATTTTGGCTTTTCTCCCGATGGGGACTTCCCGATCTACAATAGTGAAAAGGGATACTGCGATATACAGATGCGCTTTACGGAGCCTTGCATCGATATCCTGGAAAAACTGGATGCGGGAGACAGCCCCAACACCATCCCCTCCAGGGCAGAAGTGAAAATCAGAAATCAGGAGAACCTGGTCTTTCACGGGATTTCCTGTCACAGCTCGTCGCCGGCCATTGGAGCCAACGCCATTTCCAAGATGGCGGTAGAGCTGAGCTACCGTACAGAGTTCAACTTCATCCGTTTCCTCAACGATTTTCTGGCAAAGGATTATAACGCAGAAAAGCTGGGCGTGGATAAAAATGCAGAACCTGATCTGCCGCCAACCCGGCGCAGCATCATCGTGCCGACGATTTTGAAACGGGAAGGTGACAAGGTGCTGCTCAACGTCAACGTGCGCTCCTGTACAGGCGTCAAAAAAGAAGACGTCATCGCCGCCTTTGTGCGGCAAAAGGAAAAATATTCTTTTGAGATGGAACTATATGACTTTTTGGAACCCATGTTTGTGGATGAGAAAGAGGAGTTCTTACAAGTGATGGCTGAAGTATATGAGGATTACGGTTACGAGAGCAGCTTTCAGAGTGCACTGGGCACGTCCTATGCGAAATCCATGGAGCACTTCGTCAGCTTTGGCCCCGTGTTTCAGACAGAACCCAGCTGTGCCCATATGGAAGACGAACGGATGAGCATCACAGCGATGATCACGGCGACGCAGATTTATACCACCTATCTTGCAACGATGGCAAGTCCTATCGGCGGCATCCGCAAGAATGCAGACAAAATGACCAGCTTGGAAAAAGCCTTATTTCTGCTGACGCTGTTTACGGAACCGCCCTATCGCTACGACGTGGCAGGCCTGGTCGAACTGACTGGCATGAACCGGACGACAGTATATCGAAATCTGTCGGCTTTGGAGAAGGCGGGACTTTTACAGAAAGATCCGACGACAAAGGCTTATTCCTTAGGCCCACTGGCAGAAAAGATGGGAGAAAAAGCAAATGATATTAGAACGTGATAAGATGATAAGAGACTTGAAGGGACTGATCGACATCCCCAGCATCTCCTCGGATAAAGCTGCTGTAGAAGATGCTTTGGACTATGTGTTGAAACTGGGTGAGCAGATGGGCATGCGATGTGAAAAAGTCGCAGATGGGCAGGTAGGTATCATTGAAATCGGTCAGGGCGACGAAACCTTTGGCATCCTGACCCATGTGGATGTGGTGAATGCGGGCAGAGAGGAGCTTTGGAAAAGTCCGCCTTTTGCCTGCGAAGTGCGCGATGGAAACCTCTATGGCCGCGGCGCTATTGATGACAAGGGGCCAACGGTGGCTGTGCTACATGCCATGGGCGCTGCCATGGAAAACGGAAAGCCTTTTCACAAGACGGTCAGGCTCATTGTCGGTACCCAGGAAGAGACGGAATGGACCGACATGGATTGTTATACGAAGCATTATCCTCTGCCCGACTACGGGTTTACACCTGACGGTGATTTTCCCATTGGAAACGTGGAGAAGGGGTGCATGGATGTCACCCTGCGCTTTCCTGTCGCTTTGGTGGATGAAGCGTCTCCGCAGATTGTCGGGCTTGAGGCCGGTACGGCATTTAATATCGTGCCAGACAGCTGCGGCACATTGCTTTCAGATGGCAGGGTAATCGTGACGGAGGGAAAGGCGGTTCATACCTGCGCACCGGAAAAAGGAGAGAACGCTATTTTTCAAATGCCGGGCCTGCTCGCAGGTGTGACTCCCAACGGGTTTTCGCAAGTTTTGGAAATGGTGACGGAGTTCTTTTCTGACTGCACCGCGCCGAAATTAGGGCTGAGGACGAAGGAAGAGTATTTTGCAGGTGAATTTATACATCGAACAGTCTTTACTCCTGTGCTGATCAGAACGTCAGGCAGTTTTGTTGAGGTGGGCATCAACGTCCGTTTCGCATATACAACCACGGAAGATGAGCTTTTGGATGTCTTCAACCGCCTGTGTCAGGAGTATGGCGGAGAAGTTGCCGGCATTACATCACTGCCTGCTGTCTTCGTCAGCCGTAACACACCTTTTCTGGAAGTATTGTCTGCAGCTTATGAGGAGTCCACCGGATTTCCGCCTGACTTCGTCCTCGGTTACGGCGGGTCCTATGCGAAAGCTATGCCGGGCATCGTCAGCTTTGGACCGATCCTTCCAGGGATGAAAGATTGCTGCCATGAGGAAAATGAATACATTCCGCTAAAGGCACTGGAGAAAAACTGTGAGATTTATTATAGGGCGATTGAAGGGATTGCCCAGTGCGAGAAGTCTTTTCGCAGATAGACCATAAGGGTGCCTGATGATCAGATATGCGAAACAGGCCTGCACGGATCGCCCAGTTACCCTCTATTGCCGTAAAAAAACGCAAAAACACCTAAAAAATCCGATGACCGTAAAGAGCGCCCTCTGCGGTAGGGACTGTAACTGTTGAAATTCCGTTATGCGTTTAGCTGAAACTGACGTTGCAGCCTCTTGGCGCCTGAGATTTTTCAGGTGTTTTGGTTGTTTTTGATCGAATGACGGGTAAATCATCTCTCGACAGTGCTTTTGGGGAATTTCCAGTGTGACTTATTTGAGACAATAAAGCGCATAATTGAAAGGACTTTGCCCCAGAAAATTTGCCTAAAACCGTTGACAAAGGTGATAAAAGAGCATATACTAAGATAACAAGTAAAAAGAGATATTCACAAGAGCAAACCCGTCGAAAGACGGTGACGCAAAGCTACAGGGGCTAAGCCGCAAGGTATGCCAGCCAGTTGCCGTATTATGTATGATATGTATCGATATCTAATATATATAGAACGGTCATTTAGTGAATTCTCTGAATGATTTTTTTAATTTAAAAGAATATTAGCAAACCTGGGGAAACTCAGCGACGCAAAGCTATAGGGTCTAAAGCGAAAAGCATGACAGCCAGTTGCCATTGAGATGATCAATGTAATGTATGAGAGCGTTCTTACAAACATTAGAACCTCCTTCGGAATGTGGCTGCTTTAGACGAAGCAGTTTTTTTATTTTGAATGATTCGGAGGATAGAAATGATGTTAAAGAGAACACTGAGAGTTTTCATAACGATAATATTAACTTTAGCCCTGACGACAGGTTTGGTTTTGGCTATGACAGAAGATGCAAATGCTGCAACAGTATCCATGAAGACCATTCCGGCCACTTCCGCAAAGGCAGACAGCAGAGTCGTCAACGCATTTGTTGAATTAGGCTTTACTGTCAAATATAACAAAAACTTAGGGTATGCCGGCGTATTCAGCGTAGCGGATCATGCCATCCATCTAAAGTCGAGAAACAAGACGAATACACTTCACGAGATGGGTCACTTTGTTTCCAGACTGCAGAATGGCGCAGATGAGACATCTGAGTTTGTAAAGATTTACAAATCCGAAAAGAAAAAGTACAATGGTACGCAGAAGTCATACATAACGAAGAACAGCAAAGAATACTTTGCACAATCTTTTGCAGAATACACGCAGAACCCAAGCAAGCTGAAGAAGAGCAGACCTAAGACTTACACATATGTAAAACAGCAGGTAGACACCATCGAGCAGCAGGACGTTGACAATATGTACAGCGCTTATGGATGGGCTTGGTAAGAGATCGGATAATTTAGTTAACACAATTGAAACCCTGTGGACAAATCCACAGGGTTTTGTTATTATGGAGGAGAATACCAAAGAACGAGTGTTTGCGAAAGGGGAAAATAGAGCAATTATGGCAAAGAAGAATAAGACCGTATTTGTCTGTCAGGAGTGCGGCTACGAGAGCCCGAAGTGGATGGGTCAGTGCATCTGTGGGGCGTGGAACTCCATGGTAGAAGAGAAGGTGGTAGATGTGCCGGAGAACGATACCAGAAGGCGCACTTCGGCAGAGGCAAAACCATCCAAGTTAAAAGAAGTCGGCTCTGGTGATTACATCCGCATTGACACGGGGATTGGCGAGCTGAATCGAGTTCTGGGCGGAGGATTAGTCCGCGGATCGCTGACTTTGATTTCCGGAGAGCCGGGAATCGGCAAATCTACTATGATTATACAGGCTGCTGCCAATCTGGCGAAATCACAGGGGACCGTCCTCTATGTATCGGGAGAGGAATCGGAAGAACAGATCAAGATGAGAGCTGATCGCGTCTGCCCCGACCTTAGTGATAACCTGTATATCCTGGCAGAGACCAATATGGAGAACATTACGGCCGTGTGCGAAAATTTAAAGCCCAAGTTCCTTGTCATCGACTCTATCCAAACGATGTATACGCAGACCCTGGATTCTGTCCCTGGAAGCGTATCCCAGGTCAGAGATATCGGCAATCAGTTGATGAAGCTGGGAAAGACCAATGATATCCCTATCTTTATCGTGGCGCATGTGACGAAGAATGGAGAGCTGGCAGGACCGAAAATTGTCGAGCATCTGGTAGACTGTGTACTCAACTTTACGGGTGAGAGGGACCATGACCTGCGGATATTGAGAGCATATAAAAACAGGTTTGGCACGACCAGCGAAATCGGCGCCTTTCAGATGGAAGAAGGCGGCCTGATTGAAATCGAAAATCTGTCAGGAACTTTTCTCGAGAGTACAGAGACTCAGGCAGAAGGTTCTATTATTACAGCAGTTTACGAGGGAAGCCGGCCGGTTTTGTTCGAGATCCAGGCACTGACAGCACCCGCCAATGTGGGATTTGCCAGAAGGACTTCCGTCGGTGTAGACTATCAGAGACTGAACATGATCCTTGCTGTCTTAGAGAAGAAAGTGGGCATGACTATGATTAACCAGGACGTCTATGTCAATGTAGTAGGCGGTATGAAACCGGACAGCACTTCTGTCGACCTGGGAGTAGCCCTGGCCGTGTACTCTTCTATCAGAGACGTGACCTGCCAAAAGAGGACGATTGCCATTGGGGAAGTCGGTCTGACTGGTGATCTCAGATCTGTACAAAATGCAGATAAGATTGTCGTGGAGGCTGTAAGAATGGGGTATGAACAGATCATCATGCCCAAAAAAAACGCGGACAAGCTGGATGGGAAAGTCCGAAAGGGGCAGTGCCGGATTGTCGGTGCGAAGAATATTTACGATGCGATCAACGCATTTAAAGGAGAATAAGATGATAAAAAACGCGGAGCCTGTATTGATACATGGTTCCGCGTTTTGCTATATCGGTTATTTCTTTAATTTTACAGTTTCCATCTCGAACCAGAAGGTGCTGCCTTTACCCAATTTGCTGTTGACTCCATAATTTGCTCGATGGAGGGTCAATATCTCTTTGACGATGGATAAGCCCAGGCCGCTGCCGTCCGTAGGTCTGACGTGATGGGTGCTGGATTTGTAATATCGCTCCCATACGTGGTTGATTTCATCAGGTGCAATGCCAGGCCCGTGATCGATGATTTCGCAGCGGACTTTGCGGCTGGATTTCTTGATATTGACGATGATTTCTTTATCTTCCCCGCCGTATTTGACCGCGTTGTTGATCAAATTGGACAATACCTGCTTTATTTTCGTCTCGTCTCCGTTGACGATAACAGAGGACGAGCAGTTGAATTTAAAATGATAACCCTCTTTCTCCGCCAAAATCTCGAAGGATGCCAAGATGGTTTCAGCTGTCTTCTTGAGGTCAAAGTTAGAGCGTTCAAGTTCAATACTTCTGGACTGCATTTTGGACATGTTGAGCATGTCATTGACCAACGTGTTCAAACGGTCAGCTTCGTCGATAATAACTCCCAGATGGGCTTCCCGCTTTGGAGGGTTATTGCCCGAAAGGTCGCGAATCATCTCTGCATAAGACTTGATCATGGTCAATGGCGTTCGCAAATCGTGAGAGACGTTGGCGATCAAATCCTTCTGGTACATATCCGTCTTTTCCAATTCTCGTGAAGCGTTGGTCAGCGTGTCAGCCAGTTCCGTAATCTCAGAATAGTGACCACCCTTGAACTTGACGCCGTAATGGCCTTTTCCCATTTCGGCGGCCGAGTTGGTAATTTCTTTGATCGGCTTTGAGATTCTGCTGGCCAGGTACAGTGCCAGGGTCAAAGCGAGCAGTGCAGCGATGACCGTAATATAGATCAGCTGGGAACGCAGGATCGCTATGGTCGATTTGACTGGATAAAGCGGCGATACGATGTAGATGATATAGCTTCTGGCTTTGTTTTCCTCTTCGTTGAAGCTGTCGGTGGCCTTGCTCAGGTAACGTGCATAGGAGAAGATACGAGTCCCGCTCCCTTCTTTCTTAGACAGAATCGAAGCCTTGCCAAGAGGACTGATCTCCAGCTGTGCCCGCAGTTCCTGTATCTGCAGGCCATATCGGTAGAGCTGGACATGTTCGCCATAAGTAGGAGGAATTACGATCCCCCCGGCTGCTGTTTCCACGCGAATATAAAGATCGTTTTCATTGGAAAACGATAAGGCATCGATCTTCTGCATCAGCGTCGTCAGATCCTGGTTTTCATCGTTGTAATACTGTACCAATTCATCTGCTAGATTAGTAGTTTCGCGGATTTTCATATCTTGATAGAAGTTGTTGAGAAAGAAAATCTGCAGGAACCAGATCAGGCCGATGAGCACGATGGCAAAACCGATAAAATAAACCCATAATTTAAATCGAATACTCCTAAAATCGAATTTACTCTTCAAATTCAAATTTGTACCCTACCCCTCTGAGTGTGACGATATAGTCACGATATGGACCTAAATTGTTTCTAAGATTTTTGATATGCGTATCGATTGTTCTGTCGTCTCCAAAGAAGTCGTATCCCCAGATATCTGATAGCAGCTTATCCCTTGAAAGAGCAATGTTCTTGTTCTCTATCAAATAGAAAAGCAGCTCGTATTCTTTTGGTGTCAGTTCTACTCTCTCACCATCTACTGTAACCGTTCTGGCAGCTACATTGATTTCCAGACCGTTGAACTTCACCACGTCGGCCTTGCTCTGCGTCGAAGAGTTTCTGCGGGCGAGGACCACGTTGATTCTTGCCATCAACTCCTTGGGACTGAAGGGCTTGACGATGTAGTCGTCGATACCCAGTTCAAAACCGAAGAGCTTGTCATATTCTTCTCCCCTGGCGGAGAGCATGATAATAGGCACGTCCTGAATTTTTTTGATTTCCTTACACGCTGAAAATCCATCCAGCTTCGGCATCATGATATCTAAAATGACCAGGTCGTACTCGTTTAGCTTACAGAGTCCTACGGCGCTCATGCCGTCAGCCGCCTCAGTGACCTCATAGCCATTAAATTCTGCGTATTCCCTTATTACTTCACGAATTTTGGGTTCATCATCAACTACCAAAAGTTTATACATGGTAATCCTCCTTCGTTATTTGCTGTAGTATAGTCATCTTTATACTACAATCTATCTGTGTAGGTTTCATGAAATTTATATATATAATTCTAACATAATTTATTTTATATTAAAAGAAAAAGAAACGTTTCTAGTTGACAGAAAAAATTGTCTGTGATAAGATATTGTATTTTCTGAAGGCTTGACATTATCTTATGAATTGCTCTATACTGTATCTATATAGATAAAAGCGGGGTCCAATCATATGTTTACAATTGGTGACAAAATACTATACCCCATGCACGGCGCAGGAGTGATTCAAGAGATCGAAAACAGAGATATCTTGGGTGAAACAAGGCAATACTATATTATGAGATTGCCATTTGACGATATGAGCGTCATGATTCCCGTCGATAACAGCGTGGATATTGGAATCAGGCCGGTGATATCCGCCAGTGAGGTGGATGCGGTCTTCATTGTTTTGCGAGGGGAGACGTCGCAGATGTCAGGTAATTGGAATAAACGGCAGAGAGAAAATCTGGAGAAACTGAAGAGCGGCAATATCATGGAAGTCGCGGAAGTGGTCAGAAATCTGATTCGTGCAGGCCGCATCAAGCGACTGTCTACAGGAGAGAAAAAGATGCTGACCAACGCCAAGCAGATTCTCGAAAGCGAATTAATACTTGCTGCCGGTATAGACCCGCAGAAGATAGACTGTTTAGTAGAGGATGCAGTTTGATGATTTTTCACCCCGAAAGACAGAGTGCTATCTATTATCTATGACCAAAATGGAGGAAAGGAGGAGAGATTATGCTCAAGAAAATGCTCAGAATTGTCGTTACGATTTTAGGTGCAATCTTAGGATACGGTGTGTTTGAGCTGATCGGTTACTGGCTGACGAAGAGCGGCGTGGATGTTAACGGAACTTTTACCGAAGCGCAGCTGATCGGCATCGGTATCGTTTTCGCAATTATCTTCGGAATTATATTTTTCAGATTGACACCGGCGATCAGCAGACAAAGTGCAAAAGTTGCTGATAATATAGAAGACGATCTCAGGGGCGTTTCGGCTAATGATTTGTTCGTCGGCGTCATCGGCCTGATCACAGGTCTTTTGATCGCGCTGCTGATTACGCAGATCTATGTCAGCATCAGCAACAGATATCTTTATACTGTGATTACCATTATCACCTATCTGGTACTGGGGTATCTGGGGGTCGTCATTGCCACCAAAAAAGGCAAAGAGATGATCAGCATGATTGTTGCAAACAAGAAACAAAGCGCGCAGCAGGATCCGCTTTTTTCACGGACAAAGAAGAAGCCGGATGGAGTGCCTAAGATATTTGATACCAGTGTCATCATCGACGGCAGAATTGCGGAGATCATGAAGACCGGATTTTTGGAAGGTCCCATTGTCATTCCTGAATTTGTCCTGGTGGAATTGCGCCATATCGCGGACTCTTCAGACTCTCTCAAGAGAACGAGGGGAAGAAGGGGCCTTGACATCCTTAACAAGATTCAAAGTGATTACGGCATCGAAATTTATAACACAGATAACGAAAAATCACTGAGAGAAATCCCGGAAGTTGATGTCAAGCTTCTCAAATTAGCGCAATTGATGAATGGAAAGGTCGTGACCAACGACTTCAACCTGAATAAGGTCGCAGCGATTAACGGCGTCAGCGTCCTCAATATTAACGAACTGGCTAACACCTTGAAACCGGTGGTGCTGCCGGGAGAGCAGATGACTGTCAGTCTCGTAAAACAGGGCAAAGACAACAGTCAGGCAATCGCCTATCTGGATGACGGAACCATGATTGTCGTGGAAGACGGAAGGAAGATGATCGGCAAGACTACCAACATCAACGTTACCAGCGTGCTGCAGACATCGGCAGGAAGGATGATCTTTGGAAGACTGAAGAACAACTAAGACATGTTTGATAATAAAAAAGTATATGCGATTATTGGAGCTGCCGGGTCCGGCAAACGGATGGCAGCTCCATTGCCGAAACAATTTCTTAAAATCGGCAGTAAGACAATTTTGGAGACCACAGTAGAAAAATTTGCGGGTCTGCCTATCATAGATCAAGTCATCATCGTGACAGCAGAGGAATATCGAAGGTTCTGCTGCCAATTTTTTCATGAACAGATTGCGGAGGGCAGAACCCATGTCATCTGCGGAGGGCAGGAGCGGCAGGATTCTATCTATCAGGCAGTGGGTTATCTGGATTCCATCGGGGCGGCGGAGGATTCCCTGGTGCTGATTCACGATGGTGTACGGCCTTATGTCAGCGGTGATTTGATCAGACGAGTGGCAGAGCGCGCAGCTGCAGAAGGTGCAGCGGTTGCAGCGGTCCCACCCAAGGACACCATCAGGCATATAGATGAAGGGACCTTGGACAGAAGCCGCCTTTGGTGTGTGCAGACACCCCAGGGATTCCAATTTTCTATCTTAAAAGAGGCTTTTGATCGAGCATTTCAGGATGGATTTTATGGCACTGACGATGCAGGCCTGGTTGAACGCATTGGCAAAAGGATCGGCATTGTAGAAGGAGAACATACTAACATCAAAATTACAACGCCGGAGGATTTGACCGTGGAACAGAGAATTGGAACGGGGTTTGACGTTCACAGATTGACAGAAAATCGAAAACTGATATTAGGCGGCGTGGAGATCCCCTTTGAGAAGGGGCTCTTGGGTCACTCTGATGCAGACGTACTGCTTCACGCTCTGATGGATGCCATGCTGGGCGCGGCGGCTCTCGGTGATATCGGGAAATTGTTTCCGGATAACGACGACAGCTATAAGGATATCTCCAGCTTGAAGCTGCTAGAAAAGACAGGACGAGCGGTAGCGGAGGCGGGATATTCCCTGGGAAATGCTGACGTTACGATCATCTGTCAGCGACCCAGACTGGCTGGCTATATCGATGAGATGCGTGCCAATATCGCAAAGGTTTTGGACGTTTCCATAGATAAAGTCAGCGTCAAAGCGACAACAACGGAGAAGCTGGGCTTTGCCGGCAGAGGCGAAGGAATCGCAGCAGAGGCAGTCTGCCTGCTGAGGCGATGATATTCAACATTGGAAAGGAAAATAGATAAATGAGACTATCGAAGATGCATATCAAAACCCTTAGGGAGGTTCCAAACGAAGCGGAAATCCCGAGTCACATTCTGCTACTTAGAACGGGAATGATCAGAAAACTGGTATCCGGTGTATACGGCTTTATGCCGCTGGGCTGGAGATCTGTAAGAAAAATTGAAGATATCGTCAGGCAGGAAATGGACGCGACGGGCGCACAAGAAATTCACATGTCTGCGGTTCAGCCTGCGGAACTATGGGAAGAATCGGGCAGATGGTACGCCTATGGGCCGGAACTCTGGAGACTGAAGGACCGAAATGGCAGAGACTTCTGTCTGGGGCCTACCCACGAGGAGATTTTTACAGATATCGTCAGAAATGACATTTCATCTTATCGTCAGCTGCCGATGAACCTGTATCAGATTCAGACAAAATACAGAGATGAAGCCAGACCGAGATTCGGACTCATGAGGAGCAGAGAATTCATCATGAAGGACGCCTATTCCTTTGACAAAGACAATGCGGGCCTTGATCAAAGCTATCGGGAGATGTACGATGCGTATGATCGTATTTTTAAGAGATGCGGTCTCGAATGCAGACCGGTAGAAGCCGATT
>URXI01000111.1 GCA_900551775.1 uncultured Eubacterium sp. | reverse complement strand
GAACAGGACAATCAAAAAACAGTTCTGGCTGAGTGTAGAAGAAGACGAATTACTGAAAGAAAAAGCAGGAGCAGTCTGTCTGACCGAGGCTGCACTGATCCGCATGTTGATCAGAGGATTTGCACCAAAGGAAAAGCCTGGTATGGAGTTCTACAGATCAATGCATCAGATCGCAGTGATTGGAGAAAACCTCAACCAGATTGTCAGAAGGGCGCATACACTTGGCTTTGTGGATGTCAATCGGTTGAACCATGAAATGGAGACGCTCAGGGCATTTCGGCTCGCAATGGAAAAGAAATACCTTGAACCGGAGGAGATCGCAGGGTGGCGGTAACCCGAATCTGGCAGGTACGGGGAAAAGTTACGCAGGTTATTGATTACGTTAGAAATCCGGAGAAAACAGATGCGGCACTTACGGATACCATCGGCTATGCTATGAACAAGGATAAGACAGAAAAGGGGATCTATGTCAGCGGCGTGAACTGTACCCCTGAAGATGCGTCAGAGGAATTCACATTGATCAAGCGGCAGTTTGACAAGGAAGGAGGGGTTATCGCCTACCATGCGTACCAGAGCTTTTCTGCCAGGGAAGTTACGCCAGAGCAGGCACATGCCATTGGAAAGGAATTCGCTGAGAAGGTCTGGGGCGAAAGGTTCCAGGTAGTGGTTGCAACCCATCTGAATACGGGCTGCCTGCATAACCATTTTGTGGTGAATTCCATATCCTTTGCTGACGGCAAAAGGTGCAGGCAGAAACAATGGAGAGAGCTGTCCAAAATATCAGATGGGATATGTAAGGCGCACGAATTATCTGTAGTAGAAAATCCGAAGGGAGAGAGAATCCCCCTTCCAATTTACAAGGCAGAGCAGCAGGGTAAAGCAACTCGCTTAAACCTGGCAAAGGCGGTGGTCGATGAAGCGCTGGCTAATAGCCATAACCTGATGGAACTGGAAATAAAACTCAGGCAGATGGGATATCTATGCAGATTTGATAAGAATCGAAAGTATTGGACTATACGGCAGCGTGACTGGGGGAGGCCGATCCGTCTCATACGGATGGGAGAAGAGTACAGCAATGTGAGGCTGATGGCAAGGTTAAAAGAGCAGAAGAAAGATCCAAAGATGCAATACCTTCCTGAGAAGAAGCCGCAACAATATGACCTTCCCGTAAGAAAGGACAAGCTGAAAAGGCTGGGCGGACTCAAGGGCCTGTACTTACATTACTGTTATCTGCTTGGATATCTGCCCCGCTATCAGAATCAGCAGAATCCCAAACGGATTCATTATCTGTACCGTGACGATCTGCTGAGGCTGAAAAACATATCAGATGAAGCAAATCTGCTTTGTGAGAATGATATTGGGACAAAGGCGCAGCTGCTCAATCTGAAGGAGCATTTTGAAAGAGAGATTCAAAGGGCGGCAGAAAAGAGGAACTGCTATAGAAATGAGATTAGAAGGGTGGGAAAAACGGAGGAGGAATCTCAAAGAGGGAAAGATGCCATCACATCACTAACTGCTGAAATGCGGGTTCTTCGCAGGCAGGTACACCTGTGTGAGAATATCCTCAGCAGGTCAGCACAAATGGAAAAGAAAGTAAAGGAAGCAGAAAGAGAAGAAAAGAGGGAAAGGAGTGACGAGAGATGAATTATGGAGGAGATGCTGCGGAGCAGGTTGTCCGAATGTCCCTGGAGGGCATGAATATAGCCTTGCGGCTCAGCGGGAGCGCAACGAAAAACCTGGTTGCCATCCTTGCAGCGGTGTTGAAAGAAGAAGAAAAGACGAGAGGGAAAGCCCGGCTGACTAATATGCTGAAGTCAGGAAAAGAGCTTACCATATTTTCTATCCCGGCGGATGATCTGAAGACATTTACGAAGGAGGCAAAGAAATACGGCGCACTTTACTATGTCGTCAAAGATAAACACGCCAGGGATGGTATCGGCACCATCGATGTGCTTACCCGAGCCGAGGATGCACCGAAAATCAACCGTATTGTAGAACGGTTCAGACTCGCAGCTGTTAATGAAGGTCAGATTGTATCAGAAGCAGGAAAGAACGGACGGGACAGGGCACCATTGATAAAACAAAGTGCTGATCAGCTTATTGATGAGGTGCTTGATGCAAACCCCTCAGGTTCCCGGACAGAGTGAAGTCATCTGTCCGGGCAAAGCTACGGGAAAATGGCGCAAGGCGGCGAGGCACGTTCTTCTGAACGTAAACCTTCAGTGAGAGAAAAACTTGCAGCCTATAGGCATCGCGACGATACATATGAACGGGTATTCAGCAGAGAATCAAAAGAAAGAGGAAGGTAGGAAAAATGAGTGACATTTATGACATCCTGGATTCAGATAAACGAAGTGGACAAAAGTATTCCAAAGAAGAATATAAGGCATATAAACAACAAGAGAAAGCCGAGATTTATGAGAAGATTAATGCGCAGACAGAAGCAATCATCGATGATCCTGCCGAACTGGCAGGATATCTCGAGCTGCAGGCAAGACTGGATCGGTATTCCGTGTCTAATGCCCTGCTGATCCTAAGCCAGTACCCGCAGGCAAGAAATCTCAAGGAATACAATGTGTGGATAGAAAGAGGTGCGAACATCAATAAAGGGGAAAAGGCAATCTCTATTCTCGAACCATATAATTATCAACGAGAAGATGGCAGCAAAGGGACTGGATATAATGTGAAAAAGGTCTTTGACATATCGCAGACGACAGAATATGCAAGCCCGCTCAGAACATCGGCACAGGATGCGAAAAAAGTGCTGCGGGCTTTAGTGGAAGATGCACCGGTTGCGGTCATCGCATCAGACGAGCCAGGACCGGGGGGAGAGGATGCATGGCTCAATCCTGACAAAGAGACGATATCTGTACGAAGAGGGCTTGACGAAAACTGCTTTTTCCGCAGCCTTGCAGGAGCGGTTGCAAAACTAAGACTATCCATCGGTCGGGAAAATATGCCTGCAGGCCAGGGGCAGACCGCCAAGGACTGCATTGTATATATGCTTGCAAAAAACTTTGGATTTGCTGGAGATGGACAGATGGAATGTCCGAAGCTGCCTGAGGGAATGGAGGCGAAGACGATACGAGAAGAACTCTCCCGTGCACGACTGGTATACTCCCAGATGAAATCGGGTATATGCCTTAGCATGGAAAGGGAGCAGAAGGCGCGGCAGAGGGAGAAGATGAGATGAAGCCAGATAAGGGGAAACACGACACCTATATCGCTATGCTTGTAATAATCCCCTTCATTATCTGGGGAGCACTGGTTGCCGCCCCTTATCTTAATGAAGGACTGCCGGGCATGATAAATGGGTTAAGCAAGGCAATCGCACGACCATTCCATATCTCATGGAACGAAAACAGTATTCGCTCCATTTTTCTGTTTTTGGGCGCTTATGTGATGGTGATCGCAGTCTATTTCTCTACCAGAAGAAATTACAGGAGGGGTGAAGAGCACGGTTCAGCCAAGTGGGGAAATGCGGCGGCTGCAAATAAGAAGTACAGGCAAAATCCACCCAGTGAAAACAAGCTATTGACAAAGTCGGTCGCCATCGGTCTTGATGGAAAAAAACACAGGAGAAATCTCAATGTACTGGTAATCGGAGGAAGCGGTGCGGGCAAGACCCGATTTTACTGTAAGCCAAACATCATGCAGGCAAATACATCCTTTGTGATACTGGATCCCAAAGGGGAAATCCTGAGAGATGTAGGATACCTGCTGGAAAAGGAGGGATATGAGGTAAAGGTACTCGATTTGATTAACATGGATAAAAGCCACTGTTATAACCCATTTGTGTATCTTAAGACGGATAATGATGTGCAGAAGTTGGTGACAAACTTGTTCAAATCAACCACACCAAAGGGCAGCCAAAGCAGCGATCCATTCTGGGATACGGCGGCATCCATGCTGCTTCTTGCCCTCATCTTCTATCTGATTTACGAAGCGCCGGAAGAAGAACAAAACTTCTCCATGGTTATGGAAATGCTGCGTGCAGGCGATATCAAAGAGGAAGAAGAGGACTACCCAAGTCCCCTTGATAATTTGTTTTATGATTTGGAGTGCGAACAGCCGAACCATATTGCGGTAAAGTATTATCGGGACTACCGGAGCGGGTCTGCAAAGACGCTCAAATCCATACAGATCACTCTGGCTTCCAGGCTGGAAAAGTTCAACTTAGAAAGCCTTGCGGGAATGACCATGACTGACGAATTGGATTTGCCATCCATGGGTGAAAACAAGACGGCATTGTTCGCATTGATACCGGATAACGATACCAGTTTTAACTTCCTTGTAAGTATCCTCTATACGCAGCTATTTCAGCAGCTGTTTTATTTGGCGGACCACAAATATGGAGGAAGTCTGCCGATTCACTGCCATTTCGTTATGGATGAGTTTGCCAACGTCAGCCTGCCGGACGATTTTGATAAGATTCTGTCTGTCATGCGCTCAAGGGGCATATCCGTCAGCATCATCCTGCAGAATCTGGCACAACTTAAAGCGTTGTTCGAAAAGCAGTGGGAGTCCATTGTAGGAAACTGTGATGAATTTCTATATCTCGGCGGTAACGAACAGGGAACGCACAAATATGTCAGTGAGCTGCTGGGAAAATCGACGATTGATACGAATACTTACGGAAAATCTACGGGAAAAAGCGGAAACTACTCAACAAATTATCAGATTTCAGGACGAGAACTTCTGACACCTGATGAGGTGCGCATGCTCGATAACCGATATGCGCTTTTGTTTATTCGAGGGGAAGCGCCGATAATGGATGACAAGTTCGATATCCTGAAGCATCCCAATATTGCCATGACCGCTGATGGTGGTACGCAGCCATACTGCCACGGAAATGTTACGGAAGCCACAGGCACCATTTCCCTATCAACCATTTGGGAAAGCGAGTGCATGGATATCAACACAGAAGTGCCTGTAGATTATGAAGTGCTTTCTGAAGAAGAAGTGCTTGAAATGATAGAGAAAGAAGGAATTTAATTTGGATAACAAGAAGTTGGAAAAGAAGTATAGATTCATCATTGCTGCAGGGATTATAGGCGTCCTGCTCTTGCCGGAAGATGCTTTTGCAGCAACAGATCCACTGGGCGTTGTAGATAACCTGTCTGACTTTATTTTTGCATTGATCAGAGCCTTGGGACTGATTCTGACCGGTTACGGCATCATGCAGGTGGGCCTTGCGTTTAAATCACATGACCCGTCGCAGAGAGCAAACGGTCTGCTCACGGTGGCAGGGGGCATTATAATCACCTTTACGAAGGAAATTCTCGGTATCATTACAGGTTAACCAAGGTTAACCAGAAAGGCAGGTGAAATTTTGTCAGATAACTGGATTGTACAAAATCTGCAGAATGCCCTGGAAACATGGAATGACAAGCTGGCGGAGATCTGGATACTGTTGACGGAATCACCACAGGATTTCCGTGGAGGAAGTATTTGGAACGTTATCATGGATGTCCACGGAGCAATCCAGGCTATAGGACTGGCTCTGTTAGTTCTTTTCTTTCTTATTGGTGTGGTGAAGACCTGCGGAAGTATTACAGAACTGAAGAAGCCAGAGAAAGCCGTGATGACGCTTGTCCGTTTTTGCATAGCGAAGGGAGTTGTGACCTACGGTCTTGAGTTGATGCTGGCGGTATTTAATATCATGCAGGGCCTGGTCACGACAATTATGCGTACAGCAGGACTTGCATCTACATCGGCGATGAGTCTGCCAGAGGAAATGGTGAAGGCGATAGAAGACTGCGGTTTTTTTGAGTCTATACCCCTTTGGGCAGTGACGATCATTGGAAGCCTCGTCATTACGGTATTGTCCTTCCTCATCATCATGAGCGTTTACGGCAGATTTTTCAAGCTATATATGTATACCGCCATTGCTCCAGTGCCTTTATCGGCATTTGCAGGGGAACCGACACAGCAGATCGGTGTCAGCTTTCTGAAGTCTTACGTCGGCGTGTGCATGGAAGGTGCGATCATCGTACTGGCCTGCGTCATCTTTTCGGCTTTCGCAGCATCGCCTCCGGAGCTTGCTTCCGGCGGTTCACCGGTATCCATGGCATGGGCATACATCGGGGAACTGGTTTTCAATATGCTCATTCTCGTGGGGGCGGTCAAAATGGCAGACCATATGGTCAAAGAAATGATGGGGCTGTAGAAGAAAGGAGACGCATATGGAATCAATTGGGAAAGGAAATAACAATATTTCTATCAGTATAAACCCGGAAATACGGGAATATTCGGAAACTGTTTTTTGGGGACTGACGCTTCGTCAGTTCCTTTTCAGTCTGGCGGGGTGCGTCATGTCCGTAGGCGTATATTTTGCACTTAGGAATGTCTTTGGAGGCGTTCTGGGTATGGAGACGATCTCATGGGCATGCATCATCGGCATGCTGCCCTGCGCATTGCTGGGTTTTATAACCTATAACGGAATGACGGCGGAGCAGGCACTGGGTGCATATATCCGCTCTGAAATTCTGACGCCAAAAGTCCTGGTATTTAAACCGGTAAATGAAATAGAAAGGCTGATTGCACAGGAGAAAGAGATGCAAAAAAGCCGTAGAAAGTGGGGGGAGAGATTTGAAAAAGAAGAAAAGCCAAAGAAACTGGAAGGTGCCGAAGAGTGTACAGGAGGCTGTCCCGGTACAGACGATTTATGATGACGGGATTTTCAAGGTGGGAACAGACCGTTACAGCAGGACATATCGTTTCAGTGATATTAACTATTCCGTCGCATCTTATGACGACAAGATGGACATGCTGCAAAACTATATGTCGCTGATCAATTCTTTAGACAGTGAAGCGAAAATTACGATTAACAACCGCAGGCTCAACCGTCATGATTTTGAGCGGGATACCCTCCTGAAAGAGAAAGACGATAATCTGAACAAGTTCCGTAAGGAATACAATCAGATGCTTCTTGCAAAGGCAACTGGAGGCAATACGATCGTGCAGGAAAAGTACATTACCATAACCGTATCGGAACAAAATGTTGAAGATGCCAGTCAGGCCCTCCAGCGCATCGGAACAGGACTGTCTGTACAATTGGGCAGGCTGGGTTCAACCAGCGAGGAACTTGATGCAGCAGAACGACTTCGGATTCTGCATGATTTTTACCGTTATGGGGAAGAGGTTCTCTTTAGGACAGATATTGATGAAAAAAGGCGGAGAGGCCATGACATTAAAGATTATGTCTGCCCTGACCATATGGAAATCCACAAGGACTACATTATGATCGGTGAAAGATATGCCAGGGTGCTGTTTCTTAAAGAATATGCTTCGTTTATCTCGGATGATTTTGTCACAAAGATCATGGATCGCAAGCAGAATATGATGTTGTCCATAGATATTACTCCCGTCTCTATGGGGGAAGCTCTGCGTGATGTGGAAAAACGCCTGCTTGGCATAGATACCAATATCACGCAGTGGCAGAGACGGCAGAATGCCAATAACAATTTCACGGCAGAAGTCCCATATGACATGGAATTACAGAGAAAGCAGCTTCGTGAGTTCCTGGATGACTTGCAGACCCGTGACCAGAGAATGATGCTTGCGACACTTACGCTTGTGCATACGGCAGATACGTTAGAGGAACTAAATCGGAACACGAAAGCAATACAGGCTGTAGGGCAGGAAAGCCTGTGCCAGATTGGAATTTTGAAAATCCAGCAGCTGGACGGACTTAATACGGTTTTACCGGTCGGGGATAAAAAGCTGTGCTTGTCCCGAACCCTGACAACAGAAGCCTTGTCTGCATTCGTACCTTTTCGAGTGCAGGATGTGAAGCACACCCATGGCATCTATTATGGACAGAATGTGGAGAGTAGAAATATGATCATTGCAGACAGAAGGAATCTCCTTAACGGCAATTCTTTTATTCTGGGTGTATCCGGATCCGGAAAGTCTTTTGCGGCGAAGAGTGAAATCACGAATTTAATGTTGTCAAGCGATGCGGACATCATCATTCTTGACCCGGAGCGGGAGGTGCGACAAGAAGTCGCATAATGAATTGCTGGTTATCAGCTACCCTATCCATTGGGGGTAATCCTACCACAATCTGCGTGAATGGTAACGTTCAGGTGGAAAGCTTGTGGGACAATATGGGAAATCTGACAGCCTAAGTCGGACGTACTGTTAGGATAAGAGTGCTATGACGAACGTAAAGTGAACCATCGTAAGAGTCGTTACAGGGAATAAGTGAAATAAGGCTGACACACTTACACCAAAAAGGTGCGGAGGTGGTTGCGGCGGCTTTCTCAACGCCGTAACAAATGGACACAATCCTCCCGGCTTAAAGATGGCGTCTAAGGTACTCATAATTATTCATTATGCGGAACTTGGTAAGCCCTATGCGTTCCTCTAAAGAGGTATCGACCCCGCAAGGGGAAGAAATGACACAGAGGGTAAAGGAACGGGATAAAAAGCGAATGGCTCTGCTGTAATGGCGGAGCATAGGGGTTCAAGATTTGCCCTGACCTGAAAGGGTGCAGACTTATCCCACGGTATTTCATGACAAAGAATGGAGGTAAACCTATGAACGGTAATAATTCAATGACGGAAACGGCAGTTTCCGAGAGATTATCGGACAGCAAGCTGCTTGCCACGCAATGGAAAACCATTGACTGGAAGAAAGCAGAAAAAGAAGTCAATAGGCTGCAAGTCAGGATTGTCAAGGCTACTCAGGAAAAGAAATGGAACACAGTGAAGCGGCTTCAATATTTATTGACACATTCATTCCATGCAAAAGCACTTGCCGTAAGGCGAGTGACCACAAACAAAGGTAAGAAAACCGCAGGAGTAGACGGAGAAATCTGGTCAACGCCTGCAATGAAGATGAGGGCTGTCCTATCGTTGACAGACAAAGGCTACAAAGCAAAACCGTTAAGACGTGTCTATATCGAGAAGAAAGATAAGAAAAAGAAACGTCCGTTGGGGATTCCGACGATGTATGACAGGGCAATGCAGGCGTTATATGCTCTGGCATTAGAGCCAGTAGCGGAAACAACCGCCGACACGAAATCATTTGGTTTCAGAAAAGGACGGTGCTGTCAGGACGCTTGCGAATATATCTTTACGGCACTGTCACGCAAAGTATCGCCAGAATGGGTTTTAGAGGGCGATATTAAAGGCTGTTTTGATAACATCAGCCATGAGTGGTTGGTTGAGAATATCCCTATGGATAAATCTGTTCTGAAACAATTTCTCAAAGCCGGATTTATCTTCAAGGGGGAACTGTTCCCGACAGAGGACGGTACTCCACAAGGCGGCGTTATATCGCCGATTCTTGCAAACATGGCGTTAGACGGTATGCAGAAAGTATTGTCGGACCGATTCCATACAAACCGACTTGGGAAAGTTGATATTCGGTTCAAGAACGCCCATAAGGTCAATCTGGTACGTTACGCCGATGATTTCATCGTCACAGCGGCAACGGAGGAAATCGCCTTAGAAGCGAAAGAATTGATAAAGGACTTCCTAAAAACGAGAGGACTGGAATTATCTGATGAGAAAACAGTAGTCACTCACATCAACGACGGAATTGATATGCTGGGCTGGACGTTCCGAAAATGGAACGGAAAGCTGATAGTGAAACCGTCAAAGAAATCTATACAGGCAATCGTGCGGAATCTATCTGACACGATACTGAAACGTGGAAAAGCATGGAATCAGGACGTATTGATTATGAAGCTAAATCAACAAATCCGAGGGTGGACGAATTATCACCAGTCCGTATGTGCGAACGAAGCTTTTGCACATTTAGATTATATTCTTTACGAACTGTTGTGGAGATGGGCGAAAAGACGACACCCAAAGAAAGGACAATGGTGGATTTCTACAAAGTATTGGCACCGCAGGGGAAATCAGAACTGGGTATTCTCTACGGAAACAAAAGAGCTGATACGAGTAGACCATACGCCGATTGTCCGACACACGAAAGTACGGGAAACAGCTAACCCATTCCTTGATACGGATTATTTCCAACAACGCAAGTTTAATCAGGGAATGAAGAAACTTTCAGGAAGATTCAAGTTAATCTGGAAGAATCAAAACGGCTGGTGCTATCACTGTGGAATGCCGTTAGATATTTCGGACGAGAGGGAGATTTTCTTCAAAATACCGAAGTCCTGCGGTGGAAAAGAGGAAGTGGCAAATATGGCGTATGTTCACGCCGACTGCCAACGAATCCATCTTGAGAGCCGCTCGAAAGAGTGATGAAATGCTTGAGCCGTATGAGTGGAAACGCTCACGTACGGTTCTTAGGCGAGAAAGGGCGAGTAATTGCCCCGACTTAGCCGACTATGCACCATTAGTTCGTGCATTAGGCGGTGAGGTGGTGGAGATCTCAGCGGCGAGTAATGCCCATATCAATGCCATGGACATGCACAGGGATTATGGCGAAGTCAATCCCGTTATAGAAAAATCCCAGTTCCTACAGTCCTTATGTGAGCAGATTATTGCAGGGCATCATTTTGGAAAAGGTCAGCAGTCCATCATTGACCGGTGCACGGAGAATGTATACCGCTACTATCTGCAGGGGAATTATCAGGGTGTGCCGCCGACGTTACGGGATTTTCGCGATGAGCTTCTGCTGCAGCCTGAGCCGGAGGCACAGTCCCTTGCCTTGGAGCTGGAACTGTTTACTACAGGCAGTTTGAATACCTTTGCAAAACAGACGAATGTAGATACGCAGAACCGTCTTTTGTGCTATGACATATTGGAACTTGGAGACCAGCTGAAAGCGGTGGGGATGCTTGTCATTCTGGACAACATATTAAACCGCATCACGAAAAACCGAATGGCAGGGAAGCAGACGTTCATCTATATTGATGAAATTTATCTGCTCTTTATGTATGAGTATGCTGCCCAGTTTCTGTTTAAACTTTGGAAACGTGTCCGCAAATACGGTGCATTTTGTACCGGCATCACCCAGGACGTGGAAGACCTGCTGCAGTCCCATACAGCGAGGACGATGCTGTCAAATTCGGAATTTGTTATCATGCTGAATCAGGCCGCCATCAACCGGGCAGAACTGGCGAAGCTACTCAATATTTCGGACAACCAGCTATCCTATATTACCAACGTGGAGGCAGGCAGAGGATTGATCAAGGTGGGGAATACACTGGTTCCCTTTGAAAACAGCTTCCCGAAGAATACGGAATTGTACAGGCTGATGACGACCAAAATGGGCGAAGGGGTATAACCATGGCAGAGATCAAGACCAGGGAGAAAAAGCTGGAAAATACCAAACCTTTGAAAGCAAAGCACATCCAAATAAAGATGAGGAAGCAGATGAAGCTTCGATGGATGCAGACGAAAAAGGTCACACAGAGGAATTTGAAGGATAGGACGAGTGTTACAGGAAGTGATGAGCGCTGCGATTATGCCGGGCCGGAGTCTTATGCTGAAAATATGATGGAATCTGCATCGAAAAGAGTTATAAATCGAGGCAGAGGTCTTTTGACTGAGCAAAGCAGAAAGAGGAGATTGGGAAAACACAAGGTAACGAAAGAAAACCTTGTACATGCCGATGAGGCAGGAACATATTCTGATAAGGCAGGGGCGGATTTGACGTCCCCGCCTTACCAG
>URXI01000110.1 GCA_900551775.1 uncultured Eubacterium sp. | reverse complement strand
TTAGCTGGCCAGGCGAAACGGACTGCGAAAGGAGCATTAGCGACTGGAGGAGTGAGCAAAGCGAACAGTAATATTTCCTGCATAATAAAAAAGTACTGCATGACCACTAACGGCCAGCAGTACTTTTAAGTTTTTCTAGTTTAAGTCTCAGGATTGTCAATCAAGACAGGCCAACGTTTTGAATTGTCGGTACCATCTTTTATTTTCCATATAGAATCGCTAAGGCCAGGGATTGTTATTTCTTTTCCTTCCTCATTCTTATATTTAAATTTAGCAAAGTTCGCTGTAAAATTATGATAATTATCAATATATCTAACACCATCTTCTATTGAAGTCTCACCTTCACCTGACATAAAGCAGACCGCCGTTTTTATCAGCTTTTCTCCGCCTATAAAATGATAATCACTCCATTTACGCTTCTCATCCTCATCCAGCATCACAGCATGGCAATAGCTTATCGAGCCTGCTTCTCCTTCTTCACCTATCTTTTCATTGAATCCGGCAAAGGCTCTGATTGTCAGCGTGCTTCCCGTTGACTGCTTAAATCCGGTATCTACAGAAACCTTGTGATCATTGTCTTCGTCCTCAATCTTGTCTGTCCTAAAAGCTGCATAGCAGTTCTTTATTTCTGCCTCGCCGAAAATCCGTCCGACAAAACCGCCGATGATGATGTTTCCTTTTGCATCTTCCACTTCGCCTTTGAAAGAAACTTTTGCCCAACTGGTGTTTACATCGGTAAGCATATTTGCTTCCCCAATCAAACCGCCTATATACATCACCCCTGATTCGTCTTTATCATCTGACTCCAATTCTGGAATATTAAATTTCTTGATATCTGACGAAGAAAGAATCATTTTTCCAGAATGGTCACCAACAAGACCTCCAATATTAGCAGTTTTTACTTTTTCTAGATCCATATCAAACTTCTTGCCTGCGTAATGACAATTATCAATTTTTGATCCGCCGACTGAAGTACCAACCAGACCGCCGATATTGCCAGAGTATTCTTCATCAATCTCGGCCTTCATTGAAACGTCTGATTTACAGTTGTTCAGATTTCCCCTCAACATGCCAGACAGACTTCCAATGTTTCCGCATTTTTCAGACTTCACTTCCATCTCGCCGTGAAGGTTTATATATGAAATCTTTGCCGTAACACTGATCTCCGCAAAAAGTCCTGGGTTCGCAGAAGAATCCTCTTTGATCTCCTGGTTAAACTTGTTAATGTCATATCCTTCTCCGTTCTTCCAGAATGCATTATACTGACCTGAGAAAGCTTCTTCTTCAGTTCCACCAAGTGCTGTAAAGTTGTCACCAACCAGATCTATATCGACTGTCTGTCTATAATAACAATCTATATAGGTTTTTAAGTAGTCATTTGAGTTGATGTTTTTCAGCTGCTTGTTCGTCCTAACCTGGTATGGACGTACACTGGTTCCAAGTATTTCTTCGTCATTAGCGCTAATAGCAGCGGCAAAATCCGGGTTGAAATAGTAGATAACATCTTCACCTTTACTCTCTTTTCCGCTTTTTTTCCAAGTCAAGAATTTTACCACGCCAGTTTTCTTGTCACGTTGATCCGCTGGATAGTCCTTTACTTGATAATAATTGTACTTGACTATAGTACCGTCTGTCATTTTAATATCAACTGGATCTGGAGCCGCGTTTTTATCTATCCACTTTTTGATATCGCCACCGCTAAAGTGCCCGTTCAGGTTCTTTTTGTCTTCTGATTCAGGTAGCAGAATTCCGTAGCTGTATTCCTTATCATCGACCTTCGTGTTTTTATCCGTCTTCAATGTATTTATGACGCTGAAGGTCGTATTTCCGTTTTCGTCTTCGTTTGCCGTTACGATATACCAGTAATAAGTTCCGTTTATTTTCTCACAATATGCGAACGAACGGTCGCCTATCTGCTCTTTTTCCTCTGGCTCCTGCCAGTCTCCATAGTGCACACCTGTTGAATTTACATCATCTGAAGAAAGTCTTCCCACCGTATTTACGGTTACAAATGGATACACCTTATCTTTCAGCTTTTTATCCGTTGGATGGGTTGTCACGTTCCCACTATTTTTGGGCATATTATCATATTTATGTGTTTTTATTTCAGCAGTGTTTTTATAATTCGAAGCAGAGACTGGTCTTTCGCTAATTCCATCAAGAACATAGCAATCTTTGAAAGTATCACTTAAAGTACACTTGCCAATAAATGTTCCTACCATTGAACCGATATCGCCATCCACTAAGCCAGTCGCATAACAACTTTCATAAGCAGAATTTCCCTCTCTCTGTTTTCCAATCAGGCCGCCTGCACACCCGTAATCTAATCCGTTTTCATCATCTGCAATATAGACAGAACATGTGCTGTAACAGTCTTTTATTGAAGTATTTGCGCCGCGATTCAATTTTCCAATCAAGCCGCCTGCTGTATCTACACCATAAACATTAAAATCCGTTTGCCTGTCAAATTTATATTTTCCATTTACAGTCTGTCCTCCTGTGTAGCAATTTGCAATGGAAATAGTATGGTTGACAGCTTTTATTTCCCCAATCAGACCACCTGCATCGCCAGCGTAATCAATCTTTAAGCGTGGTCCATTTGCTATGACTTTTGTATTGGCGGCACAATTTGTTACAACTGTATTTGCACCTGTATATCCGATCAAACCGCCTGCATTTCCTCTTCCGTAAGTGGATTTGATTTCACCGCCAACAACTAAAACATTGGAAATTTCCAATGTAGTAACACTGTCATTGTCTCCTGCATTCATCTCCGCAATCAACGCCGCTGCATTTCTCTTTGTCGTTACGTCAAAGTCCTTCAGGGTCAAATCAGATATCGATAACGGCTTTGAACAATATCGAATCAGCGCACCGTTCACCGCACCTAAGATTCCAATCGTTCCTTTACTTTCATCTTTATCAACGTCCTCATTTTTATTATCGATATATACATCAGAAATCTTAAAATTCTGTCCATCGTATTCTCTGAGATAATCATTTCTAATGCCATAAAAACTCTTGTCAGACAGCTTTCCTATATCCTCCTGATCCGTTTCCTTCGAATCCTTATGTGCATAGACAGACTTCCTATTCTCTTTATCCTTACCAAAGAAATCATGGTAACCCATATCCCTGGTCTGTACCGCTTTTGTTACAAGATATTTCGCTTGATAAGTTTTCCCATTTACATTGACTTTTTTGTTGATGTCATTTGGCAGATTAGATACACTGCTATCAAGATTCTCAAAATGTCTTAGATACCCGATGGAAGCTGTAGCTTTTTTCTCCTTCTCATCCGGTGTCACAGCCTCGAACAGACTATTGGTCATACCTTGAGCCTCTCTTACAGTAGCCAGAACCGAATCGCTTTGGCTGACAGCCTTCACAATGATGTCCTCTCCAGGCAGCAGTGTCGGACAGATATTAGCAAAATGCCCACCCGGCCTAGTGATATCATCTAAGGTAATGGTATATTCCAAATAATCAATCGGCTTTCTATCAGCAGTTGTTTTCTTCTCAACGGTCCACCATTTCTGCTCTTTTTCATTTTTCTTTTTTGGATTGCTCCCATCATCTGTCAAAGACAAAGTAAACTCCTCTATATTTTTACTTTCTTTTCCTTCCACAGAAAATGTGATATGTGTTTTCGCTATTGTACCATCATTTGCCTTTTTGAAATAATTAAAGTCTCTCAGCACGATTTTCAAAGTGTCTTCGTTAAGTATTTCCATAGTCAACTCATCAGTTGGCGCAGAAGGCAGGAGATCTGCCATCGCCCCGCCGTAATAACCGATGATGCCTTTATCGTAGTCTCGTCTCGTATGTCTGCCTTTCGCATCATCTGTTCTGCCGCCGTTCTTGTCAAGCCAGGCGATATCTAAATAGTCAAAATCCACGTCCTCCTCAGCATAGAAAACGCCGTACACGGTGGCTGTCTCCACGTTGTACTCGATGATATACCTTCCATCTGCTCTGACGGTTTCGTCGATAGCACCAAAAGGAAGCATATACTGCAATATGCTTCCTTCCAAATTCCCTATACTTCCAGAAGTGTTAGTATTGTATTCTATATAATAATATTCCCTATTATCTGCCGGCCAATCGATTCCTTCAGGTACGTCGGAGGGCTCATTCCCAATCAACTGCCCCAAGGCTTCTTTTTTCACCTCTGTTTTTGAGTCGTCCAACGCTGTCTCTCTGTACCGTTTCAATTCACCCGACGCATCCGCCGCGGTCAGGTGGTTTTGGGCAGCGATAAAGATTTCCTTCGCCGTGTTGTCCATTTCGGTCAGCTTCATGTTCTTGTAGTAGTGCAGGATGCCGACCATGGTAATGGCAAGAAGGATGATTGAAATCGCCAAGGCCACTAAGGTCTCAGCAAGGGTGAATCCGCTCTTGTTATTTAGTTTTCGCTGTAGTCTTCCCCTCATCTTTGTTCTCTTCCAATCCGTCTGTGGTATTTGCATTGTACATGGTCTCAAAGAAAGTCACGGTCAGGCTGACGCTGACTTCTCCGGAACCGATGCCTTCGCCGGAACTGGTGTTAATACTGATGTTCCTGATCAGACACCTGTATTTGCAGTCATGCAGCTTTGCTATGATGGATTCCGCCGTGCTATAACTTCCTGCAGTAAAGCTGACGCTGATATCTCTGCGCACAGCGTCCCCATCTTTGATGGCCTGATTAAAGTCAAAATTATAGGTAGAAGCGGCACTGAAAATATCGTTCAGCGCGCTGATTTCATTTTTGATGTTGCTGTAGCTGGCAACCACGCTGCCCGTCTGGGCTTTGGCATTTTTCATCTCGGCTTCCATATCCATGATGCTCTGCGCCCTGGTCTGCTCAATCAAAAGCTCCGTTTCTAGATCTTCGGTGTCGTACTGTTTGATGGTTTCTTCCACGTCTTTGACGATAAATTCGTAGTAGGCGATGCCCAGGAGCAGCACGCACAGAACCAGGAGCAAAATCTTTTCGCGGCTGGTAAATTCACGGCTCATCATTGCTGCTCACCTCCGTTCGGAACAAAATTGATAATCACAGTGGCTGTCACCATGGCGTTGGAATCCGTATTGGTTCCTGCCGTAGAAACAGTTACAAAGGATACGAGATCATCTTTTTCCAGAGAAGCGACAATGTCTGAAACCGTCCTCAGTCTGATATTATCAATGGTCAGCGTCGCAACGTTACCCGAAATCTCCACGGACTGTATTCCCGATTTGCTGATCACGGTGCTTTTGATCACCCTCATCATGGCGAGACGATCCTGTTCTGCCCGCTCTTCGTCATTGAGATAACCGTTGCCGTAGTGACTATATTCTTCCCTGACTTGGTCATATTTTTCATTAGATGCTCTCAGCTGTTCAATCTGAGTCTGCATCTGGGTATAGGCTCTCTCCGCTTCATAGGCCTCCGCCAGTTTGTCGATGACCATGAATTTGACAAAGAGGGCGAGGATCAATGTGAATAACACAAAGAGAAGAATCTGGAACTTCGGATCCCTTACGCTTTTATCCTGCATCAAAAGATTGATAGAGGTCTTATCTGGATATCTTACTTTGCCGATGGGCTGATTCAGTCTGCTCACAAATAACACCTCCTATTCCCATGTAATGCCTAAGGCCTGCGGCCCCTGCAAAATCTTTGTCGTATCTTCGTATTTGTCGGTCAGCAGCTGATCCAGGCTGACCGTTTTGACTTCCGTTGCACTTGCGATGGCATCGATCAAAGGCGAGATCAGAGAGCCTCCGCCGCAGTAATAGAGCGCTTCTAAACCGTTGTCCGGATGGTTGAAGTTGTAGAAGTTCAGAACGCGCATGACTTCTATGGCCATCTGGCTGTAAATTTCCTCGCAGCCCTGCTCATGAAGGATGTCGTCTTTGTTGGTCTCTTTATAGATGCGCGCGATGTGTTCCTCCACGCCCTGGGTTTCGGCGATGTGTCTGTCGATCTCCTCACAGCCTGATTCCATCACGCGGGTGATCTCATACTCTCCTTTTGTGAAAAAGTAGAGTTTTACAGTCTTATGGCCGATATCCAGGATGGCATAGTCGCCCGGTTCCTTCAGATCGTTGACTTCTTCGTAGTCTTTGATGATATTGCGAATGGCGCAGTAATCCGGTGCGACCAAAGCAAGACGCAGTCCGGCACGGCGGAACATCGTCTTATATTGAGCAACCGTTTCTTTGAGAACGGCTACTGCCATCAACTCCATCTCCGTCAAATTTCCATCGTCATCAAAGGACTTATTGATCACCGCGTAGTCATAAAAATATTTATCTTTTTCTTCTGTTATGTAGTCGTGAAACTCATAAGGCAGGTTCACCTTCAGCTGATCCACGGTCATAGCGGGCATGACGACGTGTTTGGTGTAAACCAGCTTCTCTGGTATCACCACTGCTGTACTTTTCACAGAAATTTTGTTCTCTTTGATCACTTCTTTGATGAATTCTGCCATGGCATCCCAGGATACGATTTCATCTTCCTGTACCAGGTTGTCAGGCAGGTCCGCCGTAATCAGCCGCTCCAGGTTATAATCGGAACAGACTGCGATCTTCAGGCGGCAGTTGCCGATCTCGATGCCCAATATTTTTTTCTTTGCCATATTTTTTCCTCATTTATCTATAGAATGCATTCCGGACTAAACAAAGAGTCCCAGATACCAATTTACAACGTCACTTCCCACCAAAAGGCTGACAAAAGCCGCCAGGGAAATCGCCGGTCCAAAAGGAATTCGCTTCTGCCCCATGCAGAGAACAAAGCCGATTCCGATAAAGCAGGACAGGATCAGATTAAAGAGACCTACCCACGGCCCCAGGTACAATCCCGTCATGAAGAAGAGTTTGATGTCTCCTCCGCCCAGGCTTTCTTTGCCTGTCACTTTGTCGAACAGGATGGATAGGAGCAGCATCCCCACGCCGACGGACAGTCCGCCTGCCGCGCCGGAAAGAAGTTCTCCTTTCCAGTCGTCCGTAAAGAGCAGTACGCCAAAGTACCATAAAATCCCTGCAACGATGAAACGGTCAGGGATGGTGTAGGTTTCTAAATCCACCAGGGACAGCGCCATCAGCATACATGCCAGTCCGCAGACCCACACGGTCTGCAGCGACAGACCAAAGCGCCACGCCGCCAAAACGAAGACTAGAGCCATCAGCAGTTCGACCGCCGTATAGCGCGGTGAAATCTTTTCTCTGCAATACCTGCATCTGCCTCTTAAGAACAGATAGCTGAATACAGGAACTAAGTCTGCTGCCCTCAGGGGGTGGCTGCAGACTGCACAGTGACTCCTCCCTTTGAGGACGCTCTCTTCATGGGCGATTCGCCACGCCATGCAGTTGATGAAACTGCCGAAGACAGCGCCGAATACGGCTGCTGCCACATATATGTAAACTGTTAAAAAGGTGCTTCCTTCTATGATCACGCTCGATTGTCTCCTCCCGGATTGTCTGCTGAAAGTTCGCTGCGGTTTCCACGATGTTTTTACGTTTTTGGGGATGTTTTTGGTTATCTGACATAAATTCATCGAGTGCCCGCGCAAGTTCGCATCGAAATTTGCCTTCCTGGTTATTTTTTGCTACTATTATCACATGATT
This sequence comes from uncultured Eubacterium sp., assembly GCA_900551775.1. Lineage (GTDB taxonomy): Bacteria > Bacillota > Clostridia > Peptostreptococcales > Anaerovoracaceae > Senimuribacter. The sequence goes on along the minus strand of URXI01000110.1, from coordinate 4,421 downwards.
TTCTGTGGATTATCGGTTCAAAATGAACCGATTTCCATTTTTTGTCATTCTCTTCACTGGTTTCATCGCTTTCTATGCAAAAATCCTGTTCTCTGCCTTAAAAAGTTATGTCAAATCTACAAAAAACCTTCAAAAAGCACAAAATCATCGTGGACGGTTTTGTTTATTTGACCTTTGCTCGTTCTTGATCCTTTGACGGCACCCAGCTCAGGTCAATTTTGTCTTCTTTCCCTCGCACTTTGATGACCATGGTATTGCGCTCACCTTTGTACACTTCGCTATCGATTTTCATCTCTGTGTATTCATTGTAGCCAGACAAGTTCTCTGCAAAGATCTTTTTCTTTACGGCGTCGTAATAGCCCGTGGTGCAGCCGTCTTTGTCCATGTGCTCGCAAGGCTCATCAAAACTGCCCGCGCAGCCGTTGATGACACAGCCCGCGGTGGTCAGATTCATGGCGGCAACAGACTCCGCCGAATTGACCTTGAGACTGTCATTGCCCTTCGCCATGCTGTTGTGGTAATATAGGATGCCTTTGTAGGCGAGGAACACTAATGCCAGGGCGATCCCCACGATGCAGAAAAGTTCCAAGCGAGAAAGACCTTTGTTGTTATGAATCATTTAAACTCCCTATTCTTATCTTTTTACTTTTTTCACAAACACCCACTGCGTCGTTATTTCTAGTGTTTTACCGTCACTAGATACGATAGACACAAATATTGCGGCATTATTTGGTTCTGCTAGATTTGAATTATATTTTTTTGCTACTTGATTGTATCCCTCGGGGTAACCTGCTTCAACAGAGAGCATTTTCCCTGTTGAAGCATCATAATGTTTGCCATAGTTCTTTTCTTCGCCGGATTGTAAGTAGTCTGCAATCGCTGCTGCTTTCGCTGCTCTTTCGTTGGCAAGGTCGGTGTTTTGTCTAGCTTCCTCCAACTTGCCTGTAAAGATAGGGATGGAGACTGCCACTAAGATAGCGATAATCGCTACAACTACAAGCAATTCCGCAAGAGTAAAGCCTTGTTTATGATCCTTGTATAATTTTTCACGCAATTCTAACATTTGTAATGCCTCCTTACTTACTAGAATAAGTTTTTTAGTATCTAGTCTTCCGATTCATTTGTGAACCATCTGAGAGTAACTTTCCCTACCTTTTCCTCTATAACAGCATCGATTAAAAAACCTTTGTATGACTTACTTCCGTCATAGGTAAAATATACCTTGCCCTCTACATTATTGCTTTTAGAAGGCTCTCCATTAGGATAGTATGTCATCCCTGCATCCTTCTCAGTCCCTTGTCCGTAGGCTTTTCCATAACTCCCATCACCAACGAATACTCCTCTATCAGCATCAAAAACTGCGGTATAGTACCCTCCATATTCTAACCATGATGTTTTATAATCTTCGCTCAGCAACGCCTCTACCGCGGCAGCTTTCGCTGCTCTCATATTAGCAATATCTGTAGTTTCCCGAGTTTCTTCCAACTTGCCTGTAAAGATAGGAATTGATACAGCTACCAAAATTGCAATAATTGCTACTACAACTAAGAGTTCTGCTAAAGTAAACCCTTCCCTGTTCTTATTTTTCTCTCTCGTTCTACTTAAGAACATATCTCATTGCCTCTTTTCTTGATGCTTTCCCAAGGAACAGTTTTGCTGTTCTTTGGGAAAAAACCAGTGAATGGAGAGAAGCCGCAATCTACGGCTTCTCTATGATATTTAAAAATTACTTAGATACCCATTCTGCTACAACTGAATCCGCAACTTGTTCTGTGGTACTTCCAACAGTTTTAAGAGTAATAGTTACCATTACTACTCCATTTCCAGCTGCAATATCGCTACCACTATACGTTTGCTTCGCCTTATTATAACCTTTTGCAGGTTTATTACTAATCATCTTCCCATTTTCTGCATCATAATAAGCTTTGTATTCTTTGCTTTGATTTTCATCTGCTTGAAGATAGGCTGTAACTGCAGCCGCCTTGGCTGCTCTGACATTAGCAGCATCTGTGTTTTCTCTAGCCTCATTCAATTTCCCTGTAAAGATAGGAATTGACACAGCAACCAAGATTGCAATAATTGCAACAACGACCAACAGTTCTGCAAGGGTAAATCCCTTTTTGTTCAACTTCGTGCTTAATACGTTTCTCATTTCTAGCATACTTCTTTCCTCCTCGATATCAATAAATTAAATTAAGTCGCTAATTTTGTGATTATGGTATCGATTCGGAAAGGGTATCACCTAGATTCTACTCAGTTCAGCTGTTTACCTGGAGTATAACGCTTAACAAAGTTACTTGTCCGATGAGGCTCCTACCCATGTTGCAGTAACCTGATCAACTTCTTCTGAGTTCGATTTTAATGTAATAGTTACCGCTACAACCGCCCCATCAGCCGCTATATTATTTTGCACTGCCTTGTTATATCCAGCTTTTAGGCTGCTTGTTGGAACCATCTTTCCATTTTCTGCATCATACCATAAAGTGTCTGTTTTTTGCTCTTTATCCTGCAGAAATTCCGTTACCATTGCTGCCTTCGCAGCTCTCACATTAGCTTTGTCCGTGTTCTGTCTCGCTTCATTGAGCTTTCCCGTAAAAATAGGAATGGACACGGCTACTAGTATTGCAATAATTGCAACGACTACAAGGAGTTCAGCTAGCGTGAACCCCCCCCCGTTTAGAAATTTTCGTCTGTAAAACGTCTCTCATTTTTAACATAATATCCTCCTTGTATGTACATGCTTTTTTTATCTCAAAGACGCATGGGTTACAGCGCCCATTGATACAATATCATTTTCCAGCGGTCTACTAAGTCCGTGACCTAGCTGATACCGCCTTTTCCTAGATCAGCTCGTACATGGTGAACATCGGCAGGTAGATCGAAATGACGATAAATCCTGCGAAGATGGCCATGACGATCAGGATGCCCGGCTCCAGCTTGGAAATCGCTTTTTCCGTGGCGTGTTCGGCTTCATTATCAAAATACGAACCGACCGTCACAAGTGTCTCATCCAGCTCACCGGTGCTTTCACCGATGGCGCACATCTCAATCAGCGTTTTCGGAAAATACTTGCTCTGGCGCATACACTCGCCCAGCTGCTTTCCTTCCTCAATCCTGCCGCTCATCATGGAAGTCTCCAGGCTCAGGACGTAATTATCCATAACCTTTGCGGTGATGTCCAGCGACTGGTGCACCGACAGGCCCGCACTCATCAAAGCTGCCATGGTGTTTGCATATTGACTGGCGCCGTTGAGCAAAGCGATCTTTCCAATCACAGGAATTTTCAGCTTTGTCTTGTGCCAGAAAACCCTGCCCTTCTCCGTATTGAAGACTAGCTTTAAGACCACCGCCAGTGCAATCAGCACCCCGATGATGATCAGCCAGTATTTACTGAAGAAATTTGACATGGCGATCATCGCTTTGGTAATGGCAGGCATTTCTCCGTCCAAATCCAGGAAGGTTTCTGCCAAAGAAGGCACCACCTTCGCCATGACGATGATCAAAACCACGATGGCAACACAGATGACAAAGATCGGATAACTCATCGCCCGCTTCACCTTCTGGCTGGTCTTGTAAGATTTCTCGTAATACTTCTCCAGAGTTTCGAAGGAGTGCTCCAAAGTTCCCGAATGCTCCCCCGCCCTGACCGTTTCGATAAAGGTGATCGGCAGATCCTTGCAGTTCTTCTCGAAACTGTTGGCGATGCCGTTCCCTTCCGCCACATCGTCAGCCGCACTGAAGAGCATCTTCCGCAGCCTCTTGTCTGTCGTCTGTTCCGCAATCATCTCCATACATCTGGAAATCGGCACACCCGACTTGAGAATGATGGCAAACTGCGAACACATGACCGAAAGGGCTTTGGTATTGATCTTGGTGCTCCCTACCTCCATCTGCAATATATTGTTGATCCCGCCTTCTTTTACGGGTGTGATCTTCGTTACTATGGGGCAGGTCGCTTTAATTTTTTCCACTGCGGCATATTCGTCCACAGCCTGGACGACACCTCTGGTTTTGACGCCGTCTTCCGTAATGGCCCTGTACTGATAAGTTACCAATCCCGCCTCACATCCTTTCTTCTAGGTTTCATCTATCTGATACTCACGTATTTTTTCAAATACTCTTTGTCATTACAAGATTCATAAGCAGTCTTTGAAGAAATGGTTCCCTCTTTGACCATTTTGATCAGGCAGTTGTCCATGGTCAGACTTCCTTCCGAAGCCCCCGACAGCATCGACGACATCATCTGCGGCGTCTTACCCTCTCTGATCAGGTTTCTGATCGCCGGCGTCACCACCATGACTTCGCATGCCGCCACTCTGCCCTGACCGCTTTTACGGACCAAAAGCTGCTGAGAGAGCACCGCCTTCAGGGTGGTGGATAGCTGCAGCCTGATCTGCTGCTGGCGCTCCGCCGGGAAAACG
>URXI01000109.1 GCA_900551775.1 uncultured Eubacterium sp. | reverse complement strand
ATTTGCGCCGTTTGATCTGATCCATGGATTACTCGGTCTTAGTGCAACAACCCCTATTGTGTTCCTGATCAGTCTTCGTAGAGGAAGCTGATATAATCGTACATCTTCTTGAAGTCGATCTGGCACTGGCCGTCCAGAATGGATACGGTAACGTTGTCTTCGAAGCCGCAGATGAGCGGATAGTCCTCGTGCTCGAAGTCGTAGATGGAGACGACCTTCTTGTCAGGGTCGATCATCCAGTATTCCCGTACACCGGCATTCATGTACTTGCTCAGCTTGACGATCATGTCCTTCTTCTTGGTGGAAGGAGACAGGACTTCCAGGACGAAATCAGGTGCGCCGTAGACGCAGCGATTGATGACCTTGTCCCGGTCGCAGACCACGATGACGTCCGGTTCGACCATGGTCTTGTCGTCACAGTCCAGCTGCACACCGATGGGAGAAATCATCGGAAGACAGTCGCCTTGCTCCTTGGCGACGTGATTAAATAACTGAGCGTAAATATACCCGGCAATCAGCTGATGGGCGGAAGCGGGTGCAGTCATGTTGTAAATGACGCCGTCGATCAGCTCGATGCGGTAGTCCTCTGGAAAGGCATGGTAATCTTCCAGGGTGTAGTCGCCTTGTTTCTTGGTCAGGTAGGGGGCGGTGCTTTCGTTGACGAAGCACTTGCCCGTGATGGAAGACGGTTCCCCCAGAACCTGTTCCAAAGCCTGCAGTGTAGCATAGCGGGGATAACTGGTTTCTCCACTGAAAATCTTCTGTACCGTGCCGAGGGGGACGCCGGAAAGCTCAGCCACCTTGGCGTTGGAATAGCCCAGTTCTCTCTTGCGGCGCTTCATTTCTTGTATGGTCATGATGACACGCTCCTTTCGGGTAGAATGCGGTTTGAAATATATCCTGAATTTATCTTATTATACCACAATTGAAACCGAAATGCAACCGTAATAATGAAAAATATGTTTAAATTCGGATGTATATAAAATATTTTGATTTGTTTTGACCATGGCGCCCCGCCAGCTGTATATATAGTGAACGCATGAAGGAGTGTGATAGGATGAATACCAGGGAATTTGAAGAGAAGTACGACCAGTACAAGACCGTCATTTACCGCATCGCCTTTACCTATTTGAAAAATAATGAGGAGTGTGAAGATGCGATGCAGGAGGTCTTTCTGAAGCTGCTCCTGTCGGCGCCGGAATTTGAAAGCGCTGAGCACGAGAAGCGGTGGCTGATCAGGGTCACGGTCAATTATTGCAAGAACAACCTGAAGCTATTTTGGAATTCGCGCAGAGGCGCCATGGAAGAGATCGAGCAGCTACCTGCCGATGCCGAAGAAAAAGCGATTTTGGAAGAAATTCTGAATTTGCCAGACAAGTTCAAAATCGTCATCTATCTGTATTATGTGGAAGGATATAAGTGTACAGAGATTGCAGAGATTTTGGACATGAAGGAGTCCGCCGTCAAAATGCGGCTGAAAAAGGGGCGGGAATTGTTGAAAATCCAATGGGAGAAAGGGGAGGTGTTCGCATGAATGAGAACAGAATCAAAGATGCGTTCGAAACCATGAATACCACAGAAGAGATGGATCAGAGAATCCTTGCGGCAGTTGCGAGCGGCCAGGAGACGCAGATGGGGCGGCCGCGGAAAAGGAGCCGGAGGTTTTATCACCGCCTGGCGCTGGCAGCAGCCTTGATGCTGACCATATTCACCGTATTTCAGATCCCCCAGGTGGCCACCTATGCGGAGACCATTGTGAAGACCTTTACTAATGTATTTCGTGTACAGGGCGAGGAGATAAAGACAGAGGGAAAATTCCTGGAATTGGATGAAGATGCAGGCAATGAAATGGAGAAATATGACACGTTGCATCAGGTAGAAGAGAAAATCAATATCAAATTACTAAAATATGATAAAGGTTATGAGAAGAATCTGGCGTGGCAGTATTCTCCTTGGACGGATTACTCTGGAGGAAAACCTGGCGATGAAATCTTTGGCGTACATGTAACCAATGACTACTATATTCTAGGGGATTTAAAGAACGTAAAAATTAATTCCTATAAGGAACCGTCGACTGTGAACAGTATCGTATACGAGAAAGGAAAAGCTTTCGGAACCCCAATCCGTTGTCAGATTATCATTTATACTTCCGAGTATTATGAGGCTAGAGACGGAGATGCAGGTATGGAAAACGGCATTTTAGACTATGACAGCATCATAGATAAGGAGACGGCGACTACCTATCAGTGTAAGAATCTGGGTACCGAAGTGATTTTATACGAGATAGTAACGGATGGTCCAGCTGCCTGGGAGCAAGTGGAAGGCTTCCCAGTTACTTATATGATATTATCCTACGATGGAATCACTTATGAGTTCTGCGGACAGGTCAGTAAAGACACCATGAAGGAAATCGCAGAGAACCTACATTATTAATAGCCATTACCCACTAAAGAGCGCCCGTTGATTGCGGGTGCTTTTTATTAAGTTCTTGATGCACGTGTAAATACGTGTTAAAATATATAAAAGATGAAACATCTGCGTTGACAGGACTCATGAATCGCATATTAAAGGATGCGGGGTTAAAATAGGAAGTGACGAATTGTATAAGGAGGTACCTATGAAATACGTATACCCGGCTGTGTTTGCCAAAGAGGAGGACGGAAAATACTCAATTCATTTTCCTGATATTGAAAGCTGCTATACCTGTGGCGATAATCTGTCTGACAGTCTGAAAATGGCGCAGGATGTGCTGGCCTTCACACTTTATGATTACGAAAAAGAAGGTCGTGAGATTCCTACGGCCAGCGATCTAAAGAGCATTGATGTAGCGGAGGATGAATTCGTCAATTACATTACCTGCGACACGATAGAATATCGCAAACGGCATAACAACAAAGCCGTCAAGAAGACTTTGACCATTCCACAGTGGCTCAATGAGGAAGCTTCTGCCAAGGGCGTCAACTTCTCGGCGGTGCTTCAGGACGCACTGCGAGACTACCTGGATATTTAGCAGGTTTGTGACAGCAAAGGCATAAAACTGCGCTACGATACTTTTGTGCTTTTGAAGATTTTTTTGGTTATTTGACCTAAAAACCAGCTTCGCAGCCGTCATTTACGGCAGCTCAACATGGACAAACTGGGATATTTCTGATAGAAAAGGGCTTCGTGGTTATTTCTTTCGATCTACAGGCAGGGCATGAGCGGAAATAGCAATCAAAAAATTACCATAAAAAGAAAAACTAGTGGAATTTTCCTCTGTGCCTCGTCTTTTGCAAAGGGTGTTTTAGGTCAAGTCACCAAAATCAATGGAAATAGCACAAAACTATCGTGAGAGCGGATTCCGGGCTGGACTGCCTGGCCAACATCCATCTGCCGCAGGCCTCTTTGCCGGTTTTCCCCTCTGTCCATAACGAAAAAATTATGCTACAATAAACAAAACAATATCGCCGCACGATGAGGAGACGAGACCATGGATACAAAACCGAATTTACATAATGATCGTACAAAAGAGCAGGAACTTTATGCGCCAGAGGGATATATCAGGCCCGGCGTCCAAACAAGACAAGGGATGCAAGCCGGCCGAGCTTCCCAAACCAGGCAGGCAGCCCAAGTCAGCCAAGAGGTGCAAGTCAGCCAAGAGGTGCAAGCCAGCCAAGTCGTCCAACCGAACCCAGATGTTCTCCCCGCCCCAGCCGCTCAAGCCAGTGCCACCGCCGCCACGGTAATCAAATCCGAACAGGGCGGGTCCACCATCGTGGATTTTGACTACGACAAGTATGCCGATGTGGAGAGGAAGGCCACCCATACCAATGCCATTGCCGGGCTGACTTTTGGGATTTTGTCCCTGGTGGTGTTCTGGTTCAGCAAACTCTTTGCCATCATGCTGAGCATTGCAGGCATCGTCCTTTCCCTCAAGGGCAGGTCGGAGCCGGGAGGAAAGGGCATAGCTACAGGGGGACTGGTCTGTTCTATCATCGGCCTGGCAGTGTCTGTTTTGTTCCTCATATGGACCGTTATCTTTTTTGTCACCTTCATTGATCAAGTGAGTTCGATACGGCAATGGTAATCATTATTTCCCCGGCAAAGAAGATGAACGTCAACACGGACATTTTTTCCTGCAGGAATCTGCCGTGTTTTATCGAGGATGCGAACAAGCTGCTGGACTGTCTGAGGGGGCTTACTTACGAAGAAGCGAAGGCGGTGTGGAACTGCAGCGACAAGCTTGCGGCGCTGAACTACGACCGGATTCAGACCATGGATCTGGAACGAAATTTGACTCCAGCAATCTTGTCCTACGAGGGCATCCAGTATCAGTACATGGCGCCGGGAGTTTTCACGACAGAGGCTTACGAATACATCGAGGAACACCTTCGCGTTTTGTCCGGGTTCTACGGAATCCTTAGGCCCTTTGACGGGGTCACACCTTACCGTCTGGAGATGCAGGCGAAGCTGGGGTGCGCAGAGATCGACTCCCTGTACGACTTCTGGGGAGGGCGTATTGCGTCAAAGCTCTTCGAGGAGGTGGACACGGTTCTGAACCTGGCGTCAAAGGAGTACAGTAAATGCATCTCCGATTACCTGCCGAAGGATAAGAGGATGATCACCTGCGTCTTTGGGGAATTGATCGAAAGAAAGGTCAAAGAAAAGGGCACCATGGTCAAAATGGCCCGCGGGGAGATGGTCCGGTACATGGCGGAAAACCAGATCGAGGACATAGAAAAAATCAAAGACTTCGACCGGCTGGGTTATGCCTATGCAGAGACGCGGTCGGATCAGGATACCTATGTATTTTTGAAGTGACTCGTAGGCTGTAGCAAAGCTTAATCATGAATTTTTGTCTTGCTCTAATTTTCGGAATTTTTTACGTCAGTATCATAAAGAATTACATAAGCGGTAAACCAATTCTGTTTATGCGTGATTTTGAATTCCCCGTTGTATTTTGCTATCGTAGCACGTACATTTTTAAGCCCGATACCGTGAATGGATTTATCTTGTTTCTTGGTGAGAAGCTTATCACTGGAAGAAAGAATCACTCCGTCGAATGTATTTGAAATTTTGATATGTAGTTGTTTTCTATCATACTTGAGCTTTATCGACAACTGCTTTTCTTCAGAAAGTGGGAGTGTTGATACTGCTTCGAGTGCATTGTCAATGAGATTCCCTAAAATAATCGTCAAATCAAAGGGGGCAATGTTCATTTTCGCAGGGATTTCCGCATGATATTCTAGATGGATATTTGCGGTATCTGCATTGTGAAGTTTATAGTTGAGCAGGCTGTCAATACTGCGGTTTCCGGTATTAGAAAATATTTTATGTGTATCCAGTTCTGAGTAAATGGTGGAAAGATACTCTTTTGCGTGATCACAGTCCTGCTCGCTAAGATAGTCTGATAATATCACCAGATGATTTTTCAAGTCATGGCGAAGACTCTTAAAAGCGTTCTCTGATGCCTGAATGATTTGCATTTGGTTTTCATAATACTGATTTTGATAAGACATCAACTTTACCTCTGTACCCAGCTTTTTAAAATCATGTGAAAAGATTGCAACGATATTGATTGTTATGAGCGAGATAATGCTGATGAAAAAAAGAAAATCAAAATCTCTGGCTGTCCGTACTAAGGAAATAAAAAGTAGAAATATAATGCTCAAAGGGCTCAGAAAAGTGATAATCCACTGTGGCATGATGAGCGGCTTGCGCAGACGCAGGGTTTGTATGAGCGTTATGGAAATAACAAAGACATAGAAAAAGGCACATTCCAAAGCGATTCCGATAACAGAACTAATTCGTGCAGGATTGAACAGGAGCAAGTTGTATTTTCCAGAAAAGAAAACCAACATAAAATGAATTGCATTCACCGTGAAATAGAGCAAAAATACAGTTAAAATTTTTTGGGTTAATCGTCCATCATAGAGCATAGAGATCAAAACGAGCAAAACGAAGCCTAAGAGCAGATTAAATTTTAGGTCAACAATGAAAAATTCTAAGACAATTGTTATAGAAAAATATATCGCATAACAAAATAGTTCGGCATTACGGGAGAATATCGTTTCTGCGAAAAAAAGACTAAAATATTTTCTTGTCAATACAATGAATATGGCACTTCCAACAATAAAGCTAAGATAGTAAAAAAATTCCATGATCTATTCCTCTTCTAATAATGCAAATCGGCATTTTGCAAATGAATCTTGATATGCCTTCCCTACATTGATTTTCTGTCCGCTATACATGGTAACATCATGACGGGAAAATTCAGTAACGTGATTAAGATTAATAATATAAGATCTATGTATTTGGCAGAAAAACTCAGGAATGACAGTCAAAACATCCGATAATCTGCCATAATATGAATATTGTGCAGATTTCGTAACAATGTTGACTTTTCGATCGTCGCTTTCGAAATAAAGAATTTCCCTGTAGGGAAGATTCTTTTTTTCGCGGTTGTAGGAAAAAGAAAAATAAGGGTTTTTGATATTTTTCCTCTTTAGAGCAAGGTTAAGAACTTTCTCCAATTCTGTTTTTTTCAGCGGTTTTGCAATGAATGCAAGGGGGTGAAACTCAAAAAGGGTGCGATCATACTGGGTTGTACAAGATACATAGACGATTTCGGTGTCGATATCGTCTATGTCTTTTCGAATTTTATTGCTAACGTCAATTCCATTCATTTCGGTCATTTCTATATCTAAAAAAATTAAATCAAATCGGTTCCCATGATCCAGATACTCAGATAAAGACTCGCCTCTATAAAATATTGATGTGTCAATAGGCTGTCCGGTTTCTTTCGAGAATGCGAGAACTATTTTTTCTATAATGCTGCACATAGCTTTCTCATCATCGCAGATTGCAATTTTAAGCATTACTTACTCCTCCCGAGCACAACAGGTATATATATAATTATATCATAGGAACTTACAAACATCGACAAAAATTTTCACTGCATCAAAATCGGTTTCTACATCATTTTTCGGCACAGGAGAAATTAATGTGTATAATGAGGGCATGAGAGAAGTTTTGGAGCGGAGAAAGGAGAAAATTATGCTGAGTAAAAGAAGGCTTGCCACTATAATACTGGCAATGATGACTATCTTAGCGACGGTCATCCCAGTATTTGCAGGCGAAGACGCGATTGGGTACAGTTTTAACCTAAAGTCTGGCTATGGAAAATCATATTCCGCTGGGCGCTATCGTGAAACTACAGATCCTCTCAACCAATGGAAGGTTAGAATGACTTATCATTCAAGAGGAACTGACAAAAAGGCAACTTTTTGGCTAGCTAGGACGGGAGATAAAGCTGTTGTTTCCGGGAAGGATACGATAGGCGTCAGTAACATTAATCGCTATTACATCGCCTATGCTGGTGCGGCAAAAGCAACAGTAAGCTTAGGCTGTGAGAACGGTGCAAACACTACGGCTACAGTATCAGGCTACTGGGATGAGGAAATCGGAAAGCATTATGATTTTGGACGGTCATTAGCAGAGTAAATAATTCTCATAATGACCATTAAAAGGAAAGGAGCAGATTATGACTGCGTTAAAGAAAAGAGGCATTTTGTACCTCATGGTCGCAGTAACTGTATTTTCAGTATGGATTCCTGCATTTGCGTCGGATGATAATTGGGGTTATAAGTTCAGCTTGAAAACGGATAACTGGAACTCCTATTCTGATGGCAGATATCGTCAGACCACCAATACTGCAAATCCATGGAAGGTAGAAATGACCTATCATTCGAGAGGGAAAACTGCGTATGCAACTTATTGGTTAGCTCGTACTGGAGATAAAGAGCAAGTATCTAGTACGCGCGATGTTACTTGTAAGACAGGTCCGTTGAAAACTGCAGCTTGGGCAGGTGCAAGTATGGTTACCGTCAGCCTTGGAGCGGAGAATTATGCAAACCAGACTGCCGATGTTTCAGGCTTTTGGGAGGAGGAAACATTTTAACTTGTTCCCAAGAAATGAATTAGATATAACACTATCTCCAAAACTTCATAAGTTTACGGGCTATGGATTTACTCCTTCATTAATGCCTTGACGCTATACAGCCCGCTATTTACCTCCTGAGGTTTTGCGATATGTCTGCGACCTACAAGAGGAGTATAACATGAAAAAAGACGAAAGGAAGATGGGGTTATGAAATTTTCTGTTTATATAGAGAGAATCCTCCGCGACAAGATTAAATTAGCCTTTATCATTTTTTTATTTCTCATTCCATTGCTGGACATTGGTCAGATATTACGGGACCTGTATTTTGCCTGGGGACAAGGCTGGGAAGCAGAGCCGCCAGAGCCAAGGTACGCAGCCTTTTCTGCGTTGTATACGGTAGGAACCAATCATATGCTGCATAAGATTATGTTCTGGTTTTTACCAATTTATTTATTGATTATAGTAGGTGAGGATAGCTTAGAGGATCAGGATGTAGGTTATAGTATCATCCTAAAATCTCGTATGAGCAGAAAGCAATACATAGTCGGGAAAGCGAAAAACTCATTCCTTTTGTCGTTTTTAATTGTATTCATGTCTTTGATGCTGAACTATATTTTGTTGCAGCTGATCTTTGATCAAGGAGGCCATATTGGTCAAAGCATTGAAGGTGCGCCTGATGACCAAATATACGTAATAGGGTATTATCATCCGGTCGCTGCAAATTTAGCGAACATTCTGATGACGGCAATATTGAGTGGGCTAATCGGTCTGATTGGTACAGCCCTTGCGATGTGTCTTCATGATCGGAAAATTGTTTATGGCATTACTTTTTTGTTATGGTTCACTTTTGTATTGCTTGACGACGGATTGATGATCATCTTACACCCCTTTAGCACCTTGACCATTGACAAATATATCGCCGCGTTTCTGTTTATGGTTATCGGATACTCTGCGATTGCGATGACTGCGTTGATTGCGGAGGTGAGGTCGGATGAAGTATAGAAAGCTGCTAATAGGATTGGTTTTGTGGGAAGGATTTGTCTGGTTTGGCTATAACGGACATTTATTTCGACCACAGATATGGGTTCTTTTCGATGAGAAAACAATTTACGAAGGACACTATTTGGGCGGTGCATATTTTAATACGGGAAACTACATGCTGGTTTTGGCGATTACCTCAGTGATAGCCATAGAGTATTGCACAAAAGGCGAGGGAGTCCAAATGCTGGTGCGTCACCGCAGCCGAAGTGACTTCGTCTGCAAACGATTGCAGACACTGGTTATTGTAAGCATCATGTATACAATTATTCACTTTGCTATGGGCTACGCCCTTTCACTTCATATTTTTCAGGCGGAGTATGTTTTGAATGAAAGAACGGGCCTGTTTTATGCAGTTTCGGCACCTACGCTGTTGTTATTCTTTCTCAGAGTGAACATCGTATATATTTTGTTGCGGGACTTCATCAATAGAAGAATTTTAGCTATTGCGGGAATTCTTGGAATCTCCCTCCTGGAGCTTTTTGTTGGATATTACGTATTCGATGACAACTGGTTTCCGTGTAAGGATTTAGATATTGGAGCGCTCGCCTATTTAGGCCGTCTGGGTGACATAGGGTTTGCACTTGTGATTATCAGACAAGTGGGATTGACAGTCATCGCTGCAATCATATCACATAAGTGGTTTGAACATAAGGATGTGATGCAAATTGAAAATTGAAAAGATAAGTTGGGTACTGGCATTGGGCGCCATCATATTGCAGTGGTACTTTATGTACACTTCGGATTTTTTGGAGATAGAACTGCCGTTTTCAACAGGGCTTTTGACTGCGGACATGGCAGGAGGAAATGTGACAATGATTTTGTTTTCGATTATTCCAATCCCGTTTATACTATGGCTGTTTTCTGGAACGATAACTTCGGTTATCAGTGGCTATGGAAAATTGTACATCATCAGGGACTATAGCAAAAGCAAAATGCTGATCAAAGAGGTCGGCAAAATGTTAATTGTAGTGATGGTCATTTGCTCTTTTACATGGACTTTGTTTCAACTTCTTCGCAGTGATAGATGGATACCATTGACGGCGCAAGAACATATCAGAGTAATGACGATGTATGCTCTGACCTTGACTGGAACGATTCTGCTGCAGTTCTGCCTGGAATTTGTTTGGGGTCAAGTCTATGCACAAACGGCGACGTTGGTTTATTTTACGATGAGTCTGTTTGCATACAGTCTCGTAAAAGGGACTAGAGCGCTAATGTTGGTAAGATGGATATGTTTCCCCAATTTGGCTTTTGGAATGCGAAACGGTGCTGTAGATACAGGCGCGAAGGGAGTTTTTCTATATTCGATGATTGAGATTGTAATGATTTGCAGTTTACTGATTTATATTTCCTTGAAATTTGTAAATAAGAAGGATATTATGTAATGGAGGAAATCATGATTGAATTGAGACACGTGACGAAAGTAATTAAAAAGAACACCGTGCTGGACGATATATCGTATTCCTTTGAAAACGGGAGGGTCTATGGCCTATACGGTGAAAACGGATCGGGAAAGACCATGCTGCTTCGTGCGCTGTCCGGACTTATTGTGCCGACGGAGGGAGAGATTCTTAGCGATGGCAAATATCTGCACAAGGATATTTCTTTTCCGGAGAACACAGGTATCGTCATTGAGCATATGGAGCTGTTGCCAAAGTTTTCGGCATATGATAACCTAAAACTATTGGCAAAGATAAGGAAGTCGGCAGATGATGAAGACATTGCGGATGCTCTCCGCCGTGTAGGTTTGGATCCGGAGTCAAAGAAGAAAGTAAAAAAGTATTCCTTAGGGATGAAGCAGCGATTGAATATTGCGCAAGCTATTTTTGAAAGACAGACAACGATTTTGTTGGATGAGCCGACTAACGCACTGGATGCGGAAGGTGTGGAACTGATTTATCATGTGATCGAAGAAGAAAAACACCGTGGGGCATTGATTGTAATTGCAACTCACCACAAAAAAGATTTGGAGAAGGTCTGCGATACGGTTATCCGAATCAGCCAGGGACGTATTATTCAGGAGGTATAGGGATGAAGAGAACAATGGTATTATCCATAATCGCGATTCTCGTTGTGGGCATGATCGCAGGATTTAAACTTTTTATTGAAGAAGACGGCAACCTCGGCTCTATGACTGTCGGAAAAAAGCTTTTGGAGATGGAACGGGAAAGTGATGACAGGGTGGGGACTTTAATTGACGAGATTAAAACGGGAGAGCTCTCTGAGGCTGATTGCAGGATAGAGCTAAAAGGGGTATTGAAGTCTATCGTTGACAATATGGATCAGTTAGGAAAGGAAGACGGCAACTATATCAATATAGCGTATAATTGTAATGTCATCCGTAAATTATCCGGACTGATGACCGATAAAAAAGACTTTCCAGAGGCGGAATTGAAAGTTAGGAAAGACAAGTTGTCATACTTTTCTAACGAAGTTTTTAATTATTGTATTGAGCTGTCGGGTAAAAGAGAAGAAGAGGCGGACTATATCAAGCTGTTACGGCGCGCAGACGAGATTGAATCCAATATAGACCAGGAGATTGAACGGTATACCAGAAGTGTATACCGATGGTATACTGGGGAATAGTGGAATATTCGGCAAAGACTTATTGAGTATAGAACTCCCAATAAGGGTACTCTGTCCTGACAAGCAAAACCCTCCGCGGCAAAGAAACTGCTGCGGAGGGGGTTTGTCATATGTATAGGATTACAGTGCCTTGACCAGGCCGCCGTCTACCAGGATGGTCTGGCCGGTGATGTAGGTGTTGGCAGTGCTGGACAGCAGGAAGGCGGCCAGCTTGCCGTATTCCTCCGGTTTTCCGTAGCGGCCCAGAGGGATGGTCTTCCAGGTGTTGTTCTGCAGCTGCTCCACCGTGATGCCCTGCTTTTCGGCGCGCATCTTGTCCAGGTGGTCGATACGGGCGGTGCCGATGCGGCCCGGGCCGATGACGTTGACCAGGATGTTGTACTTGCCCAGTTCCTGGGACACGGTCTTTGACCAGCCGACCACGCCGGCCCTCATGGTGTTGGACAGGCCCAGGTTGTCGAGAACCGCTTTGCTTGT
>URXI01000108.1 GCA_900551775.1 uncultured Eubacterium sp. | reverse complement strand
GCCAGCAATGCCGCCGCAAGCCATTTGATGCCGCCAGGAGACCATGTGATCCCGCAGGCCAGCAATGCCGCCGGTATCCGCCCTCTATCTGCAATAGTCTATGGCCGTCAAACCGTAAACCAAAGCCGCCGTTTCAATATCTTCCACTTTGATGTACTCGTGGATGGAGTGGGCGACGCTCAGGTCTCCCGGCCCCATGACGATACACTTGCTGTCGGTGACACTGCTGATGGCACCTGCATCGCTCCAGGCAGGAAAAGCAGTGACTTCCCCATTCCATCGCGTCTGCTCCATAGCCGACTGCACAGATGTGACCAGCGGGTCGTCCTGCTCAATGCAGAATGGAACGTGAGGCAGCAGATTCTCACCTGCAAAGACATCCCTGACCTCTGCCTGAAATCGAGGATCCTCTTGGTGCAGCCTGTCACAGATCTGATTGAGTTCTTCGTACACCTGCGCAATGGTTTCCGTCGGGACACAGCGCCGATCCAGCTTGACCAGGCATTCGCCTGCCACTGTGCTGGGCTGGTCGCCGCCCTCAATACGTCCGATGTTGATTGTCGGCGCGCCGAGCACCGGATATGCTCTTGTGTTCAGCAGCGGCACATATTCCTCATAAATTCGGTTGATAAAACGGGCAGCCATTTCGATGGCATTGATACCATGTTCCTTGTCTCCGCCGTGAACCTTGTGTCCTTTGACCTTCACGTCAATCCACTCCAAGCCTTTGTGGCCGATGGCAATTTTCATGTCCGTCGGTTCCCCCATAATCGTGCCGTCACAGACTGGTCCGTTGCTGACCAGATATTCTACCCCTCTGCCCTGCTCCTCTTCATCTGCCAGACCGGCAAACACAATGTCTCCAGGCAAAGCAATCTCTGCACGATGGAAAGCGATAAGCGCGGCCATCATCGCCGCTACGGGTCCTTTCATGTCGCAGGCCCCTCTTCCATAGACCTTTCCATCTGCAATGCGCCCGCTGAAGGCGTCCTCCATATCGTAAGCAGGCACCGTATCAATGTGGCCTGACAGCATCAGAGATCTGCCTTTGCCGCTGCCTGCAATTCTGCCGTATACATTATATCTGCCCGGCTTGATTTCCACCAGCTGGCTCTCAATGCCTTCCTGCTGAAAAACGCTGTAAATGTATTCTGCGATTTCTTTTTCCTGCTTCTCCATAAAAGAATAACTGGGAATCTTAATCATATCTGAGGCCAGCTTTGCAGCATCTATCTGTTTCAGCGCCTCTATCAACCGTTCCTTCATTATAAACACTCCTTCTCAAGTCTGCTACAATAACTCCAGCATGTTGATCAGCAGCTCGTCTTCTTCTGGCGGACTTGCCACACCTTCAGAAGAAGCGCGGTAGGAATCCATAACGTCCCCAAAGATTTCTGCTGTCGATGGCGGCGTGTAACTGATCGTATTGGCGCCAGCGCTGATGGTTTCTAAAATCGTCTCATCCGTCGGACCGCCGGTTGCTATAATCGGTATCTTAGGATATTCCGCCCTGATATCCCGTACCAGCTGCGCTGTCTTTGATGCCGCCGAAACATTCAAAATCGACACCCCTGCCGCAAGCCTTGCGTCGATGTCCACATTACCATTGATGACCGTTGCAATAATCGGAATGTCGATCACCTTATTAATCAAGGCGATGTTCTCGTTGCTCATCGGGGCATTGACCACGACACCAAAAGCCCCCTGGGCTTCCGCATCCTTGGCAATCAGAGCAGAACGAAAACCGTTGGTCATGCCTCCGCCGACACCGACCAAAACCGGAATCGACGAGGCATTGATAATCGACTGCGAAATAATCTGCTGTGGTGTAAACGGATAAACTGCCAAAACCGCGTCTGCGTTGCAGTTTCGGATAATTGCAATATCTGTTGAAAACAGGACGGATTTCATTCTTCGCCCCATGACAACGATGCCCTTTGCCTGCCAGATGACTTCTGGTATCTGCAGTGATTTGGCGCGCAAGGTCCCGCTGATCCTTGGTATTTCTTTGTTTCCCATTTGACCCTCCATAATCAGTATCCCAAATAACGATAAGCTATTATACACCGCAGCAACCTCGAATTCAAATCATTTTTCTTTTCATATTGTGTGTTTTTTGTGTTATACTGGTATTGTTTGAAAAAAAGAAAGGAGACATAGTGAACATGGCTTACAGATATAAGACGAAAGGTACTTGTTCCGTATTTATCGACGTTGATATGGAGGGAAATGTCCTGAAAAACGCCGTTTTTCACGGAGGCTGCAACGGAAACCTCCAGGGCATCAGCGCCTTAGTTGAAGGAAGAACATATGAGGAAATCAGGGAAAAACTTTCCGGCATCAAATGCGGGTTCAAATCTACATCATGTCCCGACCAATTGATCAAAGCGATGGAAGAGGCAATGAGAAATGAATAATTTCCTCTGCCGGATATTTGTCAAGGACTACGAGAATACAAAAGACCCCGAAGTCCGTGAACGTTATGGGAAATTTGCCGGTATCGTAGGTATCCTGTCAAATGTAGTGCTCTGCGCCGCCAAAATCCTCGTAGGCGTCATCGCTGGCAGCATTGCCATCATCGCTGATGGAATCAACAACTTAGCCGACGCCTCTTCTTCCATCATCACACTGGCAGGATTCAAGCTGTCTTCTATGCCCGAGGACAAAGAACATCCATACGGCCACGCCAGAATCGAATACATTTCCGGCATGATCGTTTCCGTGCTCATCGTAGTCGTCGGTATTGAGCTGATCAAATCATCCGCTGACAAAATCATGCACCCCTCGCCGCTGGAATTCAGCTGGTCTATCATCGTCGTGCTTTTGCTGGCTATTGCCATCAAAATATGGCAGGCGCTGTTTAACATCAACATTGGCAAGAGAATCAACTCCCTCACCCTGACAGCCACTGGCACCGATAGCCGAAACGATGTGATTGCTACTACAGTTGTACTGATCAGCATCGTCGTCGGTAAGCTGACCGATCTGCAGATTGACGGTTACATGGGCTGCCTGGTCGCGCTGTTCATCATCTGGTCTGGTATCAGCCTGGTCAAGGAAACCATGAGCCCTCTGCTGGGAGAAGCTCCCGACCCTGAACTGGTAAACTCCATCAGCGAAATGGCTCTGTCCTATGACGGCGTTCTCGGTATTCACGATCTGGTCGTGCACAACTACGGACCCGGCAGAATTTTTGCCTCCATCCATATCGAAGTCGACGCTGATGCCGACATGATGGAAAGCCACGACATGATCGACAATATCGAAAGAGAGATGGCAAAAAAACTGCACATCGAAATTACCGGCCATCTGGACCCGGTCAGGACCAACGATCCAGTGGTCAAAAAAATGGTGCAGCTGACTGGCGAAGTTGCTGCCCAAATCGACGGGGTTTCTAATATTCACGATTTGCGAATCGTTGCCGGACCAACCCATACCAACGTCATCTTTGATGCCGTGGTAGCTTCTGACTGCAAGCTGTCATTCAAAGAAATCCACGATGCATTTCAGAAAGCCGTCAAAGCCGAGGATGAAAACTACTTCGTCGTCATCAACTTTGATAAACCTTATACGAGTCAGATATAATCAGACATAGATAACACAAAACTGCCCTCAACAGGGGCAGTTTTTCATTGCCGCTTTATTTAAGAGAGAATGTTCCCTCCGCTCCTCAGCACAGATATATTCTTGTCCTTTATCATATCTGACATGCTGTACAAAATCAGCACGTCGGTGATATGATTCCGCTTCACATAATCGTCCAGATTTCCGCTGAAGTATCTGAGATCGACCAGACAGATCCTGTCAAAATCCTCCGCAGCAAGCGGCGCGAAGGCGTTTGCGAAAGAGTCTTTGATGATGAGAAGATGCTTCCCGGTCTGATTGCCCGTATCCACCTCTGTTCTCCCGTAGTTCCCGCCAAAAAACACCGCATATTTATCTTTCTCGCTGAGAAACTGCTTTTGATACATGCCGCCAATGTTCTGACCGTCGGCAATGACGCGGCTATGCATCTGGCGTTTCCCCAGATAAGCGTTCACCTGGTCCCGGGTTCCATCGTCCCACAGCACCTTAGAGTAGAGACTGCCTTGAAAATCATCAGACAGCATCGTCTTTTCCTGCTGATCAAAAGACCCGCCAGGCTGCCCCATGGACTGCCTCCACACGTCATAAGCCAGCATCGCCCCCTCCGTGGTCCAGTGGTGGTCGGTCTTATAGTAAAGCTGTCTGTCTTTCTCTCTGTCAAAATCGTCGTACAGATCCACATAGCTGACAGCTTTCAATTGTTCTGCCGCTTCTCTGGCGTAAGAAGCTTCGTCAAAGGGTACCGCCCCCGCAGGCAGTTTCTCCTTCATAATCGCAGCCGTCGTCGGCACCAGGAGCACAGACTTCGAAAGCCCCTTCGGCAGCTTTTCACAAAAACTTCTGACCGCCTGCAGGTTGGAAATAAACTGTTCATGATCCGCGTCTTCTTCTGATATCTTCTCAATCAGATAGCCGTCCTTACCCAGGTATACGCCATTTAAATCTCTGCTCAGCAAAGCCAGCTTGGCCGCAGTCTTCAAGGTAATCCAACTGTCGCGGAAGGGGAACTGGTCGTCTTGATATCTTTGGAATTCCTCTTCAAAGTCTCCCGATAAAAGAGCCTCCGCCGACACCTGCGGTCTTTGCTGTAAAACCCGGTTTTCGTTGGCAGAAAAATCCTTGTCCTTCAGAATCCATCCTCCAACACTGAGCGCCAGTAAGAATATCACGAACATCAGCACTGTGATCAGATTGTCTATTTTCTTCATGACGCTGCCTCCTAAAACCTGAAATAGAGAAACGGGTTATATGTATCACTTACGAGAAATGCCGTTGACAGAAAGAGAACCAATAAGAAATAGAGATTCTTTACTGTCACATAAATGATCGGCTTCCCTTCCAGCCAGTTCAGGCATCGCCCGGCAAATCGTTTGGGCAGCCCCGTAGATGCCAGCGCCATGATACAGAGGCTGACTCCCCCGGTCATCAAAAAGTAAAGGGATCTCTGATCCGCCAGTCCCCCGCCGCCCAACATGGACCGAAGATAAGCAATAAAAGACATCCCCGATGTCTCCGCAAAGATCACCCAGCCCAAGACGATGAACAGCAGCGCATAAAGATGCTGCAGCCAGCCGGGCACTTTTTCCAGGTATTTCAGCAGCCATACTTTTTCCAAAATCAAGAGCACGCCAAAATAAAGCCCCCACCAGAGAAAGTTCCAGCTGGCGCCGTGCCAGAAACCCGTCAAAGCCCATACAAACAGGATATTGACGCATTGACGCAGGAGACCTTTCTTATTCCCACCGAGAGGAATATAGAGATACTCTTTAAACCAAGTGCTGAGAGAAATATGCCACCTCCGCCAGAACTCCGTGATGCTTTTAGAAACATACGGATAATTGAAGTTTTCCAAAAAATCAAAACCCAGCAGCTTTCCCAGACCAATCGCCATATCCGAATAGCCGGAAAAGTCAAAGTAAATCTGGAAGGTAAAAGCAATCGCTCCCAGCCATGCCGTCAATGCAGGCAGATGGTTCAGATCCATGGAGGAAATCTCCGTCCAGAGCAGGCCGGCCTGGTTTGCCAGAAGTACCTTTTTGCCCAGGCCGATGATAAATCTGCGTATCCCTTCCGCCCCCTGGGCAAGGCTGTAGTGACGGGATTGCAGCTGTTCTTCTATGGTCACATATCGAACGATAGGCCCGGCGATAAGCTGGGGGAACAGTGTGATATATGCCGCAAAATCCAATAAGTTTCTCTGCGGATGCGCCTTTCCCCGATAGACGTCGATCACATAAGACATCGCTTGAAAGGTATAGAAGGAAATGCCGATAGGCAGTGTCAGCTGCAGAAGCCCAATCGAAGTCCCCGCCAATTTATTGATATTCTCAATAAAAAAGTCCGTATACTTGAAGTATCCCAGAAGAAAAAGATTTCCCGCCACTGATAAAGCAAGCATAAGCCGCGCTGACTTATGCTTGTTTTTTATACCATCGACTGCCAGACCGCATCCATAGTTGAATAGAATGGACAGCACCATGACAATCATGTATCTCGGTTCTCCCCAGCCGTAGAAAATCAAGCTCGCCGCCAGCAGTAATCCATTGCGCCATGACCTGGGGCACAGATAGTAGACCAGCAAAACGGCAGGCAGAAAACTGAATAAAAATACAGTGCTACTGAAGACCATCGATAATCTCCTGTAGTTTCTTTATGATTTTCTGACTCGCCTCATCGGCATTCTGATCGTCGTAGTTCTCTACTGAAATCACATAGACGTTTTTAGAGCCAATGGGCAGTGTCGGATTCGTATACATGTCCCCGTCCCCGGTAGCAAGAGCCGACGTGATATAATCAGCCACACTCTGGGTATAGCCTGTAGAATCTTTCAATGTGAAGGTGATCGTTTTCGAACCTTTGTCCAGTTGCTGTTTTATGTATTTTGGCAGTGCATAAATGTCCTTCAATTCTTTTGCTTCATTGGCAAGATAACAATATTTCGTGCCATCGGCTGCCGGAATCACCTCGTGATTCCATGGATAGCTTCCATCATCCTTCACACTGTCAGGCACATTAAAACTGGTGTAGGCCGGCTTTCCGTTGGCTCCTCCGTCAAAGGTCACGTCACTGTGATACCAGTCCCCGTCCAGCTTTACTAAATTCCAAGCATGTTCTCCGTCTTCCGTAGAATGGATGATTTGGTTTTCGATGCCCAGCAGATCCATAAACAGTTTGAAGGTTGTCGCATTTCCTACACAGATCGCCTGGTGATATTTGAGAACGCCATAAGGCAAGTGGCTGTATTGATCACCTGCTGAAATCGGCGCCAGATTTTGATCGTTATAAGCCACATACGCTACCTGCCAGTCGTAGATCGCTTTTTCTTTTTCATAGTCCGTCATGCCGTCTTTGATATTTTCTTTGATGACCTCCTTGGCTTTTTTCAAAACGTATTTGTCCTGTTCATCGAGTCCATCCTCTTTGCCTGATTGATAGGCCTCTACCACTGCGCTGTCGTCGTAGATATCGTGGATATCTCCATTGGATGCCACATACTGTTTTACGGTTTCTGCCAGTTTTGTGTTCTGTATAAACAAAGCGGCTACCCCCACGATCAAAATCAATTGCATTGCAATACAAACGATGATAAATACCTTGCTCTTCTTCTCCATATCCTGCTCCCTTTTAACTCAATACCTCTCTCATTGCAGTAACGATGTCGTCACTTTTGTTTGAAATAACTAGTATTACATATTGCTGCTGCACGACGACTTTGCCGTTTTCGATCTTAGAGACTTCCTCCGGCTTATAATTCTGGAAATCCTGTAACCGCTTCTCCAACCTGGCTTCCATATATTTCTTCACACTGCTAACGTCATTGCTGTCTGCTACGTGGACAGCCGAAATTTCATCAGCACTGCCTCCGCTGGCGGCATAAGCGATGACGCCGTCGTCAACTTGATCCATTGGAAAATTATATAGTCTCTCAAAATTCTCGCCATATGCATCTTCATCATAGTTGACTGTCGTATCGACGTCTGCGGACTCGACCTTTTCCAAAGCCGCTTCCACCGCCTTCACGCACTTTACAGAATCATTCTGATTTCCACAGGCAGTCAATGCCAGCAGTAAAGCAGCCGTCACTGCAAGAACAAATACCTTCTTCTTCAATTATTGGTCCTCTCTTTCTTTCCTTACTTCAATGTTGTCTTTTGTTTCTATCGCTATGGGAAAAGTGACCTCTACCGTAAAGATATGTTCATCCTCCGTATAGCGGAATGTTCCCTGCAAATCGCTGCAGATTCGTTCACAGGTCTTCAAGCCGATGCGCGTGCTCTCGACCTTCTTCGCCTGCTCCAGAATATGATTTTCAACGACAATTTTGACAATTGTCCCGTTGAGCGCGGCTTCCACGCGAATGTCTTCTCTTTTGTCGCCGTATTTCATAATGTTAGAGAATACATTGTCGAAGAGTCTCCGCAGGCCGGATATATCTGTCATCACATTGACTTCCTCCGGTATCGTATATTGGAAGTCTACCCGGTACTCGTAGCTGATTGCCTCTGCACAGTGCTCTGCCAGCAGCTGCTGGAACAGGATGCCGGCATCATAGCTCTCCAGGGTTCTGTCACTGCCCTGATTGCCGAAGACCAGAAAATACTGAAACAATTTATCCGATAGATCCTTCAACTGAAAAGACTTATCCCTGCAGGAAGAGATATATTTGTCCAGTTCCTCCTGTGATTTGTATTTCTTTCCTTCGATAATATCAAGATAGCCGATCATGGATGTGAGGGGCGTTCTGATATCGTGGGACATGGCCGTAATCAGCTGCGTATTTGCCTCCCAGGCTTCTTTTTCGTTCTGATGTTTTTGAATGATGGAGTTTCTCATATTATCCACACTCGTAGACAACGTGCCAATTTCATCATTGTGGAAGGAGTGAATTTCGTAGTCCAGCTTTCCATCACTGACCTGCTGTACTTCAGATGCTAATGTAATGATACGGTTCAGTGTCCTCTTGTTGTAGATCAGAATTGTTGCCAATAAAGTGAGAAAACAGAGCACCACGGTCACCAGGACCATAATCTCATGAAAATGCTGCTCCTTATACACGTCTATAAAGACGTAATATCTGCCGTCTGCAAACTCAATAATTCGGTTTTTGGCATCTGTCAGAAACGTATCCTCTGTCACCATGTCGCCTTTGATATCGCTGCTGCTTAAATCATTATTTATCGGTGCGTCTTCATTTGCAAGGGGATCATTCTGATTATCCGAATTGGAACTGCCCCACCAGCCTTTCTCAAAAACATTGGTTTCGTCATTGTATATAAAGAAGTAAGTATACTTCTGTTCGTTCAGCCAATTGGTCAGAGCGTCTCGGTCCGTGGCTTCGACGTTGTATTTTTTGATGTAGCTTTCCAGGCTGTCATAAACAGCCCCCACGTTTTTTTCTACCGCCTTATCGCTGGTATAATAAGTATTGGTAATATGCGTTTCAAACCACGTGCAGAAGAGATACATGCAGAATGCCAATACGATGCCTGCCAGAATCGCTACGGTCATCTTGAGATTGAGAGAAATAAATCGTTTTTTTCTATTCAACCTTATACCCCTTTCCCCATACGGTTTTGATAATCTTCGGATTGTTCACGTCTTCTTCCAGTTTCTTTCTCAGGTTCAGCACGTGTACCATGATGGTGTTTCCTGCGGAAGGGAGATACTTCTCTCCCCAGACACCCTCGTAAAGATCCTTGTTCTCTACAATTTCCCCGATGTGCTCCATAAAGAACTGCAAAATATCGAATTCTTTGTCCGTCAAAGCGATCTTCCTATCGCCTTTCAGTGCGGATCTGGACTTTGTATCGATGGAAATATTGCCCCCGATGGTCGGCTTAGCCTTTGGCGCCGATTTCCCCTGATATTCCTTGTAACGGCGCAGCAAAGATTTGACCTTCATCAGCAGTTCCGTCTGTGAGAACGGCTTGACTAAATAGTCGTCTCCTCCTTCGGTATAGGCTTCTACCTTGTCCTGATCCTGTGACTTTGCTGTCAGGAAAAGCACCGGGACGGGAGACTTCTTTCTGATGTATGCGCAGACCTCTACACCTGACATCCCAGGCATCATAATATCCAATATTACTAAGTCTATATTTTTGTCTTTATTTACTTTTTTAAGGGCTTGTTCTCCATCTTCCGCCTGGTCCACAGAATAGCCTTCGCTTCCTAGCAAAACTGACAAGACCTCTCTGATATTGGGGTCATCATCAACAATTAAAATTCTGTTCTGTTCCATAAAAATGTCCTTTCTCTTCCCTCTTGCACATACATTTTATACCGTATCACTGAAAAAATATATAGATATCGTGAGAATTAAGAATTTTTAAGAATTACAAAAAGACCCCGGAGGGTCTTTGATAACGGAAGATGGAACTAGTAGCGTTTGTTGTTGTATACTTTGACAGAAATCGCCATGGATATCAATAGCGCTGCAATGGCAATCGCCATAAGCCCTATCATGAGCAGATTCTCGTCCATCTGCCAAAGGGGGCTGTCAACTTCTACGGATCCTACCACGGCTACTGCAACAAAGACAGTAAGCAGGATATACACCATCCGTCCCCGCTCCGCACCCATTTTCATGATAATGGGGAGATTGACAGACATAAGGATCATGGCTGCAGCGGCTACAAGAGGCACAACCATCAACTCCTCCTGCATAAGCACCGACGATTGATTTTTGACAGCCGCCGTCACGATAATGGCGACCACTTCAACCACACAGACCACCAATGTGAACGCCATGCCGATGACGTATTTAGACAAAGCTATATCCCTTTTTTTGTACGGCATCATATTTGCGTAATAATCCCATTTCGCCTGCTCATCAAAGGCCATAGCCGTAATTGGCAGCATTGACGCGTACATGATTGCAAACCCCCTTGTAAAAGTGTTCGGTATCATCGCCATAATCAGCATCAATACGCCAAACAGCTTCATTTGCTTCAGCAGTACATAGGAATCTTTCAATACAAGTCCTCTCATTTTATTTATCCCCTTTCACCATATATAAAATTATGTCTTCAACGCTTGCCTTTTCAATGTTGAAGGAGTTTGAAACCAGGTTTCTTTCGACCAGGCACTCAGCGCCATAGTCACTAATCCGCTTGCCTTTGACCGCCCCCGACGGAATATCTGCCAGCTGGCTTCTGGAACACCTGATGACACCGTATTTCTCCAGCAATTCGTCTTTTCCCTCGCAAAACAACAGCTTTCCTTTATGAATAAATGCCACATAATCACAGAGTTTCTCTAAATCGCTGAGAATATGTGAGGAAATCAGAACGGAATGTTCTGGATCTCTCGTAAAATCGTAAAAGATTTCAAGGATTTCATCTCTCACGATGGGATCCAGTCCGCTGGTCGCTTCATCCAGGACTAAAAGCTTTGGATCGTGAGACAGTGCCACTGCGATCGCAAGCTTCATCTTCATCCCCCTGGAAAACTCCTTAAACGGTTTTTTCTGCGGAAGATCAAACCTGTGTATATAGCCAAAGAATACTTCTTCATCCCATCTGGTAAAGGTCGCTTTCATCATCTTGTTGACTACTTCAGCGTTGATGACCATAGGAAAATAAGCTTCGTCCAGGACTACCCCGATATCCTCTTTCAGTTCTGCAAAATCTCCGGAATCGTTGTCAACTCCCATGACGGAAATCTCTCCGCTATCTTTCTTCAAGGAGTTCATAATCAAGTTAATCGTTGTGCTTTTCCCAGCTCCGTTTTCTCCTACCAGCCCCAAAATACAGCCTTTCGGCAAATCAAAACTGATATTGTCCAATTTAAAACCTTTAAACTCTTTTGTCACATTTTTTAGTTCTATCGCATTTTCGTATCCCATTACTATTCCTCCATATGATGGTCTGTCCCGCAAGTGAAAGGTGCGGTATGGCAGACTTTATGCTGTGAGAGCCCTGGCTCGATTGACTACGCGTTGCCCGCAGACATCAATCGAAACATCTCAATCAGTTCATCACTGCTCAAGTTACATGACGCTCCCAGCGCTAAAATCTCTTCCATCAGAAGCTCGATTTTCTTGAGATTCCCCTCTCTGATGAGTTCCACGTTTCTTTCTGCTACAAAGCATCCCTTTCCAGCGACTGTATATATGAACCCCTCTTGCTCAAGTTCGTCATAGGCACGCTTCGTCGTAATGACACTGATTTTCAAGTCCTTTGCCAGTGATCTGATTGACGGAAGCGCGTCCCCTTCTGCCAACTTTTCTGAAATAATCTGATTCTTGATCTGTGTGCAGATCTGTTCATAGATCGGCTGACTGCTAGAATTACTGATAATGATATCCAAAGTTTGGCCTCCTTTGTTGTTTCACTGTATATATACAGTATATACAGATATAACAGTTTGTCAATAGGTATTTTTGATTTTTTTGCCTGCAGGCGCCAAGGCTCGGCCCAGTTACGCATCTGCTCGGTTCCGGACCCCGCCTGCTTAACAGAAACAGTGTTTTTTGCCGATTCTGCGTAACGGCAGGCGCCAAGGCTCGC
>URXI01000107.1 GCA_900551775.1 uncultured Eubacterium sp. | reverse complement strand
TGGATTACTCGGTCTTAGTGCAACAACCCCTTTTTCATCTTATTCTTCTTCTGGAAATATGAATTCCTGCAGTGTTGCATAGAGCAGCTGCGGCTCGATCGGTTTTGCCAGATGGGCGTTCATGCCGGCAGCGCGGGATTTCTCCACGTCTTCATCGAAGGCGTTGGCGCTCATAGCGATAATCGGTACCGTCTTCGCTTTTTTCTTTTTCAGCTGTCTGATGGATCTGGCAGCCGTCAAGCCATTCATGACCGGCATGCGGATATCCATGAGAATCGCGTCATAATCCACTGCTGAAGTGGCGAACATCTCGATGGCAACCAGGCCGTTTTCAGCAACTTCCACCTTGGCGCCTTTGTTCATCAGCAATTGTTTGGCAACTTCTATGTTGAGCACATGGTCTTCTACGAGCAGAATGGTCTTGCCCGTAAAGTCATACTCTATCGGTTTTGCTGCTTCCTGCTTCTGTTCTCTTTCCGTATAGATTTTCTGGAATGTAGATGTCAAAGACTTTTTGAACAGCGGTTTTGATATGAGCATGTTGACGCCGGCTTTCCTGGCCTCCTGCTCGATGGAAACCCAGTCATAAGCGGTCATGATGATGATTGTCACTTCTGGTCCCACGATCTTACGTATCTCTCTGGCGGTTTCAATACCGTCCATGCCGGGCATCTTCCAGTCGATGAAAATCACATCAAAATAAGTGTTCTTTTCCCACCTTCTCCTTACGATATCCACTGCGCGCTCACCGCTGTCGACCCATTCCGCCTTCATGCCCATATCGGACAAAATGTTCTTCGTGTGCTCACAGACCGTAATTTCGTCATCGACGATCAAAGCAGAAAGCTTGGCAAAGTTGATTTTCGCTTTGCTGCGGCTGATCCGTTTCGTTTCTTCGCAGAGTTCCAAATCCACTTCCACCGTGAACTCCGATCCCACCCCTTCGATGCTGTTGACAGAAATATGACCGCCCATCATGTTGATCAGGTTCTTACAAATCGCCAGGCCCAGCCCTGTCCCGCTGTAACGCGAGGTGTTGTCGTTCCCCTGTTCAAACGGATCGAAAAGATGGGGCATGAACTCTTCTTTGATGCCGATACCAGTATCGTTGATCGTAAAGGTCATCCTCGCTTTGCCGTCTTTGATTTTCCCTTGATGAATGATCATCTGCACTTTCCCGCCGGAAGGTGTGAATTTGATGGCATTGGAAATGATGTTGATCAACACCTGCTGCAGCTTCATGGCATCGCCCATATAATAGTCCTCTGTAAAACTGGTCAATATAGACTCGTAGTCGATACCCTTCTCTTCTGCCTGCTCATAACAGATGGTGTTGATGCCGTTGATAAACTCTTCAAAAGGAATTTTTTCCCGTTTGACGACGACTTTGCCGCTTTCTATCCTGCTCATATCCAAAATATCGTTAATCAGCGATAGCAGAAACCTGGCTGAAATCCCCACTTTGGAGATGCAGTCTGCCACCTGCTGCGGGTCATTGACACACTGTGCTGCCAGGGCGGACATGCCGATAATGGCGTTCATCGGTGTCCTGATTTCGTGACTCATCCTGGACAAGAAATCAGATTTGGCATTGCTGGCCTGTTCTGCCTGTGCTAAAGCGTTTCGCAGCAGATCCTGCTGTTTCTGCTCCTCTAGGATGGACTCTGTGATATCTGCACGGCGTACCAGAATCTGTGATTTCTCTCCATCGATATAGCTGTAACTCAGCCTGTAGGTGTGAATCACCGTTTTCTTTCTGTTCCAGATCTTCTCGTTAAATTCGTAGACCGGTTTCTGTTCCAGCGCCTTAACCACCGTTTCCAGTTGTGCGTTGTCTCTGGCAATCAGGTATTCTTCCTCGCTGGGAAAATATTCTCTATATTTTTCGGCAAAATCGATATTGGATGCATTGTAGTCATCACTTTCCTCTGGCAGATAATCCTGGTCTGATCGAGCCAGGCAGTAAAAACGATTCATCTCCCGATCGATGATGCCTACATAATCATAGGTGGTGTTTACGATGGCCTGCAGTGCAATCTGGCTCAGCATAGAGCCGTTGATGTTGTAGGTATATAAAAAACACATAATGTCGTTCTGCTCCGGGCTTTTAAAAATCTTCGCATACGTTTTTACCCAGCAGAGCGTGCCGTTCTTCATGCGCCTTTGGTATTCTATAGCGTACTCATTTTTTCCTTCATAATAGAGCGACATCAGCGAGCCGATGCTGAGAGATTCTCTGAATTTCTCTTTCATATCCTCCGCTACCATATCGGAAGCGACCTCTTCAATGACACCCGAATAAGTCATGCAGTCATCTGCCAGCAGCACATCACTGCTGCCCACATAATCTACTACGATATTGCGCGTCAGATCTGCACGGAATTTAGCCAGAAGATCTTCACTCTGCAGACCGCTCATATAGACCAGTTCTTCTACATAACGCTCTTCTTTGACCTTTTCTTCTGTAATGTTGACGCCGCAGCCGATCACCTGGTTGAAAGAAGCGCCCTTGTCAGTAATCCTTCTCAACATGATTCGCAGCCATAGGTCATTCTTCTTTTCGTCCAGAAAGTGGATATCCGCCTGAGCGTGTTCTTCTCCATCGATTATCGTCTGGTATAGTCTCAAGTAATTACTGATGGAATCGTCGTGGACAAACCCTGCATTCACAAAGGATTGCGGCACATTATAGACGACATCTTCCCCGCCGAAATATCTGGCCGAATTTCTCTGATACTGCATTTTTTTCTCCGCAATATCATATTGCCAGATCAGCATATCCGTATTTTCTAAGGCGATATTGATCTTCTCCTGCTCTGCCCGCAGATTCAGTTCCTCCTCCTTCTGACGGGTAATATCGGTGAATACCATATAGTATAACAGCGTTCCAGACATGGCGCGTTTTATCATGATGTTACAGACCGCCCAAACAGTCTTACCTGCAGACGACTGAAAGCGCACGTCCAGACTCGTCACATCGCCCTCATTTTTTAAAGTCATCAGCGCATTGGTGAACTTGTCCTGATCCTCCTCAAAGATATATGTAAGCATATCACCCTGATTTTTCGCAAAATAATCTTCTTTTGATTTGAATCCCAGACATTCTAAAGACTTTCGATTCATATATCGCAAAATCGGTCTGTTGCTTATGGTGAACCAGATAATCCCGCACAGCTGTTCGTCATAAGTTTCAATCAGGCTCTGATATCGCGCCTCTGCTTTTGCATTGGCCTCTTTCAACTCCGTGATATCCGTGTAGACAAAAAAGGCAATCGGGTATTGATCTTCGTAGAGTTCTTCGAGAAAAATCACCCTGGCCTTTACCCAGACATCTCTTCCACTCAGATGCTTCAGGCGATAAGTCAGAGTAATTGGCTTTTCATCTGCAATGGCTTTCGTGGTCTTCTCCATGACGTATTCATAGTCGTCAGGATGAATATACCGGCTGCTGTCAAAGCCTTCTTTTTCTATGCGTCCTCTCGTCGTTCCTACCAAATTCGCCAGACCTTCAGTATAGTAAAGAATCGTGAACTCGGGATTGCAGATAAATTTGCCTACTACGTCAGCCGCAGCACCGATGATGCCTTCCAGCTCCTTATCTTTTCGCTTTGCCAGTTCCTTCAGATACGCAATCTCCTCCTGATGGCTCTGCATCTCTGTCTGTCCGTCAATTTGTTCCATCTTTATCTTCATTCGTTCTCCTCTTCAGTGCCATAAATACGCCTAAGTACGCATAATTCTCCTTCTTAGTTTATCACAATGATTTGAATTTTCAATAGAGATTCAGTATAATAGTACCTATCATTTCAGAAAAGAGGTGCTCCATGACTACAGATCTTACATTGAGACCCATTGCCCATATACACAGCGTTTTTCCATCAAAGTTTGGAATCCCCCGCCAAAGCGGGCTGACAGAGGAATTGAAAAGTGAAATTATCTTTGAAGAGGAGTTTCGCAGTCCCGAGGCACTCCGCGGACTGTCCGGCTTCTCCCATCTCTGGATTGTATGGGGATTTTCAGAAAATGTAGAAAGCGGCTGGTCTCCTACGGTCAGACCTCCCCGTCTGGGCGGAAATCAGCGAATGGGCGTCTTTGCTACCAGATCGCCCTTCCGACCCAACCCCTTAGGTCTCTCCTCCGTAAAAATAGACGTAATCAAAACAGACCTCAAATCAGGACCTGTCATTTCTGTCTGGGGCGCCGATCTGATGGATGGCACGCCCATTTACGACATCAAACCCTATATTCCTGCAGACTGTCACCCAGATGCCGTCTGCGGTTTTACCGATCATACCCAGGGAAACCGTCTGTTCGTCACCATTCCTCCCCAGCTGCTGGCGAAAATACCCAGGGAACTGCAGGACGGGCTCTGCTCCATCCTGGCTCAGGATCCCAGGCCTTCTTATCAGGAGGATCCGATGCGAATCTACGGATTCGGCTTTGCCGGTTTTGAAGTTAAATTCCGCGTCAACGGCAAAGACCTGGAAGTCGTAGAAATCATCTGACACGGAAGGACGGCCTCAGCCGTCCTTTTTCAATTTGCAGCGCATGGTGCGCATCTCTTCTGTAAAGCCTTCTCGTTCATAGAGTGCAATGGCTCTCCTATTGTTGCTCAGCACGTTCAGTTCTACGTAATCCAGACGTCGCTCTTCTGCCCAGGTCTTTACGGCTTCAATCAGCAGTCTTCCGACACCTCTGCTCCTCTCACTTTCTGTGACACAGGCATCCATCAGGTAGGCGTATCGGTGTGGCACGAGACAGCCAAAAGGCGGCGTGCTGCTTTGCTGCACCAGGGCAAAACCGATGAGTCGATCCGCCTCTTCCGCCAGCAGGACATCTCCTTCCTCTTCTTCGATGACAGAACGCAGAAAATCCCGGTTCTGGCTGGCCATCTGAAAGTAGTCCGCCTGCAGATTCGCCATCTCCTGAAATAACGTATCATATAACCGGCATATGGCATCCATATCCGCCGTGGTCGCTGTTCTTATCTTCATAGTTCCTGCCTCCTTCTTCTATTTTACCATATTTTTCTTACTTCGTGAAAGAAAGATCATTTGTTTTTTGTAAAATTAGTTTGACACGCATAGAATTTTATGATACATTCTACGTTAATAAAACTTATTAGATAATCGTGAAACCTAGGAGGTAATGATGAAACGGTATTGGAAGAGAAATAAGTTATTACTAGCCGCAGCCCTGTTCCTTTGCACTGTGGCAGCTTTGATGACGACCTTCGTCTCTCTGCTGCTGCAGCAGGTAACGGACACCGCTGTATCTGGAGATATGGCGCTATTTAAGAAACTGCTGCTCTTTGCAGCCTGCTATATGATTTTGCTCTGTCTGATGAATTACTTTGGTTCTCTGGCATCCAAACTTCTGGTGCAGAGGATGACACGGCAGATGCGCAGTGATGTTTATGAAGGAATCATGCATCAGTATCCAGGTGAATTTTACAAGACAAATACAGCGGATTACATCTCCAGTTTAATCAATGATGTGAAGATCATTGAAGAGAATTACATCCTTCCCCTTATGCTCAATGTCGAGGTCGTCGTCATGTTCGTATCTACTCTGGTACTGCTGCTGGTTCTGAGTCCTGCCGTCACTGCCATTCTGTTAGGGACGCTGGTGCTGATGTTCGCCGTGCCGGCTTTGATGGGGAAGCTGCTGGAGAAGAGGCAGGACGCCGTATCCCGCCAGCTGTCAAGGTTTACGGAAAAAACAAAGGATATCCTCTCCGGCTTTGAAGTCATCAGGAGCTATCGCCTGCTGCCCAATATGCGGCTGAAGTTTGAAGAAGAGAACAAGAGGACCGCGGACTGCAAATTCGCTGCCGACAAAGTGACCGCCCTCAACGAAGGTCTCTCTGACACGCTGTCTTATCTCTGTGTCGTGGTCGTCATCTTTACCTCGGCTTTCTTCGTGATTAAAGGTTCCATCACCATGGGTACCCTGATGGCTCTCCTTCAGCTCAGCGGCTCTTTTTTGACGCCGGTCCTGCTGATCATGGAGAACCTGCCTAAAATCAAAAGCGTCAAGCCCATCGTGAAGCGTCTGTGCGACTATGCAGATACAGAGGTCGAGACAGAACACGGCAAAGATCCATCCTTTGACAGGGAGATTGCAGCAAGGGACTTGACCTTCTCTTACGACGGAAACCTCAATGCCCTGCATCACGTCAGCCTGCGTTTTGTCAAAGGGGAAAAATACGCTGTGGTCGGCCACAGTGGCTGCGGAAAAAGTACCCTGATCAAAATCCTTTCTGGCTACTACCGCGATTATCAGGGGGAAATATTGTACGACGAAGATTCTCTGCGCCTGCTGGATACAAAGAACTTGGGATCTATCCTCTCCGTTCTCCATCAGAGTGTGTATCTTTTCAATGATACGATCAAAAACAATATCGCTCTGGCGGGTGATTTTGATGAAGATACATGGCAGCAGGCCCTATCGGCCAGCGGGGTCAGTCAATTCCTGCCCCAGCTGGAAAATGGCCTGGACAGTCAGGTCGGTGAAAACGGCAATCGCCTTTCCGGCGGCCAGCGCCAGAGAGTCGCCCTGGCAAGAGCCCTCATCAGGGATGCCAAAGTCATCATCCTGGACGAAGGAACTTCTGCTTTGGACCCCAAAACTGCCTTAGAGATTGAAAATACGCTGCTGGCACAAGAGGACCTGACTGTGGTCACCATCACCCATTCCCTGAACCCCGCCCTGCTTTCGCGCTATGATCAAGTGATCTACATGGAAAACGGTGCAGTAAAGGGCATGGACGCTTATGAACAGTTGCTGGAAAATAATCCTTCCTTCCGTAATTTCTGTGGGGTATAATGAATTTCGATTCTATTTTCGGCGGAATATTCATGGTATAATGGTAGAATGAACACAGGGATCTAACGCAAGAAAGGAGCCGTAACATGAAGTTTAAGAAAGAACTCAATCCTGTCTTTGAGACCATCGGATTGTGCTGCTATATCAAATATAAAGATGACATTCGAGAGGAGGCCATCGAGGCGCTCGATCACATCGGTGTGGACGGACAGCTTTTCTACGATCATAATTTTCCTTTGATCAACCAGTATGCCGACGATTTTTCCACAAAATACCAGCCCCATGCCGACGAAGAGGCTTTGTTCGGTTCCGTGGATCTGGACACCACTTATATCGTCATGGCAAGCATCATCGAAAATCCCCATTGGATCGACCAGGTGGATCAGATCAGCGAGGAGGAGATTCTGCAGACCTTTTCGGAGATGCTTGTGGATGAGATGACTGGTGACAATCTGCCGCCAGACCTGACCACTTTAGAAAGCCGCATCGATTTCCTCGATCGTCAGCCAGAGATTTCTGATTCAGCAAAGTGGAAAACCATGATGCTGCTAGGCGAGCCGAAACGATATGTCAAATCCATGGTGGAAATCTATCAGCAAAACCTGCCGGCATTTGAATACGCTTATTCGAAGAACAAATCCGCCATCGACGCCCTGGTAGAGAAGCTGGCTGCCGAAGGTTTTCAGCACGCCGCCTTCTGTGACATCATAGAAAAATTCCCAAGCATCGAGACCTTCTGCCCGGCCATCATCTCCCCAGTGCTGGAATGGGGGCTTTTCACCATGGGCTTTTACGGCGTCTTCGTCAACAAAGCCTATGGCTTCGGCAATCTGCAGGAACAAGAAAAAGCCGCCCTCCAGGCCGGCCTGAAAATGCTCTCCGATAAGAGCCGCTTTGAAATTCTTGCTCTGCTCAAAAAGGGAGCCAGGTACAATCTGGAAATCGCAGAAGATCTGCAGCTGGGCGCTCCAACAACGTCTCATCACATGAACCTTTTGATGACAAACGGATTTGTCACCATCGAAAAACAAGACGCGAAGGTGTACTATCACTTCATTCCGGAAAAAATCCGCGAACTGATTCAACTGCTGGAAAAGCAGTTTCTGATGTAAAAAAGGGAGGATCTGCCGAAACGGGCAGTTCCTCCCTTTTATGATTCATTCTTTTTCCGATACAGCTTTTGCGATGACCAATGTCTCGATAATCTCCGCAGATGCGTAATTGTTTCTCTGGTATGTGTTTTCCTTTACTTCAATTTCCACTTCTACTTCTCCCACGGCGCCTTGCTGATGGGCGCGTTCAATGGCACCCTGCCGAGCCGTTTTCTTTGCTTCCACGAGAGCGTCGTCATAATCCGGCAGGGAAAACGTATCGTGACCGCCGCTGACGACATAGGTCAGATAGGAACTCTTGATGCCTTTGTACGGTTCAATTTTGATGACGCATTCCGTGCTGATGTTGCCCATGGCGGCTCCGATGGCATTGGCAACTTTTCCGTCCTTTGGAAAATCCGCTTCCGTTCCCAGCAGCTTCGCTACGTCTTTTAGGAAGATCTTTGTCGGCGCGCCGATGCCGATCAGCTTTGACGCAGTGGTAAATCCGGGCCGTATGGAGAAATCCGTCAGACCGAGGCCTGCGTGACGGAAAATATAGGTAGTCAGCTTTTCAAGTTCCTCCCGCTCCTGGAGATTCAACTCTCTGCCCGTCTCATATTTCATAAAGATGCGCACCAGATTGCTGTAAAGCCTGCACTTTGTCAGATCGTAAATTTCTCTGCAGACATCTTCAACAGATCCCTTTGTCACCGCCGAAAGATATGCGGCTCCTAGCCTCGACGCCTCGCTGTCAAACTCTGTATAGTCTCCATAGACATGCATGACATCGGTAGGCGTCATGCCAATGCGAATGACCGTCCCCTCATCTTCCAACCGTTTCATGTTCAGGACATGGGGACTGGTTCCGATTGCCGCTGCAGCCTCTCTGTAAATCAGCGGTCCATCCTCCAGGGCTTTGATAAATTTCTGTTCCGACGGCGTGTATTTATCCAGATTTGCGGGGAGACTCACCAGCATAAAAAACTCGTGGGCAGGATAATCAAAGGGGCGATCCATCAATACCAGTGTTTTCAGCGCTTTACGCATTTTCGGATACTGGCTGGCCGCCATGCACAGCGGCACACAGCGTCTGTCGTCAAGATAAAGCTGACCCCGCTTGTATTTTACGGCGCTGTCACCGCCCAGAGCAAAGGTGTCAATGGAGACGCCTTTAACCATGGTGTTCCATTCGCCGATGGAAATGCCGGACTCGCTTGTGACAGGAATCCCGTCCCTGACCATGGCCACATCGCTGGTGGTGCCGCCCATATCCACAATCAAAGCATCTTGATATCTGGACAGTTCCATGGCGCCGATGATGCTGGCTGCAGGACCACAGAGCAATGTCTCCACCGGACGGCTCATGGCGAATTCACGACTCATGATGCTGCCGTCACTTTTGACGATGACGATGGGCAGATCCAGCCCCAGTTCTGATAGGGACCCTTCGATAGAATCAAAAAAGTCCTCCATGACAGGCAGCAATCTGGCATTGAGCAGTGCCGTGGCGCCCCGCTTCTGCACGTTCAGCTCCTGAAACAGGTCATAACCCCTTACACAAGGCAGCCCCAACGTCTTTTTGATAATCTGTTCCGCTTTGATCTCGTACTCCCCGTCGTTGTATTTGGGATTCATCTGAACAATCGCCACGCTGTCAAAAATCCCGAAATCTTTTTTTACGTCCTCTTCAAATTTTTTCCAATCCGGTGCATTCTCCAGGCTGTCCGGCTGCCCGGCGTCACCTTTCATGAAATAGATATCCCCCAGGGGCGGCAGACCGTATTCCGTCCCCATCTTCTTTACCACCGCTGGTTTCACACCGATGAACACCAGCTTTGCTCTTCCCCCCTTGTGCTCCACACAGGCGTTGGTTGCCAGAGTGGTAGAAAGAGAGATGTAAGATGCGCTGTGGGCCAAGTCCTGGTCCAGTCCGCCGAGGGCCCTCAGGATTCCAATCTTCAAATCCTGCTTGGTGGTCAGCGTCTTGCTCTGTGACAATACCTGGTGGCTTTTCGTATCAAAGACGACAGCGTCCGTGCAGGTGCCGCCTGTATCAATTCCGATTCCGATCATTTCTCTACCTCTCTTCTATTTGGAACATGGTTCTGCAGATGGTTCTGCCTGTTTCTGTCTTGAATAGGTGTTTATAAGATTCCCTGATGCCCTCTGCTGGTGTATTCTCTTCGTAAAGATTGACCAAAGCGTCAGCCTCCAGCAAAATGCGATAATCGAGTCCGTCCACAGGTTCATAGGTGTGATGGTGTGCCACCAGATAACAGACCCTTTCCGTCACGGCCCTATCAAAATTCAGGGCTTCCAGCATTTCTTCTGCCAGGGGCGGTCCCTCCTGCTCCTGCAGCTTTCCATTGCTGTATCCATACTTTTTCTCGGCGGCTCTGATGCCGATATCGTGTACCAATGCCGCTGCTTCTAATGTGAACTGCGCCTTCTCGTTCAGTCCCTCCGCCTCGCCAATCAGCCTGGCAAAGGAGTGAACCTTGACAAAATGCTGGATACGTGGCGCATCGCTTTCGTAATAGCGAATCATTTCCATATATAATTGATTTAATTTGTTCATGTGAGGACTCCTTCTTTCTTTGCTATCAGTATAGCACAAGAACGGTTTCAAGTCGTTGCACCAGCAACAGAAAACTTGGTATTTTTATTGGGGCTGTGGCTGACGAGGCGGTGGTCAAGGGCTGCGGGGCAGGTTCCGTAGTCGGAATCTAGAGGGCAGTTACGCAGATTCGGCCAGTTTGCCCTGTTTTGTTAAGCAGTTTGCCGCCTGGCACTGGCATATGCGTAACCTCCCCCTCTTTGCAAAGGGAGTGTTACGCAGTTTCGGTCGATTTGCCCTGTTTTGTTAAGCAGCCCGCCGCCTGGCACTGGCATATGCGTAACCGCACACCTCCAAAATGCGTCAAATCGAAATAGCACATAAAAACAGCTTGCTTTTTCTGGCAAATTAATGTAAAATAATGTAAATAAAGGAAGGAGAAGTAAAATGTATAACAGTATCAGCTATATCATGGCCGACTTAGAAAGTCAGGAATCTCTTGCCAAGCAATATCGCCACAGATTGCTGGAGCTGCCGCAGGGAAAGCTTTCTACGTCTACCATAAAAGGCACGACCTACTATTATAAATTAGTCGAAGGAAAGAAGCTATATCTGGGAAAAGCTGACTGCGAAGAAGTGAGGCTGCTGCAGACCAGGGCACATCTGACTGAAGCTCTGAAGCGCATTGAAAGAAACTGTACTGCGCTGCATCATCTTCTGGATGAATATCAAAGCGTTGAACCGGATGTCATCAACAGTCAGGCGCCCAAAGCCTATCAGCTTTCACCAAAAACCGACTATGCCTTCACAGACTGGATCGATGTGCAAGAATGGGGCAGCGCAGAGTATGACAAAAACACCAAATACCCGGAAAAGCTGATTCACCGGACGGTCAAAGGGGAATGTGTCAGATCAAAATCAGAAGTCATCATCGCAGATATTTTGTTTTTAAAAGGAATCGAATATCATTATGAAGAGAATCTCACACTCGGAAAGGAAACCATTGCGCCTGATTTCAAGGTGGCAGTGGCAAGTCAGCGCAGATTTCGAAGGCTTGAACACTTTGGCATGCTCAGCAGTTCCAAATATCTGGAGGAATGCCTGTGGAAGCTGCGGCTTTATTTCAGCTATAAGTTCGTCCCATGGGACGACATCATCTTTACCTTTGAGGCGCAGGATGGCGGCATCGATGCCCAGACCATAAGCTGGATCATCGATCAGTTTTGTGTTTAAAAAATACAAAAAGCGGAGGACATCCCTCCGCTCTGAGCAAACTAATATTTCACACCGTTCCAATAAATCGGCGTATAGACTTCTGCCTTTGCTGGCAAAGTCACACCGTCCAAGGCCCATTTTTTGAATTCCTCAAAGCCGGTCCTGTCGACGATGTAGCCGATGTGTTCCTTGCCGCCGGGCGCATCTTTGTCGATGTAGTGCGCTACGTATTGATAAGTGTTGAGGATGATTTTGACGATGCTGTCTGCATCCACCCACTTGATAAAGTCCTCGCCAAGACGGGGATTTTTCTTGCCGGTTCTGCCCAGCAGGGTCAGACGGTAATACTTCTCCTTGCTCCTGGTCCAGGCACGAGTCGGACAGTTGAGCACGCACTCGCCGCAGCC
>URXI01000106.1 GCA_900551775.1 uncultured Eubacterium sp. | reverse complement strand
AGCTGATATCGCAGATAACGTAGGTGACAACGTAGGTGACGTTGCCGGCATGGGTTCCGACTTGTTCGAATCCTATGTAGGATCCATTATTTCCGCTATTACTCTGGCAGCAGTCGCAGTTGCAAATGCTCCTGAGCTTGCAACATTCTCAGAAACGACAGCAGCAGTATTTCCACTGATTCTTTCTGCGATCGGTATCATTGCATCGGTAATCGGTATCCTGCTGGTAAGAGGCGGAGAGAATGTAAACCCTGCTAAGGCTCTGAACATGGGTACTTACATCAGTGGTATCATCGTCATCGTTGCTGCTTTGGTTTTGAGCAAACAGATGTTAGGTGACTTCACTTATGCATATGCAATTATCGCTGGTCTCATCGTCGGTATTGCCATC
Source organism: uncultured Eubacterium sp. (assembly GCA_900551775.1). Taxonomy (GTDB): domain Bacteria; phylum Bacillota; class Clostridia; order Peptostreptococcales; family Anaerovoracaceae; genus Senimuribacter. The sequence continues at coordinate 11,846 of URXI01000106.1, read as the reverse complement.
GGTAAGATTACAGAAATCTACACTTCTGCTGACTACGGTTCCGTTAAAAAGATTGCAGAGCAGTCACAGACTGGTGCTGCAACTACCATCATCAGCGGTCTGGGTGTTGGCATGATGTCAACTCTTTGGCCAATCATCTGCATCTGTGTAGGCATCTTCGTTGCTTATCAGTTTGCTGGTGTATACGGCATCGCCCTTGCTGCAGTCGGTATGCTTTCCACAACAGGAATGACGGTTGCAGTTGACGCTTACGGCCCTGTTTCTGATAATGCCGGTGGTATCGCCGAAATGGCAGAACTTCCAGAAGGTGTCAGAAACATCACGGACAAGCTTGACTCTGTAGGTAATACGACAGCCGCTATCGGTAAAGGTTTTGCAATCGGTTCCGCTGCTCTGACTGCTCTTGCTCTGTTCGTTTCTTATGCAACAGTTGCTCAGATCAGCATTGTAAGCTTGCTTGATCCAATTGTCATTGTCGGACTGTTCATCGGAGCAATGCTTCCATTCCTATTCTCAGCGATGACGATGAATTCCGTAGGTAAGGCTGCAAACCAGATGATCGAAGAAGTCAGAAGACAGTTCAGAGAAGACAAAGGCATTATGGAAGGAACTTCCAAGCCTGACTACGCTAGATGTGTCGATATCTCAACTGGCGCTGCTCTGAAAGAAATGATCATCCCTGGCCTGATGGCTATCGCAGCTCCGCTTGCTGTTGGTTTTGTACTTGGTGCGGAAGCGCTGGCAGGTATGCTGGGCGGCGCACTTTCAGCCGGCGTACTGCTTGCTATCATGATGGCAAACGCAGGCGGCGCATGGGACAATGCGAAGAAGTATATCGAAGAAGGAAACTTCGGCGGAAAAGGTTCCGAACCTCATAAGGCTGCAGTTGTCGGCGACACCGTAGGTGACCCGTTCAAAGATACCGGTCCGTCCATCAACATTCTGATCAAGTTGATGACAATCGTATCCGTTGTATTCGCGCCTGTATTCGGTGCTGGATTATTAGGATAATTTTATCACTGGCTTATAAAGGCTTCGCTTTGGCGGAGCCTTTTTCAATGGTTGCAAAGAAATCAGCGATTATGATATACTAATTACATCAATATGGAAATGAGGTGGCGTGATGGCTAAGAAAGAGAAGGAACCGAAGACCAATGCAGTGCGAATTGTCGCTGCAAAGAAGATTCCCTATACGCTGCATACCTATGAGGCGCCTGAAGGGTTTTTGGATGGTGTTTCTGTGGCAGCACAATCCGGTATTAATCCGGATAAGGTTTTCAAGACCCTGGTTCTTGCCGGGCACAGCAGAGAACATTATGTCTGCGTCATCCCTGTTGCCTGTGAGCTGGACTTGAAAAAGGCAGCAAAATTCTTTGATGAAAAATATATAGAGATGGTTCATGTCAGCGAAATCACACCTCTAACTGGATATATCAAAGGTGGCTGCTCCCCTGTGGGCATGAAAAAATTGTTCAGGACGGCGATCCATCAGAGTGCCCAGGAACAGAATACCATCTGTGTCAGCGGTGGAAAAGTAGGCTTGCAGATGGAGCTCTCTCCGATGCAGCTGGCTGAGCTGATTCATGCAGAGTTTGTAGATTTGATTAAAGAAGGGTGAGGGCCATGGAAATCAGAAAAGCGAGACTGGAAGATCTAGATAGGATTTTAGAGATATATGCTTATGCCAGAAACTTTATGGCAGAAACGGGGAATCCTACCCAGTGGGGAGACAGTTATCCCCAAAAAGAACTGCTCCTTGAGGATATCGAAAAAAGACAGCTATATGTCATGGCAGAGGGCGGACATATTCATGGTGTCTTTGTCTTCGTTATCGGGGAAGATCCGACCTATCAGATCATTGAAGACGGTGCATGGCACAGTGATGCACCTTATGGAACTATCCACCGCATCGCTGGAGACGGTAAAGTGAAAGGACTGCTGAAGCGCTGTGTACAATTTTGTACGGGAGAAATCGGCACCTTGCGCATTGACACCCACCGCGATAACAAGGTTATGCAGCGCGCAATAGAAAAAAACGGCTTCAAATGTTGCGGCATGATCTATTCTGTGGATGGCAGCCCAAGAATTGCCTATGATCGCTGCTAAAAGGCGAGAGGGAGAGAGATATGGCTAAGAAATTCAATACGACGGGAATTTGCATTCCCTCACTGCACTATATGGTAGATACAACTACAGTCATTGATAAAATCGTCAAGGATTATATTGAGCCAGGCGAATATTTTACTATGAACAGAGCACGCCAATACGGGAAAACTACAACCTTGGAACTTCTTTATCAAAAGCTGAAAGTGAATTACATCGTTTTAGATATCAGTTTTGAGGCTGCTGATGAATATTTTACCTGATTTTCCTCTGCGCGATTTAGGAAAAAAATCAGTTTTCTTTGTAGTCACAGCGGCACGGGTAACTACTATGTAGAATCGAGAACTAGAAGCATGGGACGTACTGATGTGATTGTAGATTATTATGGCAGACAGTACATTATTGAGATGAAAATTTATCGAGGTAACGAGTACAATAGACAGGGTGAAGAACAATTAATTGGTTATTTAGATGACCATCACCTGCAGACTGGATATATGATCAGTTTTTGTTTCAATAAAAATAAGCAGGTTGGCGTCAAAAAAATATGCCGAGGTGATAAAGTGCTGATAGAGGCGATTGTATAAAGTAAATAAACAAAAATAGCTGAACTCCATAAGAGGGGATCAGCTATTTTTAGGATGCCGATATTTAAACGAAAATCTCTGTCGCGGCTCTCCGTGAGAAGTTCTTTTCTAGCATTTCCTTATGGGACAGGAATGCGGGATCGTCAAAGTATTTGGCGTTTTCAGGGCATTTGCTCACACAGGCATGGCATTTGATGCAGATGCCGGTGACTTCAGACGGTTCTTCCTGACTGATGGAGCCCATAGGGCAGTTTTGAGCGCAGATTCCGCAGTTCGTACACTTCGTCGTATCCGTCTCAGGTTTTGCCTTTAGAAATACGGCAGGCTGTCCGTCCAGCCCCAGAGGTCTGTAATATGGGGCTTCCGCATCTCCAGGCACGGACACGTGTTGCAGTTCGCCATCAGCAGCAAGTTTTGCGACGGTTTTCACGGCCAATTCAGAAAGCAATTCCAAATCTTCTTGGTCCGGGCGGCCTGTCGCCAAAGAATCTGCGAAGGCAGGCTGAGAAGCTGCGGCAGCTGCAGAGACGATACGAAATCCATTATTTTCCAAACTCTGCGTCAGTTCTGCTAATCCATTATCAAAACTGCGGTTTCCAAAGGTGACGACGGGAATTGCTGCGGCGCCGTTCCCCTTGAAACTGTTCTGAATGAAAGGCAGAAGCTTGTTCGGAACCTTTCCGGCATAAACCGGCGTGCCGAAGATGACCAGATCGCCCGCACAAAAGGAGGGCACTGCTTCCCGTGACGCGGGCAAAGTAAAATCGTATTTTTCGATGGGACATTTCAGCTTGTCGCTGAGTGCGTCTGCAAGATGGCTGACTGCCTGATCTGTATTACCTGTAGGACTGAAATAGACTTTCCAAATTCTCGTTATATTCATTTCTGTAACCTCCTATTGAGCAGTTCCGGCAATCTGAAGAGCAAATTACTTGGAACGATATCTTTATTTTACCACAGTTTTAGAGAAAAAGGTATCGCAGTCCATGTCCAACATTACAAAGAATTATTTCATTGACAAATATTCAATCAAAGTGTAATATAGAACGTGAGGTGATAAAGTGCGTATATCAAAGGATCCAGAAGTAAGAAAACAGGAAATTATAGATGCAGCCATGAGAATTTTTTCGGAAAAGGGCTTCGAGGCAGTGACCATGAAGGATATCGCTCAGGCAGTGGGTGTGGCAACAGGTCTCTGCTATCATTATTTCCCCAATAAACAGGCGCTCTACGAAACAGCTGTCAGCCAGTATGCAGAAGTTTGCAGCCGTGGGTTTATCGAAGTATTTCAGCAGACAGACTTGTCCCTCGAAGCTTGCATGAATCGACTTTGGCAGGTATGGCAGCAGGCGGAGACGACTGGGGCCTATACTTATGCCGGTTTTTTTCATAAAAAAGGAAATGAGTTTTTTCACGCACAGCTGGATACGGCAATGGCAAGAAAAGTATCTCCTTATGTGGAAAAGTATCTGAAGGCATTACAGGATAGGGGAGAAATCCATGTTTCTGATCCTGCCGCTGCAGCAAAATTCATCGTCGGCGGCCAGGCTCTGATCATCAACGATCAAAGCCTTCCGTTGGAAGAACGATTTGCAGCTGTGCAGCAGCTTATTCGCAAAGTTTTAAATTAGGGCGTTTAAAATAATCCGTCAATTCAGACGGGTTTTCTTCAAAATTGTTATTGAATATGTATCAATGAAAGAAATTCAATGAGGTGTAATGATGAATTCAAGAGAATATTTCGATCGTACAGCGAAAGAATACGACGAAGGTCACGACGGGCGTTTTGTCAGATGTATGTATCCTGAAATTGTACGCCAGGTGAAGGAACTGCAGGGAGAAGATATTCTGGATATCGGCTGCGGAAACGGAAATGTCATAAAAATGTTGGAAGCACAGCGGCCAGGGCATTATCATGGGGCAGACCTGTCGAGAGAGATGCTTAAGGAAGCAGGGAAGCGGGTTTCGAAAGAAGTGGTGCTCAAATTAGCAGACGTGGTCGACTTGCCCTTTGACGATGAGAGCTTTGATATCGTCATCTGCAATGCGTCATTTCACCATTATGAAGAGCCTGAAAAGGCCATCAGCGAAATGAACCGCGTACTGAGGCCAGGCGGAACTTTGATTTTAGGAGATCCGACCTTTCCACTGTTTCGCAGGCTCTTCAACTGGGCGTTGAAATGGGGAAGAACTGGAGACGTTTGGATTTACGGCAAAAAAGATATCCTGCCATTGTTTAGGAGCGGCGGATTTGATATACTGAAATGGAAACGTATCAACTACAGAGCTTTTATATTTCAAGGGAGAAAGAGGGAAAATCATGAAGGAAAATAGATTACTCATACACGATTTGCCGCCGGGGTTTGCAGAGAATGGCAATTTTGATGAGATCGTTGGAGATATCGGAACAATTAAGAGCTGTATCGGATGTTTTACCTGCTGGATCAAAACGCCCATGGAATGTGTTCTGAAAGACGGTTATGAACATATGGCGGAAAAGCTGGCGGCATGTGATGAACTGACTATCGTCAGCCAATGTACCTACGGCGGTCCATCTGCTTATGTCAAAAATGTTTTAGACCGAAGTATTCCTTATCTGCATCCTGATTTTGTGATTAAGAACGGCGAAATGCATCATAAACAGAGATTTCCGCAGCACATCGCAATGAAAGTCATATTCTATGGAGACGGTCTTTCGGAAACGGAAAAAGAAACTGCTGGAGAATGGGCCGAAGCTATGGCGGTGAATTTTGATGCAGCTGCAGTGGAAACTACATTTTGCAGAGATGTTATGGAAGTCTGTCAGATGCTGTCTGAGCAAGGAATTCCACAGGTTACGATCTGCGATGAAGAGCAAAAGAAAGCCTGCTTACCGCTGAACAGACAAGAAGAAGGCACCATAGCGCTGATCAGTGGCAGCCCCAAGAAGAAGTACAGCACTTCGGCAAAAATGTTAGAAGAGTTGAAATCTTTCTTGTCCAAAGATCAGGCAGTGACAGAGCTTCGTTTTTCGGACAACGGATTAGCGGAGAATCATCTGCAGTCTCTCGCAAAAGCGGAGACCTTTGTAATCTCCTTTCCGTTATATGTGGACAGTATCCCGAGTCATCTGCTGCGGTGTCTGACAGAGATAGAAACTTATTTTGTTGAGCAATCCTGGACTAAATCGGTTTATGCCATCATCAATTGCGGATTTTACGAAGGAGAACAGGCGAAGACTGCTATGAAAATGGTAGAAAACTGGTGCGCGCGATGCGGCTTTACTTATCGAGGAGGTCTCGGCGTCGGTGCAGGGGGCATGTGGCACTCCATCAAAGACGTACCGCCGGGACATGGACCGAAGAAAGACTATGGGAAACACCTTTTGGAGTTAGCAGAGAAAATGGAACAACAGGCAGATTATGGATGTGTTTTTACCACAGTCAACTTCCCACGATTCGCTTACAAAATGGCTGGAGAGTCTGGATGGAAACAGGCTGCCAAGAAGAACGGAATCACACTGTAGTTTCCATCAATTGCTATCCGGACAGTACATAAAATAAGAGGTAAAACTCCTTTTGCTATGATACAATGTTCTTACCTACAGAGCTTAGAGCTTATGGTGCAATAAAATATCATGAAAAAAGGGGAAAGATCATGAAATGGAATGAAAAACTGCAGAGGATCATCGACTATGTGGAGCTGCATCTGCAGAGGAAGCAGGAGAAGGTTGATATGGCGGAAATCCAGCGGATCGCTGGCTGCTCCGGTTCTTTTTTTCAAAAAGTATTTTCCTATACTACAGGCATCAGTTTTGCCGAATATCTTCGCTTTCGAAAGATGACTTTGGCTGGTTATGATTTGCAGAGCAGTGATATCAAAATCATCGACCTGAGCTACCGATACGGCTACGATTCACCGACATCCTTTACTAGGGCGTTTCAGCAGTTTCACGGCGTTTCTCCAAAAGAATCAAGGGCTGCCGGCGCCAAGCTGCGAGTATTTCCAAAGATGCAGATTGCTTGCGAAGAACAGTATGCATGGGAAATCAGACGGATGCCGGAACTGCGCATGGTCGGTAAAAGCATCACAATTACAAGAGACGACGAACACAATGTTACAAAGATACCTGGGTTTTGGAATACATGCCAAAGAGACGGCAGTTTTTCGAAAATGATCGCCATGGATCAAGGAAATCCCAAAGGGCTGTTCGGTCTCTTTGAGCCCTGCGACGAAGGCGCAGAGGAAGAGCAGTATTTCATCATGACAGCCACCGACTGCAAGACACCGGAGGGTTTTGTTGAGAAATTGCTGCCAGCCTCCACTTGGGCCGTATTCGACTGCATCGGCAGCGTTCCAACTGCCATCCAGAAAGGATGGAGGTATTTGAAACAGGAGTGGATTGTAAAATATCCATTTCGCCATGGCGCTCTCCCCGAAATTGAATGGTATAGCGACGGAAATCCATATGCCAGAGACTATCTGAGTCAGATATGGATTCCGATTATAGAGGAGGAATGATAAACATGGACGACTGGCTCATCATCGAAAAAATCGAGGATGTCGTCGTCGGTACGAGTATCGACTACAATTACGAAAAATCTAAATTTAAGAAATAATCGACCGCTTGTCTTCCCCGCAGACTTTTGATATAATTTTCTATATTAGAAATGATTTGGAGGTTTGAGGAGATGGAACACGGTTTTATTGCCTGCATTCCGATGATCGTGTTGATCGTCGGGGCGCTAGTGACAAAGAGAATTGCGGAAATGATGGTGCTTTCTTCCTTCATTGCCGCAATTTTGGTATATAAAGGGGATTTTTTCACCGGTTATATCGAACTGATGTATGGCGTTCTGTCAACCCATTCTTACCAGTTCGTACTGATCATTTTGATGGGGTTCGGCGGTATGATCAGGCTGCTGCAGCATTCCGGCGCTATTGTCGAATTTGGGAATTTGATGACAAAAGGGGCAAAGGGGCCGAAAAAAACTTTGCTCCTGGCCTGGTTCATGTCTTTTCTCATCTTCGTGGACAACTACCTCAGTTCTCTGACCATCTCTTTTTCTATGAGAGAAGTGACCGACAGGTATAAGATTCCCAGGGAGCACCTGGCGTTTCAGATCAGCACTATGGCTTGCTGCCTGTGCGCATTGATCCCGTTTTCCAGCTGGACAGCCTATACGGTAGGGCTGATTTCGCAGCACGGACTGTCCTTTGACAATTATTTAGGGGCAATTCCTTATATGTTCTATCCGTTTATCATGGTGATCACCTGCCTTTTGCTGGGAACAGGGGTTTTGCCAAAGGTTGGAACGCTGAAGGAATCTTACCAGAGAGTGGCGGCAGGAGGACCGGTAGTGCTCGCTGAGGAATCGGGGACATCCATGGTGAAAATGGAGATGCCAGAGGAGGATAAGGGTACCTCTCCGCTGAATATCATCATTCCCATCGTCACCTTTATCGGCGTGTCTCTATACTTCGACAATGATCTGACCTGCGGCGTCTTTGCCGCCATCGGCGTGCAGGCGGCCTTGTATCTGGCACAGAAGATCATGACCCTGACGGAATTTGTCAATCACGTATTTGACGGGGCAAAATCCATGACCAACCTGGCCATCGTCATCTGCTTTGCCTATATGCTCAGTTCTGCCAACGAGAAGCTGGGATTTCTCCAATTGTTAATCGGCGGCATCAGCAGCATCGTCTCACCAAAGCTGTTGTTGGCCTTGATTTTCCTCTTCGTCGGATTTGCCGTCTTTGCCACGGCGGGATATTGGAGCATACAGGTCATTGCCATTCCGATCTTTATCCCTCTGGCTCTCTCCATGGGGGTCAATCCGTCTCTTGCCGTCGCCGCGGTGATGTCGGGTATCGTCTTCGGGTGCAATATCTGCTTCTACGTGGATACGGTGTTCATGACCTCTGCGGGAACGGGCGTATCCAATCTGCGGCAGATCAAAGTGGCGGCGCCTTATATCATCACGGGGGCTGTGCTTACGGCCATGGGATATCTTATTGTAGGCTTTTTAGCAGTATAACTGGTTAGACAAAGCGGGAGGTAATATGGCACTCAAAGTCAGAGAGATTCCAGATTTAATGGACAAAAATAAGATCACGTTAGTTGCAGGCAGAAATGGTCTCGAAAGAGATATCTTTTCAGTAGGGATTGCCGACTATGAATTTTTAGATGAGTTTGATTACAGCGTAGAAGATGAGTTTGAGCCAGATTGCTTTGTCATATCCAGCCTGATTTTTGCACAAGGTCACCCGGAGAAAATTCTTTACGCGTTAAAGATTCTTTTTCATAGCGGCGTATCAGGTCTTGCTTTTAAAGAGGCCCTTTTTCAAAAACTGCCGCCGGAAGCAATCGCCTTCGCCAACGCCAATGATTTTCCTATTTTTTCTTTTCGTAAGGATGTGCACTCTGAAGATTTCATTTTTCAGATCACGGAAGCCGTGCTGAAGGACGATCACCAATTTTTGTCTGAGGAAAATTTGGCACTGATGATTCAAAACAGACTTTCAAATTACGACTTACAGAAAATAACTCGTGGCATTTCACTCATTCTAAAGCGCTATGCGATGGCGGCATATATTACCTCTACGGATAGTATGAATATCGGTCGTATCCTACGCAGTGTCTATATGAGTAAACAGATTCGATCAAAAGCGATTATGGCAAAGTACGGGGATGGAATTTTTCTCATCGTGACAGGGCAGGTAAAGGAAGAGAAGCAGTTTGACATTTTGATGAAAAATGTTTTAGAAAGCTGTCCAATCGATGCAGGCAAAATCAGTATTTATCAAAGCAGTATACATTCTGCACATGAAGAACTTGATGATTGTATCCGTGAAAGTTATCATGCATATACCGCCAGTGCAGCTTCTGGGAAAAAGTTCGAGAACTATAGCAAAATCGGCACGTACAGTTATTTGATCCCTCTTCTTGAAAGCACTGCGTTAGAAAGCTTTTCTAAGAGAATATCTGATGCAATTGGAGACAAAAAGGAGCTGCTTGAGACTGCAGAAGTTTTTATTCTGAAAGGGGGAGAAGTAGCCGCTGCCGCTGCAGAGTGCGGCTGCCATCTGAATACCATACGCTACCGTCTGGGCCGGATACGCGAGATTACAGGAATGGAAGAGATGACAGACTTTGAGTTCTACGAAGCCTTATCGACCGCAATCAAGGTTCGCTGCCTGAAAGCTTTGTAGGAAACACAAAAACTGATTTGTCTGCTTTGTGAATCGTATAAACAAGACATTGAATATTCCGATTATAATATGGTTAAACCGTTTTTAAGGAGGATATTCAAATGGATTATGGAATGATCAGTTTACTTCCGGCAGTCATAGCCATAGGTCTTGCGATTGCAACAAGGCAGGTTGTCATATCCTTGCTGACAGGTGTGTTTGTCGGCGCCCTGATTATCGACAATGGAAATGTTGTCAACGCATTTATGGATACTTTTGCAACCTATGTCACAGGTGCAATTACAGATGCCAGTCACGCTTCTATTTTGATCTTCACTTTGACCATTGCAGGCATGGTAGCGATTTTAAATCTGACTGGTGGAACCAGTGCCATTGCCGCTTCCCTGAGCAAAAGGGTAAAGTCTTCTCGTGGTGCACAGGTAATCACTTCGCTGATTGGCTGTCTTGTATTCTTTGACGACTATGCAAATATTCTTATCGTAGGTCCAACGATGCAGCCGCTTTGTGACAGGCTGCACGTATCTAGGGAAAAGCTGACGTATATCGTACATACCACAGCCGGCATTGTAGCGGGTATTGCACTGATGACCACCTGGATTGGCTTTGAGATTGGCCTCGTAACGGATGCATTTAGCAATATGGGATATGAAAACATCAATGGCTTTATGATGATTGTAAAAAACATCCCGTATATGTTTTACAACATCATGGCCATCATCATTTCTTTTGCAGTGGCATTGATGATGCGTGACTTCGGCCCAATGTATAAGGCTGAACGAGCTGCAAGACTGGGCAAAAAACTGGAGCCAGGTGATTCATCAAAAAACGTTGCCGAGGATAACACTGTTGAGATTGGGGAAAATGGAAAAGTTTGGTATGCGCTAGTTCCAATTTTAACGATGGTGCTTACAATCTTCTTCGGCATCTGGTACAGTGGCGCAAAGAGCCTGGGCAGTGATGTCGATCCGTTTACACTGACTGGTTTCAGAGATTGTATCGGGGAAGCTGACCCGATGCCGCCAATTGTATGGGCAGCCATGCTGTCAACCTTAGTCGCTTCTATCATTGCAAAAGTATTTGTAAAAGTTCCTATTAAGAAAGTTTATAACACATGGCTCAGTGGCTTTTTCGGTTTATGTGAAGTAGGTATCGTCATTGTCATAGCCTGGTCCCTGGGAATGGTAATCACAGATCTGCATACTGCTGATTTTCTGGTAGGCATCGTGTCAGACGGCGTTGCTGTCGGCGTTTTACCAGCATGTGTTTTCCTAATTTCCTGTATTATTTCTTTCTGTTCAGGAACGTCCTGGGGAACGATGCCGATTGTTTTCCCAATCGCGATTCCTTTGGTGGCAGCTTTTGTAGAGGATCCTGCCAACTCTCACCTTGTCATTGCGACCATTGCAGCAGTTCTATCTGGGAGCACCTTTGGTGATCAGACTTCACCGATTTCTGATTCTTCGATTTTGTCATCGGCAACTTCGGGATGTGATGTGATTTCTCATGTCAAAACGCAGATTCCCTATGCACTGGTTCCGGCTGGCATTGCATTCATAGGCTATCTGCTGATTGGATTTATGGACATCGGCGCTTTATTACCTCTGATTGGCGGTGCGGCTGTTTTCCTGTGCTTCTCATCGTGCGCTTTGTGGGAAAATCCACGGATCCTAAGGATCTTTTAGAAAGTGAACAGCGCTAGAAAGGATGGGTGCGGTGATGAATCAGTTCACAGCTACGGATGTAGTAGATGCATATACAAGAATTGCAAATCTAATTTATCAGACTCCACTGGAGGGAGCGCAACGGTGGCTGCTGTCGTGATGGAGCATCCCGAAGAGGTGGGTGGCAAAAATGTAGCCCTCATCATGAGTGGCGGAAATATCGACGAAGACCTTATGATAAAGCTCCTCTCCGAAGCATAAACATCAATCGGACCTAAAACAGTACGAGCTGCCAGTTTCG
>URXI01000105.1 GCA_900551775.1 uncultured Eubacterium sp. | reverse complement strand
GAACCGCCGGGACTATTGATGTAAATGCAGATATCTTTATCAGGGTCTTCAGCTTCCAAGAATAGCAATTGAGCTACCACGAGGCTGGCGATATGATCGTCGATCTCCTCGCTTAAAAATATGATTCTGTCCTTCAATAATCTGGAATAGATATCGTAGGATCTTTCTCCTCTGCTGGTCTGTTCAACCACGTATGGTACTAAAGCCATTCTTCATGTCCCCCTTAAATCATTCTTTATTTTTCTTCTGCTTCTTCAGCCGGAGCTTCCTCAGCCTTCTCTACTTTTGTTACCTTTGCCTGGTCGTAGAGCATGTCGATCACCTTTTTCAGCTGGATGTCCTTCTTGAAGAACTTCATGTTGTCAGCACCAATCATTTCTCTGATCTGCGCTGTATCCATCTTGTAAGCAGCCGCCATGTTTGTAAGTTCTTCTTCCAGCTCTTCCTCAGTAACGTCAACCTTTTCGGCTTCAACGATGGACATCAGAACCATTCTGGTGGATACTTTCTTGGTCGCATCTTCTCTCAGCTCTTCGCGGAACGATTGTGCATCCTTCTGCATAAACTGTAAGTATTGTTCTAAGGATAATCCCTGATATCTCAGCTGGTGATCCAGATCCTGCGCCATGCGGTCGATTTCGTCTTCTACCATGACTCTTGGAACATCTGTCTTGTTGGCCTGGTAAACCTTTTCGATGACCGCATCTTTGGCGGCATTCAGAGACTGCTCATCGGCATTCTTCTGTAGTCTTGCCTCTGTTTCCTTCTTTAATTCATCTAAAGTATCATATTCGCTGACATCTTTCGCGAATTCGTCGTCAAGTTCCGGCAATTGTTCTTCCTTGATTTCGTGTATCAGACAGTGGAAGACTGCTTCTTTTCCAGCCAGGTCTTCTGCGTGATATTCTTCCGGGAATGTGACAGTTACGTCTTTCTTCTCGCCAGGCGTAGCGCCTACAAGTTGTTCTTCGAAACCTGGGATAAACATGCCAGAGCCGATTTTCAATTCCTGTCTCTCTGCTGTGCCGCCTTCGAACTGCTCTTCTCCTACGAATCCGGAGTAATCCAGAAGAACGGTATCCCCTTCCTGTACTGGTCTGTCTGCTAAGATCATTCTCGCATTTCTCTTCTGCAGCGCTTCGATTTCTTTATCGACGTCTTCCGGCTTTACTTTCACCTCTTCCTGTTCAACCTCAACACCGAAGTAGTCTTTCACTTCGATAACCGGATATACCGGAACTGTGATGGTAATCGTCATAGGCTTACCGTGTCCAACTTCACTGAATTCTGCCGCAGGACTGTCGATAACTTCTAAGTCTAATTCATTTATTGCCACAGGATAGGCATCTCTAAACATATTATTGATTGCATCTTCAAAGAAAATGCCTTCTCCGTAATGTCTTTCGATGATGCTTCTAGGGGCTTTTCCTTTTCTAAAACCGTCTATTACGAACTGATCCTTTGATGCCTGGTATGCCTTTACTACTGCAGCGTCAAATTCTTCAGCTGTAAAATCCATAGTAAATTTCACATCATTCTTTTCTTTTGAAACAAATGTTGTCTTCATTGATATATATCCTCCTAAAATTATAGCAAATAAGTAGGCGCTTGGCCAATTCCGAACATAGAATGCATATTATTATACCTTTTTTGTCACAGAAAGTAAAGGAAATCTTAGCAAAAATGACTGCTTTTAAGCAGTCATTTTATCACATCAGGTCGAGACCTCTTTTAAACTTGCTCGTATTTTCGGCGATCAGGCCATATTTATCCGCCATATCATCGCCCAAAGCCTTCATGTCGTCTTCCTCTCCAGAATAGAGTTCTATTTCCAGTTCAGAGATAGGTGCAGCCTTTCCGTTACATACGATCTGTCCCTGATCCACAGATAGCTCGCTGATAGATTTTCCCGTGTCAAGGCGCATCTGTCTGCGTTTGAAATAAATGTCCATCAATGGAATCAGCCTGCGCTTGCCGACGACCTGGCTGAGCACCTGGCACATCTCACTCTGATCGAAAATATGGATATCCGGTGTCTTCAGCTTTTCTTCGTCATCAACAGGCACGTTGATTTCCTCTCTCTTGTGCATGCCTTCTTCGCTGGAGCCATTCCACTTCAGGGTAGCGACCAGCTTGTTTCCTTCTTTTCTAACTCTGAAAACCATCCCTTCGCGGTACAGCCTTCTGTCCTCTGTGTCAAAGTAAACAGCATGCATTTCTATTTCTTCATCGGAATTTTTATCCTTGATCTTTGACAAATAAGGATCTTGAAATATCTGCTCGATGACTTCATCTTTGTCTATTAGATATTTAAGTTCAATTTCCATATGGTCCTCTTCTTTTCTTTTATCTGTTGTTTATTTGCAACATATGTTCTACCACAAATTTTCGAATTAGTCAATAGAAGACGTCTTCAATAGGGTAGAAACCCGGTTTTTTCTCCTTCAGCCAGAGCGCAGCTTCAAGGGCTCCTTTGGCGAATATCTTCTTGGAAAATGCCGTATGTTTGATTTCAATCACTTCATCCTTCAGTGCAAAGATGACAGTATGTTCACCAAATATGGTTCCTCCGCGGACGCTGTGGATACCAATTTCATTTTTTCTCTTTTCTTCACCTTTGCGGCCGCATTTTCGATCTCTCTCGTGATAGGGATCGCAGACGTCAGCCAGCATCAGTGCCGTTCCGCTGGGTGAGTCGGCTTTCTGGTTGTGGTGTTTCTCCACGATTTCGATATCTGAACACTCTTTCAGGAGGGGGGCGGCAAAACCGATAATCCTCTTCAATGAGTTGATGCCGTATGAGAAATTATAGCTTCTGATAACAGGCGCCTTTTCGGCCAGCTTTCTGATTTTTTCCTCATCTTCTTCTGTGAATCCTGTCGTTGCAAAGACCACGCCTACGTGACCCTGTTTGGCTGCAATATAACTGCAGATTCCATCCAGCGCATCTGGATGGCTGAAATCTATGACGATATCGGGCTGATCCACATCCCAGAGCGTTTCTCCTAAAGCGGGCTCGATGTTACAGACTTTTTCAATGCCTGGATTCTGGAGCGCCATGTCCCGCACAATCCGGCCCATAGTCCCACTGCCAACGATGGCAATATTCATATATTCACTTCCTTTAAACAAAATATATTTTATATCAGTTTATTCGGAAGGAAAAGGATTTGCCACTTTTTTCTGTATAGCGTAACAAATCGGTACGAGAAATAGGAAAAAACTGAGGGGAACGGCTTCCAACCCCACCTGCATAAAACCAAGGGGCACCGAACAGGCGATGGCCCACGGCACGATGCCGGCCAGGAGAATGACCGAATTCTCCATATCCATAGCCAGTTCCTCTTTTGACGCCCCCATCTCCTCATAAGGTTTTTTCAAAATATCGTTGCACATCATAGAGGCTATGGTCTGATTACAGAAGATGCATAACGTAGACATGGTGACGATGATCATACCGCCAAAACGACCGATTTTTCTCATAATCGGCTTGATCTTATCCTGCAGAACCGCCAGCATGTCAGTTCCCGAGAAGATGCCGGAATAGGTGCTGGACAAAGCTACGATGAACACCACCTCGATCATGGAGACCAGTCCGCCTCCGTTGATAATGGCCCCCAGACTTCCCGTCGACTGATACCCGAGAAACATGGATTTGATCAAGGGTAAAATCTCCATATGCTGTACGAAAATGCTGATCAAAATCCCGCTTCCGATACTGGCCAGCATGGCGTTGATGACCTCTACCTTCAGAAGCGGCAGCACCAGCATGCAGATTGCCGGCACGATGCACCAAAGGGACACACTGAACTCACCCTGGAGCGCATTTAAAAAACTTTGATCCACTGTATGTATCGGGTTAAAAAAGGAGAACACCGCATAAATGCTAAAGGTGAGCGCCAGCGGCACGATCCCTGTCTTCATCATCATCTTTACGTTGTCCAGAAGATCCGTATGGGTGATGGCAGCCACCAAAATCGCACTGGAGGATACAGGAGATCCTCTGTCTCCAAAATAAATTCCGCTCATGACCACAGCCGCAGTGATGACTTCGTTGACGCCGCCAGTGCGGGCCAGGGCGATAAAGATGACGCCTACTGTACCGGCTACGCCGAAAGAGGTCCCCAACGCGTAGGATAGCAGGCAGCTCAGTACAAACGTAATGATGAGGAACAGGCTCGGCGTGATCACTTTGATGCCATAATAGACGAAAAAGGTGATTGTGCCCGATGAACGCCACACAGCCGTAATAAAACCGATGATGAACATGACCTCTACTACGACGATGGCATCCTTCAATCCATCTCTGCCCATCTTCATCAGGTCCTTAAAAGTGAATCCCTTGCGGATCCCCACGATGATAAAGGCAATCAGCCCAACAAAAAGAGCAATAACCGTCGTGTATCCAGTGACGATACACAATATCATTGCCCCAATAAAAATTGCGAAACTAAAAATCAAATCCATTTAATCCTTGTCTCCCTTGCGTTTACTCATCAGCTCTTCCAACAACTGGTCGTTGAGCATTCTCTGTGTTGCCTTCAATGCTCCTTTACCGGGCATATCCGTCAGCTGCATAATCCAAAGGTATTTTTTAAATGTACATTCATCTAGTCTATTCGTAATCGCTCTGTGCACGGCCGATACTTTATCCCTTCCATTTATGAGATAAACTCTGGCGATAATTCCGCTCTTCAGCCTTTTGATCTCGATATAGCTCTCTACATTTCCGGTTTCTGAAATCGCTTCTTTGATTTCTCTGGCGATGGTCTGACCGATCAGCCTGGTCTGTTCGCTTCTCATCATCAGCCAGAAGGAAACGGCGGCAATGATTGCCAGAATCGCAGAAATGATGCTGCCGAAACTTTCCTGTGTGCAGAAGAACATGATGCAGCCCAGAGGAAAACACAACCACTTTGATATGCTGATTATTTTAACTGTTTTTTCCATCCTATACCTCTTATTTTCTATTCACTGGATTTTCTTAATCATTATATGCTCAATTGCGCATAATGTCAAAACAAAAAGACAAAGTTTAGCTTATCCAGGATTTAAAAAAAGAACCAAAGTTTTTCTAATCTATGATTTGTAACAGATTTATGGTATACTAGTTATATCATCGTATTGAAATGAAAGAAGTAATTGGGAGGATTTTATATGACATTGAACAAATATTTTGATCACACTTTGCTAAAACCAGATGCAACCGATGCGCAGATTAAAGCGCTGTGCAAGGAGGCAAAAGAATATGACTTTTATTCTGTCTGCATCAACTCCTGCCACGTCAATCTGGCAGCAAAAGAGCTTTCAGGCTGCAATGTAGAAATTACCACTGTCGTCGGTTTTCCTCTAGGAGCCTGCACTTCAAAGACCAAGGCTTTCGAAACAGAAGAAGCCTGCAAAGCCGGAGCCTCTGAAGTCGATATGGTGATCAACGTTGGAAAATTAAAATCAGGGGACTATGACTATGTACTGGCTGACATCGAGAAGGTCGTCGATGCCGCCTCCGAGTACGGCTCTGCCGTAAAGGTTATTTTAGAGACCAGCCTTTTGACAAAGGACGAAATCATCAAAGGCTGTCAGCTTGCTGCCAAAGGCGGCGCCCATTTTGTCAAAACCTCCACAGGCTTCTGCGGAGAAGGCGCGACAGCAGAAGTTGTGCGTTTGATGAAGGAGACCATCGGCGATGTACTGAAGATCAAGGCTTCTGGCGGTATCCGTGACTACGAGGCCGCAAGAAAAATGATCGAAGCGGGAGCGGACAGGCTGGGAGCCAGCGCGTCAGTAGAAATTATGAAACAAGCAGAAAATAAATAGTTGACAACAGCCCACATGTCGCATAAACAGACAGGGCTGTTGTTTTTTATTTAGTTTTATTCCTCCATGATTTCTTTGATAGGCACCTTCGCAATTTTAACAGAATAGCAGTACATGATGAACTCGTAAATGATGATGAACGAGCCCACGGAAATCCACATAGCCTGATCATCGAAATGATATTTCGGCACATTCTCAACATCACGATAGACGACAGACAGCATGGTTTTCAGTAACACATATTGATATACAGTTCCCAGTAGGACACCAATACAAGCGATGGGGCGATACCCGCCCAGAATTGCTCTGCTGCACTGATTCATAGGATACCCCATCGAACCCATCATGGCAATGGTTTTCGTATTAGAATTGACTACCGTGGTGATGGCCAGAAAAAGCGTCGTACAGGCAAGAATCAGTCCGATTACAATCAGGATCACCGCGAACATCACACTGGCAATGTCTTTCATACTGAAAGACATCTGCATCATTGAAGAATAACAAAATGAAGCAAAGCCCACAAAGAAAGCCAGGGATATGCGGCTTCTGACGAGGTCGTGTCTCAATTCCCAAAGGAAAGACGCCTCCTTTTCTTTATGACTGCGTGCCTTTGTTTTTAACGCAATTGTGCCCTGCAGCAAGGACAATACTGGTCTCTTTATCCGGTGTCTCGCATAGAGCACAGAAAGAAGACAAAAGACGATCGTCGGTAAAATGACAAGAAAGACAAGCAGGATTGGGTGGAATTTCACAGCAAAACGGGGCAGAATCTGATCTTCGTTCATCACTTTATAAAAGGTGGGCATCAAAATAAAAGAAGTGCTGAATCCGGCGGCGGTTCCCAGAAAGATACTGCTGCCAAATACCCAGAATCCTTTGGCAATCTTCATATCTGAATATCCCAGTGCTTTTAAAAGTCCCAGCTCTTTTCCATGGGCGTCAATATAGTGTTTGATGTAGAAACAGAGCATGATAATGGAAGTGATCAGCAGACAGCCTCCACTGACAGCACTGATCAGTTTGCCTGTCGACACTTGTGCGTCATAAAACATGGTCATGGTTCCAGCTGTCAATTCAGCCTTTACACTGACAATATCCAAATTGAAATTTAAAAAGAGTGTACACACGAAGACTGCACAACTGGAAATGATGAATATGCCAATCAGCTTTGCAGCGTCTTTCATACCGATTATCATCCTGTCACCACCCAATCTCATAAGCAGTTTTCTGCTTTTCGTTCTCATAGATATCTGTAATCTTGCCGCTGTTCATTCTGATTACAGTTTTCGCCATCTCTGCAATGTTCAAATTATGTGTTACCATCACAATCGTAAAGTGATATTCATTCTGCAGCATACAGATATAGTCCAGCACCATTCTTCCAGTTTCTTCGTCTAAAGCACCCGTTGGTTCGTCGAGAAACAGTACATTTGGTTTCTTGGCCAACGCTCTGGCTACAGAAGCTCTTTGCTGTTCTCCTCCACTCAATTCGCCCGGCAGTTTACCCATCTTGTCACCGAGGCCGACAGCCTCAATAATCTGCCGATAGTTCCGATTACCGGCTAAGTCAGCACCCATTCTCACATTTTTATCGACATTCATATTAGGAAGCAAGTAATACTGCTGAAAGATAAAGCCGACGTTTTCTTTGCGAAACTGTGTCAAATCACGGTCAGACAACTGTGTTATATCTTTCTGGTCATAACACACAGCCCCGCTGTCAGGACGTTCAAGACCGGAGATAATATTAAGAAGCGTGGATTTACCTGAGCCAGAGGCACCGAGAATAACTACAAAATCTTTCTCTTTGATGTCCAGTGAAATTCCTTTCAAAACTTGAAACTTGGACTTGCTGCTCCCGTAGAATTTTGTAATACCACGTACTTCAATCATGTTTCTCCTCCTTTTTTTCTTTTTGTAAAAGAGCGACAAAGATTTCCGTCAGCATATTGTTCATTTCTCTCTCACTAAACGCACATACCTTTGTTGCGCAGAGGGAAGCGATGCCATGTGTGTAAATCCAAAGATGACGATATAACTTCTCTGCAGTTTTCTCATCTACATCATAGCCCTCCCTGATAGAGAGGTAAATGCTTTGATAATTTTGATCGATTAAAGACAGTACCGCAGACAGATTGGGGATTTCTTCCTGCTCTGACATGAAAAGAAGCTGAAAAAGTTTCGGCTCGTCTACGGCAAAGCGGACATATTGCATGCCTACATGTTTAAAGGCCGGCTTTTGTCCCAGACCCTGCCTGACGTACTCATTATAAAGTCCCTTAGCAGCATCGACCACTTCTCGTTGGACTTCCTCCATATTCTGAAACACGGTAAAAATCGGTCTGGCCGAACTGTTCAGCTCAGCGCCGATTGCTCTGGCAGTGACCGCGCTGATTCCACATGCTCTAGTTATTTTTAGCGCAGCAGAAACAATTTCCTCTTTTGTAAATTTTGCTTTCGGCGGCATTCATTCCCTCCTCTTTATATAAAACTATCGTTTTAAAACATATGTTTTATTATAGCTTCTATCGAAAAAAAGTCAAGAGTTATGGCTTTTTTCACGAAAAAAACAGCAGGGCCGCAAAAAACCTGCTGTTTTTTCTTATTCTTCTAAAGCGGAGTAAATCTCCTGCATTTTGATTAAAAATCATGATTCCCCATCACCATCTGTGATACCGTTCTCCCTATAGTATTTGTTGATATACTTGATGTACTCCAAAAGGTCGCCGATCGGTTCCTCGGTATATGGGCTGATCCTGCCTCCTGCATCGACTTCTGACATAAATCCATAAAAGGCAAGAATCTGTGTGATCTGCTCTTCGTAGGATGCGCTGGTATCTGTGGCATACTCACCGTAATTATCGTAAAGATACTCTGTTACCTCTTCGATATCATCCATCTTCAGATAGTTTTTGGCAAATCTGTCTGCCGCTTTCTTGATATCGTCTTCACTGTATCCGTCGGAAGAATAGGAACTTACAGCATCCTGCTCATATAGCAGGTTGTTGGCATCTGCCGCTGTATTATAAATGCTAGTGTCTTTGTCGGTGTTATATACATAGCTGTAGGCGTTGTCGTCATAATCGTCATAATAATAATCGTCTCCTCCGTCGTCGCACATGCTGGCAAACATAATTACAGCTCCAATTAACAGCGCAATAATTGTCCCCGCTACTGAGCCGCCTTTCAGGGTAGAACTGCCGCTGTCATAGGGTGATCTATTGGCTCCTGACGGTGTCTCTATCACTCTGCCGCTTCCGTTGTCATCCAGTCTCGGCATATTGACTGGCTGCGGCGTGGGTTCTACGATTCTGCCGCTTTGATCGCTGTCCAGCCTGCGCACATTAGTAGAAGATCTCGCAGGACTTTCGCGCCTCTCTTCCGCCTCACCGTCACGCTGATCGGAAGATTTGCGGATATCCTCCACAAATCCGCCCACATTCTCAGAGACAGTGGATTTTAGATGATCCATCTTATCTCTCAATCTCGAAATATCCGGGGTCTTAAAACGATGGTCTTCGCCTTTTCTGGCAGCCCGATCCCGATCTCGTTCAAATTTATCGTGGTCGTATTTCTCCGGTCTATATACCTTAGGTTTGTAGACCTCTGTCTCATAGTCATCCGGTTCATAATCCGCAGATCGATCATCATCGTCGCGGACAAAATCTTCTCGCCGGTCAAAGGTTTCTTCGTAGTCGTCGTATGCGGATACCGTGCCGGCCATGCTGTAGGCAGCTTCATAAGCCGCTTTCAGATCTGAAATCTTCCTTCGCACATAGTCAGGGTCGTCATCGTAATCTGAAGATTTGTATTTGCGCAGCCTTAATTCGTAGGCCTGCTTCACTTGTTCTTTGGTTGCATCTTCTCTGAGTCCTAATATTGCAAAGTTTCTATCCATACTGTACCTCTTTTTTATCGACAGATACAACTTATTAGCTATATTATACAATAAAAATCAGAAAGTATCAATCTTTGCTTTTTGCAAAAGCAGCAGCGCTGTATCTCCCTATATTTTCAAGCCCGTCGACTGTCTTATAAGGTTTGATCTTGTAGTAATATTTTTTTCCTGACGACTTTACTTTATCAATGTACTTGGTCTTGGCAGTGTCTGCGATGCATGTATAAGTCCCATTCTTGCTCACTGACCGATATATCTTATATCCATCAGCAGAGGACAATCCTTTCCAACTGACTGTGATTTTCCTTCCAAAGGCTCCCTTTGCCTTGACTCCAGACACCTTGCCGGTATAATTGCTGTAACCATTCTCCTTAGATTTGAAGTGAATCGCGTATAGGGATATGGAATTTCTCGCTGCACCGCATCTGCTGCACTTGATCTTGCAGGCTACTTTGTTGTTAATAGCTGTATTGTGGGCATAGCAAGTCATCCAGCCTGGATATTTGCCTCGGTCAGTCCCGTCAGCCCCATTACAGATCGAAAGATGGAACTCCGGCTTTGGGCACTTTTTGTTATTACAGCGATAGAGAATGATGTCCCCCGGTGCAATCTTACCCTCGTTATCTGCCGCATAAATCCCCTGGTAGTTATTGTAATAGTATGATGTAGATAACTTGTACACCACTGCATAATCATTTTTTACCAGATAGTCTTTGTACTGTTTGGGCGTATATCCATAGGTTCTGCCGCTTTCCTTCGGTATTCCGCCTGCCTGCACACAAGCTCTTGCAAATTCAACGCAGTCTCCCTTTCCATCGTTCCAATGGCTTCTCGCATAACTGAGGGCTTTTTCCGAATTGTAACCTAAAGCGCCGGCAGCAAAGACTTCTGCCGTACCAAAAGGCAGAATCATCACAATCAACAAAAAAACACACAGGGCACTACACATTTTCTTTCTTAACATCACAAGTATCTCCTTTATATCAAATAAGCATCTGTTTTTGCAATACTATTTTATGAATATTCCAGATTTTTTTTTAAATCCTATCGTTTGGGACTGTAACCTGCCCCCCTGCTCCCTGGCGCAATAGCGGCCCGCTATGTTGGGTGTTATATTTTAAGGTGACTTGCGCGGCACGCAGATTTTGACGGCTTTTTCGCCATGTTTGAACAGAATAAGCAGAATGACTTGCGCTACTCCCTTCGCAAAATAGGGCTAAATCCCTCTATTTTGCAATATTTTCCAATTTTCGCGCAAGTGCATCTCTGAAAATCGGAAGAACATGGCGTTTTTGTACTCAGATTTGATGATTTGCGCAAGTGGCAGGCTGGAATCTACGGGAACATGGCGCAAAAGACTTCCACATGGAAAAACCATTTAGAAAAATGAACAATTTATTGCAATCACTTCAGCTGCACTGTAAAATAGGACAGCGAAAGGCGCACTAGCGAACAAAGCTCTTTTTGGACAATAGTTCCCATATTAAAAACCTGAGAGGCGCTGCCCACTTCTCAGGTTTTTGGTCGGAGTAGTGAGACTCGAACTCACGGCCTCTGCGTCCCGAACGCAGCGCGCTACCAACTGCGCCATACCCCGCCAACGAATTATATTGTACCACATATTTCAAAAAAAGGAAGTACCTAAATAAGAAATTTTTTCTTGACTCTGACGTAACGTTATCCTTTATGATATACTTATCAAGAGGAGGTTTGATATCAATGATGACAGTAAATGAAGTAAGCAGGTTAAGCGGAATCAGTGTGCGCACACTACATTACTACGATCAGATCGGTCTGCTGCATCCCGACCAGATCAGCGAAGCCGGTTACAGATTATATGGGCAGGAATCTTTAGAACGGCTGCAGCAGATTTTGCTCTTCCGCCAGTTAAAATTTCCACTGAAAGAAATCAAAGCCATCGTAGACAGCCCTGACTTTAATAAGCAAGAAGCCCTTGATCAACAGATTGAGATGCTGCGGCTGCAGAAGAAGCATCTTTCAGGGCTCATCGACCTCGCCCTTGAAATCAAGAAGAATGGAGTAAATAAAATGGACTTTAAACCTTTTGATACGTCACAGATAGACGAATACGCAAAGGAAGCAAAAGAGCGCTGGGGTGCTACGGCAGCCTACAAAGAAAGCGCAGAAAAGACAAAGAATTATACCAAGGAGGACTGGGACATGGCAGATGAACAGATGATATCTGTCTTTGCTGAACTCGGTCAGCTGAAAGATCTTCCGCCGGAAAGCCAGGAGGCACAGCTGGCAGTCAAAAAACTACAGGACTGTATCAGCCAGTTTTACTACGCCTGTGACAAAAATGTTCTAGCCGGATTAGGCCAGATGTACACTGCTGACCAGCGCTTTAAAGACAACATCGACAAGATGGGTGGAAACGGCACTGCTGAGTTTGCCGCAAAGGCAATCGCCTGCTACTGCAGTTAACACAAACTAAACAAAATAGCGAAGAATGTTTCAAAGAACGTACCTTACGAAGCGTCGCCCCTTGCGGGCGACATGTGGAA
>URXI01000104.1 GCA_900551775.1 uncultured Eubacterium sp. | reverse complement strand
GCCAAGAAGGAACTTGCGACTTTGACCCCTGACACGTGCTTTGCCATCTTCTTCAGTTCTTCTGAAGCCTGAATGGCAAGTTCTCTGGTAGGACATAGGATCAGTCCCTGCACGCCGTTATCCTTGGGATCTATGCCTTCAATCATAGGTATGCCAAAAGCTGCTGTTTTACCGGTACCGGTCTGTGCCTGACCTATGATATCTCTGCCCTCCATGAGCTCGGGAATCGCCATCTCCTGAATCGGCGTCATCTTCACAAAACCCATTTCCTCAAGGCCGTTAAGTATCATCTTACTAATTTTTGATTCACTATAATTCATTTAATTCTCACTTTCTGTTAACTGTAACATATAATTATACCATAAATACACCTATAAAGATACAATTATTATTTATGATTCAACCCTTCCTACCTTTCGACAACGTCGGAAGATGGGAAGGAAGGGTTATAACACAAATTTCCGCTAAAAGATGTAATCAATGTTTGCGTTTCACTCCAGCTACGCATCTCACCCTTTTGTTTCCCTTTCTGCACAATGGATTCCCTCAAAACGGCGGTTTCTGCGTAACCGGGTTGTGGCAGTGGGCGGCTGCGATGAGTTTCTGCATAACCGAATTGCAGTGGCGGGGTTCTGCGTAACCGGATTGCTACGGCAGGTTTCTGCATAACTGGGCGGCTGCGACAGTCTGCAGCAGCTTACTGCGGTGAGCCTCTGCGGCATAACTAGCTGCGGCGACGGGCGCCCTGAACCTTTATTACAGTCTGCGAGCAGCCGGGCGCTGCGGCCTTGTACGGAAGGTGTACAGCACGCAAAAACCGGAGCCTGCAGGCTCCGGCATCTCAGAAGACGATTGCAAGCTAAGATTCCCGGCATCTCAGGTTCTCGCTGCATCGTCTCATTATTTTTGTTTTAAAGATTCCATCAACGTTCGATAGAGATAGTTCACATCGAGGGGTTTAGCGATAAATCCGCTCATGCCGGCTTCCATGGCCGCGTCCACGTCCTCTTGAAAAGAATTAGCTGTCATGGCAATAATCGGAATTTCCACTGCATCTGGTCGCGGCAGGGCGCGGATGGCTCGAGTGGCATCGAGGCCATTCATGACGGGCATTTGCACATCCATCAAAATCACGTGGTATGTATTCGCGGCACTCCGTTGGAAAATATCGAGAGCCTGCTCTCCATTTTCGCAGCGGGTTACAACGGCACCTT
This sequence comes from uncultured Eubacterium sp., assembly GCA_900551775.1. Classification (GTDB taxonomy): domain Bacteria; phylum Bacillota; class Clostridia; order Peptostreptococcales; family Anaerovoracaceae; genus Senimuribacter. The sequence continues at coordinate 11,038 of URXI01000104.1, read as the reverse complement.
TAATTTCCAGAAGCCGCATAGCAATCTCGGCATTCAGGTTATTGTCCTCCACCAGCAATATGCGAATCCCTGCCAGACTTCTGTCATTTGCAGCAGGCAGGCCTTCCTCCTTGGCTTTCCCGAAAGGAACAGTAATCGTAAAATAAAACTCGCTGCCCTTTCCGACTTCACTCTTCAGCTTGAGTTCGCCGCCCATCAGATTTACGATATTGCGGCTGATGGCAAGGCCCAGACCTGTCCCCTGACTCTGAGAAGAGTTGGAGCCCAGTTGTTCAAAGGAACTGAATACACGCTCCTGGTCTGCCGGCGCAATGCCCACCCCATTGTCAATCACCTGAAAATGATAAGTTGCGCCGTCTTCCGTCCGATCCTTTTCCTCAACGTGCAGTGACACGTTTCCGCCTTCCGGCGTGAACTTCAGCGCATTAGAAAGCAGGTTGGTGAGCACCTGGCGCAGACGTATGTCATCGCCCATCAGAGTGCTGTCGTCGATAGATTTTTTAACAGTGAAAGCCACACCCCGTCTCCGGGCTTCTGCATCCATCATACTCTGCAGGTCATCTATCATCTGATTCATAGAGAAAGGTTCCTCAGCAATAGAAAGCATTCCTTTGTCGATGCGGCTCATATCCAAAATATCGTTAATCAGTCCCAGCAGATATTGTGAAGAGGAGCGGATTTTGGAAAGATTCTCGCGTATATTATCAGGAACATCCCCCATCATACTCGTCAGGTCAGCCAATCCCACAATGGCATTCATCGGCGTGCGGATTTCATGGCTCATGCGGGACAAGAACTCTCCCTTCGCATTGCTTTCCGCTTCTGCTTTCTCTAAATTACTCTGAGCGACGGCAGCTCTCATGCGGGAGCGGGTGATGAGCAAAATCGCACCTGCTATGATGATCAGAACTACCGCCAAAACAACCACAAACGCCACCGGATCTGCATAGATCAGTTCTTCCAATGACATCTGCCTCGTGCCGAGAGAGATCAGGTTCTGGTTTAAAAGTGCTCGTTTTTCTTCTTCAGACAGGTTATTGATCGCTTTGTTGATAATCGTCAGCAAGTCAGAATCTACAGGCCTGGCGAAAGCAAAACAAGCGTTAAGGCTCTCATTGGAAAGTGTGACTGGAACCAAATTGGTAAAATGATGCTGCTGAATCTCCTGCTCCAGCCGTGAAGAAAGACCGTAGATAAAATCCGCTTCCCCCTTGTTAACAGCAGAAAGCGCTTTTGCCACATTCCCATATGTCGCCACTTCTGACGCTTCAATCCCAGGAGGAAGAATCTGCCCCTCAATTACCGCTCCAATCAAATTCTCATCAGGGTAGTTGGTCGATTTATTTCGCACCAGCAACGTATTCATCACACCATAGGGAGCCGTCAGCACCAGTTTCATCTGCATTGCGTGATCCTCTGACCCTAAATAGAATCCCAGCATGTCCGCTTTATCCTGCTGTACTTTTTTGATTGCATCACCATAACTGTCTGCGTACACGTATTCAAATTTCATACCGGAAAATTCACTGATTTCTTTCAATATATCCGGCACTAACCCGTCGTGCAGATTATCTGCATCCTCACAGAACAGAGGGTGCCAGGAACTGGGAACCGCCACCGTGACAGTTCCTCTTTCTTTCACATACTGTTTTTCCTGCTCTGTCAGAAGGATGTCCACATCAGTGTCAGGAAAATTCGCCTCATATCGTTCCCTGCCAAAATTGGGATTCGCATCTGAAATCCGTTCCATGGCCATGTTCAAACCGTCCAGCACTTCTTTGTTGTCCGGCGTAGTTACAATATATAACGGCTGCGCATCATAAGAGACTATCACGCGCAAATCATCGTCTCGATCCTGGGCGTTTCCAAGGATCAAATCCACTTCGCCGTTTTTCAGATATGGCGAAAGAGTGCCATCGTCTTTCAGCTGCTCATAACTATATTCTTTTATGTTACAGTGGATTGCGTTTACACTCAGATATTCTTTTAGACGACGGATGTTTTCATTCGCTTTTTCGTAAACACCGATGGTCTTTCCATTGATACTCTCCAAATCATTGCTGCGGATACTGCGGTCACCTTTTCGTGCCAATAAAGTGGAACGACTGTAGCCCGTATTATAATCCGGGTAACTGTAAAACTCCTCCAGACCGTCCATATAGTATTGACCGCCCATGAGATCGTATTTGCCCTTTCCAAAATCTCTGAGCATCTGCGAGGCATCATCAATTTCCACATACTCGTATTCCCAACCCGTATATTTCGCTATTTCGTTGAGGTAATCTACTACTAGGCCGTGATGCGTACCGTCTTCATCGATCTCCGACAGACCCTGTATTTCTGGAAAAGCCACCTTGAGGAGGCGGGACTCGCTGCCAGCTTTTGACTTACCGGCCTCACTGTTTTCTGCCAAAACAGGAGAACATGTCGTAAGGATCAGGAACACGACCAAAAATATTATCATATGGTGTCTCAAATGTTGTGTCAGTAATTTTTTCATAAAAGAATCTCCCTTTTTGTAAATTGTCGTGCTGACAATTTTTTATCGCAGTTCAATTCGTTCTTGAAAGAACAGCTTTTCGAATACATCCGCTGGCACTGGCCGTCCAAAGAAAAACCCTTGTATCAGTTCGATGCCTTTATCCTTGATGGCGTTATATTCGATTTCCGTCTCGACTCCTTCAAGGCAGACTTTTTTACCTACCTCATGACATAATTCAGTAATCGTTCTCACAAAGGTCGCGTTAAACAAATCTGTATTTATATTTTTCACAAAGCCTCGGTCAATTTTTACGATGTCCACCGGCAGGCTCTTTAGAGAAAACAGGGAAGAGTAACCTTTGCCAAAATCATCCATAGCAATCTGTATACCCATATTCTGCATTCCATCGACAATTTTCCGCAGCGCACTGTTTTCCTCAATCAGATACGTCTCCGTCAGTTCCATGGTAACCTTTGCCGGATCTAGGCCGATCTCATGCAGAGTTGACTGCATGAAGTCCAAAATCGTTCCATCCAAAAGCTGCCGATAGGACAGATTGATACTCATATGAAACTCTTTTTTTATCTTGCTCCACTTTTTGCACTGTCGAGCTGCCTGTTCAAAAATCCACTTTCCCAGTTGTACGATCAAACCGTTCTGCTCCAGCAGCGGTATGAATTCTACTGGCGATACGTCGCCGTACTCTGTACAGTGCCATCTGGCCAGAGCTTCTGCCCCGTAGACCGTTCCCGTTCTCGAATCAATCTGTGGCTGGTAGTGTACCGCAAATCCGATAAAGCCTCTGTCGATACTGTCCCTGAGAAGCTGATTCATCTCCAGTGTGCGGGCTTTTTTGTGCAAGATATCATCAGAGAACAGGGTAATCCGGTTTTTACCCATCAGCTTCGAATATTCCAGCGAATAGTAAGCGTACTTGAGCAAGTCCAGATAATTGTCCCCATCCTTTGGGTAAGAAACATATCCAGCCGACAAAGTGCAGTAATATTTCCTTCCGTTATGCTCCTGCTGTTTATAAAACATTCTCTGTATCCTGCCAAAGACAGCCAGACCTTCATTTTCGTCGCTGCCGGGCATAAAGATGCCGAATTGATCTCCGTCCAGACGATAAAGCCTGGCTTCTACAGGCAGCATTGACTGGATCTTCTGCGCGGTGATGCGTAGTATTTCATCACCAAAGGACTGGTCGTAGAGGTCGTTGATGTTCTTGAAAGAGTCCAGATTCAGTATCATGATGCCCATTTTGTCCGCAGTTTCATTGACAAGAAACTCTTTGATGGCTCCTTCAAATTCATATTTATTGTAAAGGCCCGTCATGTGATCCGTCTTATCTTTTTTGCCCTGATTGGTAATCATGCCTGCAAACAGATAGGGCTCCCCTTCTTGGTTTGCGATCATCCTGCCTCTGCACCTGAGCCAGATCCACTCGCCTTTCTTATTTTTGGCCCGGTATTCGATGTCGTGATGGTCAGATCTTCCGTCGGCAATCTCCTGATTACTCTCCAGAAACCCTCTTTCATCATGGGGATGAATCAATTCTCCCCAGACAGCAGCCGCATTTTCTACGATTTCGCCAGGCAGTCCAAATTCGCTGACCATAGCCGGCGGATAACGAAAGGTGCCTGTCTTCATATTCCCCACAAAGACATAGTCATCTACGCTGGCAGACAATGCATCATAAAGGTGGTCTTTGTCATATTCAAAATCCTCAATGGATTTCTTCTCTGCGGCTTGCTGCAGAGCAGCTTTTGACTGCCGGATATGATAATCTCTCTTCTGAATATACATGTTCTCATCCGCCCGAGAAATGATATCGGAAAGAATGTATTGATCCTCCGGGTAGATTTCCATGAGCCCGTAGCTGAAAGAGACTTCATAATACACAGAGAAATTATGTTTTTCTTCCCTTAGCTGTTTCATGATCCACTGTATTTTTTTCTCAGCTTCTTTCGCATCTCTGCCATAAAAGGCGAGGACGAATTCGTCCCCACTGAGGCGGAATACCAGATCCCGCTTGCTGATATTTTGACGCACAATGGAAGAGAAATACCGCAAAAGGCGGTCTCCCTCCAGATGTCCATACATATCGTTGATCTTTTTCAGTTGATTGACGTCACACAGAACGACGGTAACAATCTTTGCATTGGCTTTTGCCTCTTCTATCAGTTCTGTAAGTTTCTCTTTGCCGGCACGTCTGTTCAACATGCTTGTCAGTTCATCAGTGCGGGCGGTTTTCGATACTTTGGTAAACTCCGTCACGTCTGAGGAACACTGTACAAAGTAAGTCTTGTCCCCGCTTTCGATCAAGCGGTCATAATTTTGATAGACCTTGCCAGTCTTCGTATTCTCTTCCACCCAAAGACAACTTCTGTTGTGATTTTTTAACAGTTCGCTAATCCTGCAAAATTCACACCGCTCCGACATATTCTCCTGCAGTACCTGCCAGCAGAGTTTTCCCTCTGGCTGATTTATATCAAAATCTTTCTTCATCGTGTCATTCATATACACGATGCGGTCAGACCCAATATCCGTAATATAAACATTGGCATTGAGGTGCTCTATAATTTCAAATAAAAAACCATTTGAAAACAAGGTTTCTTTATAGTTAGACATTTCTTACTCTCCTTCACACTGCAAGTCGTTCCTCTTGTTTACCATTGTAATGTTTAGCAATCTAATTAACAAGCGCTTTTCTAAAAAAGTCGCAGCAAAAAATAAAAAAGAGTCTCCATTTTCTGGAAGACTCCCTTTTCCCAATAACAGATTGCCTGCATCCTCTATCATACGGACAAGTCTTTTCTTGCAAAGATGCATCCTCCGATGACATAGAGCACCAGCCAGATGACTGCCATCAGCACGCAGCACAGTGCTACATTTCCAGTACCATCCAGAATGTCCTGCCCAGGCATTAAAGTAAAGATCGTCACATATTTGAGGTTCTCCAGTTTGTCGCCCATGTTAGCCATCATCTGAATGACATAGAAGACCAGCGGCAGCCCTGCTCCCACAGCCAGGTACCACCTGCTCTCATTAAAGAAACAAGCCGCAAAGAGCGAGATTCCGCTGACACAAAGGTCAAAGAGGGCGATTGCCCCGTTGAGCTTGAGGTATTTTGTCATATCCAGCTCTCCCGGAAACATCGCCGCACTGCTGACAACGCCGATAGCTGTAGCGACAGCGATCAGCATAACGATGAGTAGAGAAATGGACACCATCTGGGTCAAGATGATCGTCTTCCTCGAATTTGCCGTCGCCAGGATACAGGCGATGGAGCCGTTATCCACGTAGCGCATGATGAATTTGTTTGCCAGCATGATCACGTAAATGACAGGGATGAACAGCATGATGAATCCGTAAAGATACGTGTGGATAAACTCAGTCAACGTGCCGGTGCTGCCCGACATGCCCACAGCGGCCATCATCTCCGGCATGATTTCCTTAAACTGATCCAGGGTTTTGTTCAGCTCCGGATCGTACATCCAGATGATCATGATGCTGTACATGGCCAGAATCGCGATGAAGGGGATCATCAGCTTGCATCCCGACCGCAGGTTTCTCTTTAACAGCGGTATCGAAATCATTTTGCCGCCTCCTCTCCGTAATAGCGCAGGAAGATTTCTTCCAGAGATGACGCTTTCACGTCCAGATCCCCCACGCCGTAACCTGCCAGTGTCTTCAGCAGCTCATCTACGCCGCCGGATAACAATACAGTGGCGGTGCTCCTCTCTGCCCTTGATATTTCAAAGGGTTCCTTCTGAAAGCGCTTTCGTTCATCCTCACTGGCAAAGGTGATGACAAAAGATTTCTGCTTCTTTGCCTTCAGGGATGCCATATCTTCTATGGTGACGATCTTTCCATCCTTGATGATGGCCGTCCTGTCGCAAGTACGTTCTACCTCTTCAAAGATATGAGACGACATAAAAATCGTCTTGCCCTTTTTCTTTTCTTCTAACAGAAGTTCTACAAACTCGTTCTGCATCAGAGGGTCCAATCCGCTGGTCGGCTCATCTAAAATGATGATGTCCGGATCGTTCATAAAAGCGCAGACGATACCGATCTTCTGTTTCATGCCCTTGGACATCTTCTTGATCTTTCCCTGCGGGTTAAGACCAAAGCGTCCCATCAATTCATCGATTCGATTTTGACTGCGGACACCTTTCATCTCTGCGATAAACTGGATCATCTGCTTCCCCGAAAGATCGTCCAGGAAAGCCAGTTCGCCTGCCAGGTAGCCCAGGCTCTGATGAATCCTTTCGGCCTCGGCAAAACAATCCAGACCGTTGATTCTCACCTGTCCGTCGTCCGGTTTGATAAATCCCAGCAGGTTTCTGATGGTCGTGGTTTTTCCAGCGCCGTTAGGTCCCAGGAAGCCAAAGATTTCTCCCTCTTCCACGTTGAGATTGACATCAAAGATGCCCTTGCCGCTGCCATAATCTTTGGTCAGACGGCTCACTTCAATTACACTCATATGTATTCCTCCTGATAATGGTTCTTCTTCCAAAACGCAATCACTTCCAGAAAATCTCTTTCCCACTGGTCGATATCCGTGTCCTTCTCTCTCATCTGCCGAAGCATATAACCCTCTCCTATCCAGACACTGATTTTCAGCAGCATAGCTGCATCTGATTCTTCCTTGAACTTGGACTTATCGATGATTTCCAGCAGCAGCTCTGAACTCTCGTCGATCAGCCCTTTCAGCTTTGGTCCCAGCGCATCCATAATTTCCGGCTCATCCTCAAAATATGCCCTGATGAGGAATTGATTCATATAGGTGTATTCCTTTGCCACCTGACACTTGACGTGAACGGATTTTCTGAACATCTCCATGAAATCAGTTTCCTCCATGATCCCTGTCTCTCTCAGTTTCTGAAGCTGGAAGCTGATGGCGTAGTCATATAAAAAAATAAATAATTCCTTTTTGTTGTGAAAATAGTAAAAAAGCAATGACTTAGAAATCCCCGCTGCACTGGCAATTTCAGACATGGGCGCCTTCTTGTATTCATTCCTGGCGAATACCTCCAGCGCCGAATTGATGATGCGGTCCTGCTTCTCCTTCGACAGTGCCCAGAATTTGTCGTTCATAATTACCTCCATATACCGAAACGGTCAATGAGTTTTCTCTATCGTAAACCCATTGACCGTTTTTGTGAAGACCTATTCAAGAATATTTATACCTGCAGTCCCTTTTTTCTCGACTCGGTCAGCACGAAGCTGGCCATAGACGTGGCGCAGACCACGCCGGTCTCTGCATCGATCGCTTTGCCCGTGCTGCGGACCATCCTTCTCCCCATCTGAGTATATTCTGCACGGATGATATAACGTTTGCCGTTCATCGGCCTCAGGTAGCTGACCGAAATGTCTGTCGTAGAAACCATCTTCTGTGTCAGCGCCACTGCACCGATGCCCAGGCCCGTGTCAAAGAGTGTGCAGATGACGCCGCCATGGACGCCGTCATAAGGGTTCAGACACCATTCCTCCACATCAAAGGCAAACTCGGCGAAGCCCTCTTCTCTGCTGCAGTCCACCAATTGCAGATTCAGCCTGGCATTGACCCTTTCTGCCAGCTGCCTGTTATCCTCGAGAATTTCTTCTATCTCTTTGGCTAATTCTTTATCTTTCACTTCTGTCATCTCCATTCCATTAAAACTGCCTAATATTCTATCATATTTAGGAGAGAACCGCAAACAAAACCGTTACTTTTGCACCAATATCAGAATTCCGAATAGGTGAACTGTGGTGTCTCAGCCGGTCCTGAAAGGAGCAGATAAAAATACACGATCAGCATCAAAGCGAGGAAAAGCATCGTATAGATCACATATTCCCTGCTAAGCACTTGTCTTACCTTGCCTAAAAAACTTGTAAACTTCTTCATTAATCCTTACCCAGCCTTTCCCCGCCGGATGTACTGCGTCTTCTAAGAACCCCGGCGTGTAACCTTCATTGAACAAATTGCAAGTCTCTACATTGTATTCCTGCGCAATGTTCTCTACTTTTTTCACAAATTGCTGTCTGCCCTCCCTCGGAAAGCCTGTATAGTCATACCAGTAGCCGTTCACCGGCAGAAGAACCAGACAGATATCTACGTTTTCCTGCCTGCAGACATCGAGAAACAGCCGGAGATCGCCGTATTCCGGCGAAGTTCCATAGCTTTTTTGTAAGTCTGACTGCCGCTTGTCCTTCATCCGCGGAACGATCTTCTCTCGATAGAATTTGTCTATCATGTGGAATCGGTTCTGCGGCTGCTGCACATACTCTACCTCTGCCCTATCCTCAAGGGCAGCCCAATCCGGATTCTCTTTTACAGGTGCAGGCGGCTCATATTTTTTATAGTTCTTCTGCCCGCTGGCAATCCATGCTTCACTGACCATGGCAATTTCTTTCTCTCTGACAAATTTCTTGCGAGCCTCCAAAAAGATTCTGTCAAGAATGCCGCCGCTGCCCAGATAGACGTCCCGGTATTTTTGCACCCGTTTCTTCATCTCTTTGTCCCTAGCAAGGAGCGTCAGCACCCGTTCCGTCACAGCAGCTTTCGTTTCCTCTTTGATATGAGGATTTTCCATCATCGCTATATACTGACTTTCTGAAAAACGAATGGAGAAAGCCTCTTCTTTCACCCCGTGTTTATTAAACCAGGAAGGTGAGAGAAGCAAGACCACCTTTTTCGATTTCAGTTCGGGCGCGATGGATGCCAGCGTGATGGTATGGGACAGGCTTTGATTATACGCAGCTCCGATGCACATGACGTCCATATTCTGTCTGCGGAAAATCCAACTGGGATGATAAGGCGTCTTTCTGCCGTGCTGGAATTCCGAAGACCCCAGCATCAACACCGTATCCTCGTGGGTGTTCGCCTTGACCGCTTCATAGGACAAATCCTTTTCTTTGCTGATCCAGGTGCCAAAATTAGGATTGTTCGTCGCTATCCTGTCTTCGCTGTAATAATGAAAGGCGATGATACAGACCACAAACAGGGCCAGCGCCGTAACAAATGCTGCAATCTTTTTCATGTCTAACTCCGGACTTTTACTTGTTCTATGATTTTTCTCGGCGTGTCCATCTGCTCCCTGGTAAATTCTGACGGCGACATGATGATGCCAAAGGCTTCTTCGATAGAAACGAGAAGCTCCGTATAATCCAGTGAATCGATCAGATCTTCCTCCAAAAGATTGATATCCAAATTCTCTTTTACGATATCGTCTCCGCAGATTTCCTCTAACATGTCTAAAATTTTCTCTTCCATAGCAATTCTCCTTTTGTGTAATTAACTGAGCCCGACCAAATCCGTAAATCTTCCAGAGAAGATAAAAAAGCCGAACATGACTAGATTGAAGGTGATGAACCAGCTGATCATCCGGTACCATCTCTCCTTTTTATGTTTCTTATGAAATTTTGATTTCTTTTGATAAACCTCCGTTGCAGCCAGCAGCACGCCGTGGTATAACCCGTAAATCAGGTAATAGATATCCAGACCGTGCCAGACGCCCATCACGAACATGTTGATAATAAAGCCAAATGAAGCGCCAGTCAGCTTGCTGGCAAACCACTTTCCTCTGATCGCCTTCATCATAAAGCGTGAAAAGATAAAATCCCTGAACCAATGGGAGAGGCTGATGTGCCATCTGTCCCAGAATTCCTTCATATCCAGGCTCACAAAGGGCCTGTTAAAGTTGTCCGGGCTGGCGATGCCAAATAAGTAGCTCATGCCAACCGCCATCAGGCTGTAACCGGCAAAGTCGAAGAACAGATAAAATCCGTATGTATACATGTAGATCAGATCGGACTGCAAGGTACCGTCCATGCCAAGCTGGGTCAGAATCTTGTAAAAGACCATGGCAAAAGCAAATTTATATGCCAGACCCAAACAGATTTTGAAAAGACCGCTGCCCGCCATTTCCAAATAAGCCTGCCTGGATTTTGGACCTGTGAAGTCCTCGTGAAAGCGGCGGCTCCTGTCTATAGGCCCCGACGAGAGACAGGGAAAAAATATCAAAAAATACAGGAATTCAAAAGTATTGCACTCTTTAATGATCCCATCGTAGATTTCGATGATCATCTGTACCGACTTGAAGGTCATATAGGAAATGCCTATGAATGCAAAAAGGGAGTTTCCTAAATAACCGGAAAGTTTAAAGGCGATCAGCGGCGCCAGGGACAGCAGCAAAAATGTCCAATAGATGCGCGGGTTCCTCCCCTTTGCTGCCGTGATTTTCAGATACACCTTCACCAAGGTAAATTCCAAAAGACAGTATACTGCCAGATATAGAATCCCCTCCGGCCGATCCCGCATCGCCATATAGATGAAAAACAGTGTGGCGGCAAAACCGTAGTATTTGATCGGCTTTTCCATTACGCCTAAAACCACTGCCGGCAGCAGCAGGACCGCCGCCCATTCGAAAAAGTAAAAATCTCCAAATAATGTCATCTGAGCCTGTCCTCCAAACTCCTGCGGTCGGTCTTTCCGTTGCTGGTCATGGGCAGGTGGTCGACGAAAATGATTTTCTTGGGAACCATATAGTCCGGCAGCTTCTCTCTCAGGCT
>URXI01000103.1 GCA_900551775.1 uncultured Eubacterium sp. | reverse complement strand
GTCAATCAGTACATACGGGTCGCATCCGCATGGATGCGTGGATTGAAATCTCTAGCTGGGCGCGGTCTAGCTGGTCTTTACGAGAGTCGCATCCCGCATGGGTGCGTGGATTGAAATCGTGAGGCTCACTGGTTCTTCTATATACGGATTTAGTCGCATCCTCAATCCAGAAAGGGGTATGGAGACGTTGGAATTGCCGTGCCCATTATACTTGGTTAAAATTTTAGCAATAAAACAAGGATTTATCTTCAAAAAAATGAGTGTTTTATACAAAATATCTTCAAAAACAGTGATATCACTGTATAAATGGGGTATAATATAGGAAAAGCAGCAAAGGGGGATATTATGGAACGACAGATCATGGACGAACTCGTCCGTTGGAAGAGAAAGAAGAACAGGAAGCCTCTGATTCTAAAGGGTGCCCGCCAGGTGGGGAAGACCTGGATTATGAAGGAGTTCGGAGCAAGGCAGTTCAAGAATGTGGCCTATGTCAACTTTGACCGCAACTCCAGGATGCAGAGGGTGTTCGAAGGCGACTTTGATATCAGGAGCATCATCCAGGCTATCAACATAGAGACGAAGGAGGTTGTCCGTCCGGAAGATACGCTGATTATCTTTGATGAGATACAGGAGGCACCCAGGGCGATTTCTTCCCTGAAATACTTTTGTGAGGAAGCGCCGGAATATGCCATCGTAGCAGCAGGTTCCCTGCTGGGCGTGGCAATCCACGAAGGTACGTCTTTCCCAGTGGGGAAGGTTGACACACTGGACATCTATCCCATGAACTACAGGGAGTTCCTGACTGCCATGGGTGAGGAACAGCTCGCGTCATTGCTGAGCCAAAAGGATTACAGGATGATCGATGCCTTTTCTGAGAAATATATCAGATGGCTGAAGCTTTACTATTACATCGGGGGCATGCCTGAAGCCGTAGCCAGCTATGTTGACGAAGGGGACATCGTAGAAGTCCGTTCAATCCAGAAGGCCATCCTGGAGATGTATGAGGATGACTTCAGCAAGCACACAGACAAGGACATGCTGCCGCGGATCAGGATGGTATGGAACTCGGTACCTGTCCAGCTGGCCAAAGAGAACAGGAAGTTTTTCTTCGGACAGGTCAAAGAAGGCGCCAGGGCCAGGGACTTTGAAACGGCTATCGAGTGGCTTCTGGATTGCGGACTGATCAGCAAAACCTATCGGGTGCAGAAGCCGGCCATGCCATTGAAAGCATATGTGGAGTTCTCCGTCTTCAAGATATTCCTGCTTGATGTAGGGCTGCTCGGTGCCATGAGTGATCTGGATGCGGGGGCAATCTTGGAAGGGAGCAGCATATTTACGGAATTCAAGGGCGCGCTGACCGAGCAGTATGTGCACCAGCAGCTGGTCTCGGATACTGAATATATCCCGTATTATTATTCTGCATCCGCCCATAACGAGATCGACTTTGTCGTACAGCGCCGGGGGCAGATCGTGCCCATAGAGGTCAAGGCGGAAGAAAACCTGCGTTCCCGGAGCCTGAGGGCATATTGTGACAAATTCCATCCGGGAGTTGCCGTCAGGACATCCATGGCAGCCTACAGGGAACAGGACTGGCTGGTCAACATTCCATTGTATGCAGTTATGACAATTTAAAATTAAGCACTAAAAAGAGGCCGGAATCCCGGCCTCTTTTTATAGATTTCATGTACAGATTACTTGTAAATTCTGTTTGCTTTGTTGGAATAGTCGGAGTAATATGTCTTACCATCAATTACTTTGTATGCCCTTACTCTGTAGTACATTCTCTTGCCCTTCTTCAGGCCTTTCTTGTTGTCCATGTAGAGTTTCTTAGTCTTGCCCATATACTTGTAGCCAGACTGAGCCTTTGTTGATTTGTAGACTTTGAATCCATCGATTGCATCAACGTCACCTTCTGCAACTCTCCATTTAACACGGATCTTATTGCCTTTGTACAGTTTAGAAGATGCTACGATTTTAAATGATTTTACAGCGTTATCGACGGCCTTTTCTGCTTCAAGAAGATCTGCATATAACTCATCGTTAAATAACAGTTTCGTCTCAAGCTTTAATGCGTCATAAGCATCTCTTGCTGCTTTCACTTCTTTAACCGTAGGATTTGATCCTAATGCTTTCACTTTGTCAGCTGCATCTTTTAGCTTAGCGGTTTCTAAAGCCTTCAATGCGTCTTTTACGTCTCCTGCATTTGATGGAGCAACAGTTAATACATATGCGAAACCTGTGTTTTCACCGAACTTGTCTTTTCCATCATAGTCGCCATATGTTGCTTCGAGAGCATCGAGAGCGGCTTTTGCAGCTTCTACCTTTTCTGCATCTGCAACAGTAATTGTTGAAGGAAGTGCTTTTATTTGATCTTTGACTGTTTTTGACTCTAAGTTAATCAATGTAGCCATTGCTGTCTTCAGCTTATTTCCGTAAGAAATGTCTGCTTTATCAGTTCCTGGCAAATCAAGATAATCCTCTAAAGCCTTCTGAGCAGCCAGAACAGCGTCCTTATCAGCAATTGTGATTGTTGGAGGAAGTGCATTGATGAGTGTATCTACCGCTGTTGCCTGCGTTGTAAGTTCTGCCTTTGTCTTAGCCTTTGCTAACTCTGCTAAAGCTGTATTATAGTTGTCCTTGATGATTTTATCAATTTCCGCATAGGTAATGTTTGCATTTTCCATAGCAACGACAGCGTCTTTAAAGACCTGTTTTGCTGCATCGATAGCGTCTGCTTTGATCTGTGCAGAATAGCCGGTAGTACCAACTACTGCATCAAAATACTTATCAAAGGCAGTGTCATAGCCAAGAATGGTAGCTCTTGTATCAGTCTTATTTTCTAATGCGTCAACCTGGTCATCAGTCAAAATTGCATCAATGTCTTTGACTGCCTGCTTAGCGATAGCATCAATTGCATCTGTCGTTTCTGCAAGCAAGATCTCATCGGATGCTTTGTCTTGAAGGTCGACTACTTTGTCATATCTGTCCCCAGACCATGCAGTAGCTGCCGGATTGACTGTAGCATACTTTCCTTCAGTAAATGTCTTGATTGCTTTTTTCTTGTATGCGGCAAGCGGGAATGTTTTCGCTTCTAATGTAGCAAAGACATCTGTAACCGTTGTTTTTGTAGGAGCAGCTCCGCCAGCAGCGATTGCGGCAAATACAGCATCTGCAACGGCATCCTTCGCTTCAGTCAGCTTAACATCAACGTCTGTATTGTCATATAACTTAGTACCATCCGCAGCAATTGCAGCTTTCTTTTCCGCTGCAAGGGTATCTGCGTATGCCAGAAGTACATCGGCATTATGTAATACACTTAAGTCAGTATAAAACTTGCCAAATGAAGCAGTTGTTGTAAATGTGCCGCCTTTTGCAGCAGCAGCGATTTGACCTAATCCGCTGATTTTGGCAGCAACAGACATGTCTGCATCTGAAGCGATTGCTTCAATTTTATCTTCGTACACGGCAGCTAATCTGTCAACATCTTTATCAAGTGATGCCAATCTAGCAACTTCTGTTGCATTGACAGAGTTCTTATAAGCTGTTTCCACTGCGTCAGTGAAGGCATCAGTTGCCTGATTCAAAGTATAAATGGCATCATTTTTGGCCTGTGCTAATTTCTCTGCATCAGTAGTTGCAGTATTGTACTTTTTCATTTCGTCCTGAACAGCCTTTACTGCAGCTTTGAAGGCGTCGATTGCATCTTTTACATTGTCTACTGTTGTAGTACTTGAGATAGCAATCTTTGCAGCCTCAATGGCTGCAACCTGTTTGTCGATTTCTTTATTGATTTCCACTTTATCTGCAGCGGCATAACCACTCAGATCAGGTGCCATTGCAAGGTTAGCTGCTTTCAGTTCGATATCATACTGAAGCTTGAAAATTTCTACGATATCGGTAGCATCAAAGAGCTTTGTCACTGATTTGAAATCAGCTGCTGTAGCAACTGCCGACCATGCATCGTCCCAATTGCTTGATGCATTTCGAATAGCCTGGATATATGGCTTAGCCAGTTCGTCAATACGTGCTTCTGTTGCTTCTCTAGACAGATAGCCAGCACCCTCATTGGCATTTTGGTTGTAGCCTTTTCCATCATATGAAATGCTATCTTTTACTTCTTTAACTACTTCTTTAAATGCATTCTCAGAGTCAACTGCGTTAGTACTTGCAGGGTTTGGTACAGCCGCAAACGCAGTACCAACTGTGTAAGTGAAGACAACTGACAATGCAAGAAGCACTGTTAAAAATTTCTTCATTTTAAGAATTCCTCCCTCTTTTTTGTTCGTTTTGTAAGATTATAGTTATGCGCTTATTTGCACAAAACTTACAAATGAAATGATAGTTCACAATGAGTATAACCTAAATCAACCCAACTTGGCAAGCATTTTTTACATTTTAGGGATAAAACATCCCATAATTTGGTTTTTTTAAATACCTTGAAAGCCTTATGTATCAATGCTAGTACACAATCTGGACCGGTTCGGCCATGCATCATTATGCACTTGTATTTCATTTGTTCACATTATACCATAAAACAACCACATTTCCAATAGCAAATTATGGGTTAGCGATAATTTTTGTTGTTCCAACTTTGTCAGTCTGTTTTTGACAAAAGTCGAAAAACGTCTAAAAATAGCCGTTTATAAGCCTTTCATCCACCTTCTGTCTTCCAAAAATAAGGTGATCAAAATCATAATTTTCTTGGTACTAAATCCAGTTATTACCGAAAATTCGCATATTTTAATAGCGTTTCGTACATCAGCTGGGGTTCAATTGGCTTTGATAAATGAGCATTCATCCCTGCTTCTGACGACTTTTTCTCATCTATATCGTATGCATTTGCAGAGAGTGCAATGATAGGAACGTCTCCATCTGTCTGGCGAATTTTTCTGGCCGCATCGAGTCCATTCATTACAGGCATGCGAATATCCATTAAGATGGCATCAAAGGTCTGAGGCGGCGAACTGAGAAAGATGTCGACACCTTGCTGTCCGTTTTCAGCGGTCGTAACAATGCAGCCTGCCTTTGACAAAAGTTTCTTTACAACCAGTGTATTCAACGGATGATCTTCACATACGAGAATATGTTTTCCTCTAAGCGCCTCCATCGAAGCATCGGCGAACCGCCCATTGCTCTCTTCGTCATAGCTCTCTACTTTCTCCAGCCATAGATAGATTCTGAAGACAGTCCCTTGACCCGGTGTACTTTCAACCTCGATATCTCCGCCGAGCAAATCTACTAATTTTTTGACAATAGTAAGACCTAGCCCTGATCCTTTATCCATATAGGAAGATTCGTTTTCCTGCGCGAACGGTTCATACATATTTTTCATAAACGTTTCACTCATGCCAATTCCGTCATCTGTCACGGTAAAGCAGTACAGCAGATTCTCATTTTGCCGAAGATTGTCAGAAGGCTGCTCTTCGACTCTCAGTTCCACTCTGCCGCCCGAATCCGTGAACTTGATTGCATTAGAAATCAAATTATTTAAAATCCGCCGGATATGGATTGCATCCCCTTTGATCATGCCTGCAGGGACACCGCTGGTGTCCACGGCAAAATGTACGCCCTTCTCTTTTGCCAGAATTCTGCCAGTAGCTACGACCGGTTCAATTAGGGTCAGATTATGCATCAGGGACTCATGTATCTCGACGCGATTGCTCTCAATTTTGTTGACGTCCAAAGTATCGTTAATTAAACTGAGGAGATACTGTCCAGACGACTGAATCTTTTCCATATAGCCTTTCAGCTCGGCTGCATCATCACTCTCCAGTCCCAGATTAGAGAGACCCAGAATGGCATTCATCGGCGTTCGTAAGTCGTGGCTGACCCGCGACAGGAAATCAGTCTTCGCCCTGCTTGCCTCTTCCGCTTCCCGCAAAGCTGTTGCAATACGGCGCAGCTGTGCCTGCTCGTTCTTATAGACCTCCGTAACATCAGACCTTGTAAACATGATGGAGTCTTTGTTTTCGTCCAGATAAGCGAATTGCAATTTTTTCCGTCTGATTTCCTCGTCTGTAACAAAAGAAAACATGAAGAAATAAGTGTCCGACTGGTTCAGTTTTTCAATGATATGGTTTAAATCTAAGTTTGCAATTACCTGCTCCTGTTGTTCCGGCAGCACGTTTTGAGGAACGCCTCGTTTATAATGATCCGAATAGTGCACTGCCTTTGTCAGTTCATTCAGATCCGCAGCATCATTTACGCTTACGAATTGTAATTGCTCCGTCTTTACGTCAAGAATGGCAAGAAAGTCATATTCCATGTCTGCGACACGATTGACGATCTGCTGCTGCAATACACTGTCGGTCCGATCGTAAGTATAAGCAAAGCAAATCAGATCATCGCTGCCAGGCTGCAGAAAAGTACGCAGAGTCGTCTCCACCCAGATCATCTTTTGATCCTTTGTCTTACGCTGATATTTTACAGCAAAGTTGTTGATCCCTTTGGCGTAACTTTCTATTAAGTTCTGGCGGGACATTACTTCTGCAAGTTCTTTTCGTTTATTCTCCTTTAGGGGCTGAATGATGAGTTTTGCGATGAACTGATCGTAGTTTTCTCCCTTTCTGCCTGGGATGGCATAGGAACTGCGCTCAACAGAAAACTCTACTTCGTTTCTCGTAATATTGTGCCTGCCTTTGGCGATCAGAGTATCTTCTGATACGTCGTTCATAAACTTTAGTTGTTCTTGATACTGTTCTTCTGCCCGCTTCTGCTTTTCGATATTCCTTGCCGTTCCAATGGCCCTCGGCGACCTTCCGCGTTCATCTTTCATGACAGTATAAGCGGTTTCAAACCATTTGTACTGTGCGATACGAGGGACCCAATATCTACATTGGAATTTGACGCTGCTTTCCCCATCAAAAAGTCGCTGGTAGCCCTCCCTCAAAATCTCTGCATCGTCAGGATATACGCCTCTTTGATCAAATAAAGCTTCTGGAATATTCTTTACAATCAAATCCTCCTCATCAAAAGTATCTGCACTGTTCTGGTGGCGGACGATGGTCCGATGGTTAATATCATATTCCCACGAAGTAATCCCCATCTGCTCCATAACAGCCTGCAGCGTTTCTTCACTATGTTTGAAGTCGTGAATATCTACGGCTATAGCAAGAGCCATTGATGATTCACCGTGCTCATTGGCAATTGCGGTGTAACGGATCTTCTTCCACTCATAGCTTTCTAAATGTGGATTCCAGATTCTCGCATCAAAGCCGACGCTATCAGCTCCCTTTTTTAACCGGCTCATCATACGCAGATATTCTTCTATATCATCCGGGTGCACATACCCCGTTTCAATCCATGTTGCAGGAAAGTTTTCAAGTACGCCCTCCATATTATAGTCTGTTCTTGATTTGAGACCGAGATAGGCCCTCTCGTGTTTGATGTCGTATTCCCAAAACTGGATTCCAGATTCCTCAATAACAGAAAAAAGCGTTTTCTCAGTCAAATTCAGACGAACGTCCTTCTGTTTTTCTGCATCTATATCAGTGACTTCTGCATAGATTGTCCCTATGCCCTCTGCATTGATCGTAGAATTGGCTCTCAATCGCAGCCAAAAATAGTCCGCCTTTTCTCTGTCAAAGAGGCGAAAGTCCTGGAGCAAAGGCTGTTGATCTTGCAAAAGAGCTTCTGCTTTGTTTCGTAATTGGGCCGCATCGTCACAATGCACCAATTGCCTTAATTCCTTCAGTTCGCCGCATTTCACGATCTTCAGCATCTGCCTGTTGACATATATTGGTTTCAATTCACTAGCGTCATAACTGAAAATTCCAATACCACCTGGAAGATTTTCTAATATAGAGGCTGCATTTTTCCAATCCATTTCCGTTTCTCCTGTCATAGATTCTACATTCATATTACTCTTGATTTTCACAGAACGCAACGTATTATTCTGTCAATTCAAAAAGGGAGCTGCCGACTAGCAACTCCCTATATAAATATTGAGCTTATTATGAATTTGAAACCTAAGGCTTAGCTTACATCATGCCGCCCATGCCACCCATTCCGCCAGGACCGCCATTAGCCATAGCATTTGTCAGTGGATCGCTTCCTTTGATTTCGACAATGCCAGCTTCTGTTGTAAGCAGCATTGCGGATGCAGATGCAGCATTCTGAATTGCTGATCTTGTTACCTTTGCAGGGTCAACGATACCAGCTTCAATCATATCGACATATTCTTCTGTTGCAGCGTTGAAGCCAACACCAGCTTTCTGGTTCTTTACTTCTGCAACGACTACGCTGCTCTCAAATCCAGCGTTTTCAGCAATCTGTCTAACTGGCTCTTCCAGTGCTCTTTCGATGATTCTTGCACCAGTTCTCTCGTCGCCTTCCAGAGTTTCAACATATTTTGATACAGCCGGAATTGCATTGCAAAGAGCTACGCCGCCGCCTGCTACGATACCTTCTTCTACAGCAGCCTGTGTTGCGTTCAGTGCGTCTTCGATTCTCAGCTTTCTTTCTTTCAGTTCAGTTTCTGTTGCAGCGCCGACTTTGATGACAGCTACGCCGCCTGCTAACTTAGCCAATCTTTCCTGGCATTTTTCTTTGTCAAAATCGGATTCGGACTCAGCCAGCTGTGTTTTGATTGCGTTGATTCTAGCGTCGATGTCTGCTTTTTCGCCAGCTCCATTGACGATGACAGTTCTGTCTTTTTCAACTTTGACAGTGCCTGCTTGACCCAGCATGTCAACAGTCGCTTCTCTGAGGTCGTAGCCTACTTCTTCGCTGATGACTGTAGCGCCAGTCAGAACTGCGATATCTTCTACCAACGCTTTCTTTCTTTCGCCAAATCCTGGTGATTTAACGGCGACGACATCAAAGGTTCCTCTCAGCTTGTTGAGAACTAATGTCGTCAAAGCTTCACCTTCTACGTCTTCTGCGACGATCAAAAGCTTTCTTCCCTGTTTTACAATCTGCTCTAACAGCGGAAGGAGATCCTGGATGTTGCTGATCTTCTTATCAGTTAATAAGATGTAAGGGTTTTCTAAAACAGCTTCCATCTTCTCTGTATCGCTTACCATGTATGCGGACAGGTATCCTCTGTCGAACTGCATACCTTCTACTACATCTAAAGTAGTGCCCATAGTCTTGGATTCTTCTACTGTGATTACGCCGTCCTTGCCGACTTTTTCCATCGCTTCTGCAATCATGCCGCCGATTTCCTCGTCAGCTGCGGAAACGGATGCAACCTGTGCGATGGATTCTTTGGTCTCAACTTTGTGTGAAGTCTTTTTGATCTCTTCAACAGCTGTATCGACTGCGCCCTGGATACCTCTCTTCAGCACCATCGGGTTTGCGCCTGCTGCTACATTTTTGAAGCCTTCTCTGATGATGATCTGTGCAAGCAGTGTCGCTGTCGTTGTTCCGTCACCGGCAACGTCGTTAGTCTTTGTAGCAACTTCCTTGACCAACTGTGCACCCATGTTCTCCACGGAATCTTCCAGCTCAATCTCTCTTGCGATGGTAACGCCGTCGTTAGTGATCAAAGGTGATCCGAATGATTTGTTGATCAAAACGTTTCTGCCTTTAGGTCCTAATGTAATCTTAACAGTATCTGCTAATTTATCTACTCCTACCTGAAGCTTTCTTCTGGCGTCCTCGCCATAAAATAAATCCTTTGCCATTTTTCTTAACCTCCCTGATTAATTATTCTACGATTGCCAAAATGTCGCTCTGGCTCATGATTGTGTATTCTTCTCCGTCGTATTTGATCTCTGTTCCTGCATACTTAGAAAATACGACTTTGTCCCCTGCAGAAAGTTCCATCACTTCGTCCTTTGTTCCCGGACCGACTGCTACGACTTCTGCCATCTGTGGTTTTTCCTTTGCTGCACTCGCAAGGATGATGCCGCCCTGTGTCTTTTCTTCTGCTTCTAATTTTTTAATCACGACTCTGCTGCCCAGTGGCTTAATTCCAAAACTCATTTTCTCTACCTCCTAGTTTATGTTGATATTATTATGTACTGTTTTGCTAACCTTCAGACACATCTAACGTGTCATTTGTTAGCACTCATTTAATTCGAGTGCTAATCGTCTTCTTTATTGTAGGTCTTTCTCGCCTCAATGTCAATATTTTTTTGCAAATTTTTTTGTGAAATTTTCCAGCCTCTCCCCTCTTCTCCCCTACCCTCTTCACGATCTACATTTTCCGACATTTTTTTACTTGTTTTTTCCCTTATATAATAGAAGAGATATTGCTGGGCAAAACCTCCCAGGCTGCCAAAGTGGCTCCCGGCATAAGCGCTCATCTCTTTATGATTTTTTTCGTCAATACCATAAAGCTGATTCATGACTCTTGCCATCCAGACGTCAATGGGAAAACTTTCATGGCGGCCCATTCCGAATAGCAAAATGCAGTTTGCAACTTTCGGTCCCACGCCGCACAGGGCCGAAAGCTGCTCCTCATCCTCCGGCAGCCCCTTTTCACATACCATCTTCGCCGTCTCGATGAGATACCTGGTTCTGTAGCCAAGTCTGACCGGCCCCAGCTCCTCCGCCGTCAGACTTGCCATCTTCTGCGGGCCGGGCACGCTGTAATAAGCCCTGCCCGCGTATTCGCCTGCCGGCTCTCCGAACATGAAAGACAGATTCTCTATACACCTTTTGATTCTCGGTATATTATTGTTCTGAGATATAATGAAGGAAACGATGGTTTCCCACAAATCCTGTTTCAGAATCCGGATACCCTGCCCAGCTCTGATCGCCTGCTCCATAACCGGGTCGCAGGCCGCCAGCCGTTTTTTGATTTCTCCGTAGTCCCTGTCCAGATCCAGATAGGGTTTCCAAATCTGTTCAAATTCGGCTTCGGTGCAGTTGTCGATGACCAGGCGCCCGGAAGGACAGGCGTCAGCGGAAGGTTGCGAGTGCCTCGAGGAACTTGAAGCGCTCAAAGGCGCCCGCCCGGCAGCGGCTGATGCAATAGCTGATGTAATATAAGGTTGCGAATGCCCTGACGGCTGCGTCCCATTCAGAGCTTCCGTGGAGTTACAGGGCAGCTCTCCATTTAAATCCTCTGAGTGGTCACAGGACAGCGCCCAATTCGAGATTTCCTCGCGAAAATCTGACCGCGCAGCAAGTTGACCCTCTGACAGAAACTGCATATTGACCACTTTGCCATGGGCGATTCCCGTGTAGGAACCATCTGCCTGTCTTTCCCACCGAAAGCACTGACCACAGTCGAAAATGTGATCCAAATTAAAATCTTTGATATTATCTGCAACATATCTGCTCATTTTTCTATCCTTTTCTATGTAATTCTTTATACACTTTGCCAAGACTCTCTTATGCGGACTGCCCGAGTCAGTTTATGCACTTTAGTAGTCTGCAATCGGGCGCTTTAGAAAATAAGTCTGAGACTTTTTTTAAGACCTAGCCGATTGCGGACTACCAGGCATGGGTTTAGTTGCCAAACAGTCTGCAATCGAGCAATTTAGAAAATAAGTCCGAAACTTTTTTTGAAACCTAGTCGATTGCGGACTACCAGGCATGGATTTGACTTCCAAACAGTCTGCAATCGGGCGCTTTAGAAAATAAGTCCGGGACTTTTTTTAAGACCTAGCCGATTGCGGACTGTGAAGCCTATTAACAGCGGGTGCCTGAAATCTGACTACAGCAGACGGTTACGCATCTCCCCTGGATCCTCGCTCTTCTGCTTAACAGAATCTTGCAAATCACCTCATTCTGCGTAACTGCGCCCTCTTTGCCAAGGCTCCGTTACGCATCCGATCCGTCTTTTCTTCCTTCCGCTTAACGGAAAGCAGCGCAACAAACAAATCTGCGTAATGAATTGTATTGGATTGCCCCGATCTCTGCACTAATTACAAAGTGGCCGTGCCTAAACGAATTTTTACTCGTTTGAACCACAGCCACTTGTTGATAAATGTATTTTATCATAACACAGCCCTGCTTGCAAAGACCAGCATATGGAAAGATGCGGGATTGTTATCCAAAACCCATTGATTGCAAGTTCGAAAGTCAACTTCCCTCCGCCAAAGCACGCTCTCCATTCAAGGCTGACTTCCCTCAGCCAAAGCATCCTCTCTCCTTCCGAGACAGGTCTCCCTCAATCTAAGCATGCTCTCTCCATTCGAGACAGGCCTCCCTCAATCAAAGCATGCTCTCCATTCAAGACAGGCCTCCCCCAATCAAAGCATGCTCTCTCCATTCGAGACAGGCCTCCCTCAATCAAAGCATGCTCTCCATTCAAGACAGGCCTCCCCCAATCAAAGCATGCTCTCTCCATTCGAGACAGGCCTCCCTCAATCAAAGCATGCTCTCCAT
>URXI01000102.1 GCA_900551775.1 uncultured Eubacterium sp. | reverse complement strand
AAATCCCCAGCCGGCCTTTTGCATATTTCGCTGCTGTGTTTGCCGCCCCGCAAATACTTTCTATAGTTGCCCTGTTTATTGCAAAATGGTACAATAGAGATAATATAAAGCGAGAAGGAGATTATGATGAAGCCAAGAAATATCATTATCGATACAGATCCGGGAATTGATGACGCAGCAGCAATTACCATCGCAGTGCGCAATCCTGCACTCAATGTCAAACTGATCAGCACGGTTGCAGCCAATGTTGAGGTAGAAAAGACGACTGCCAATGCGCTGAAACTGATGGAATTTTTGGATGCGGATATTCCCGTAGCGAGGGGCTGCGATGCGCCGCTGCTCAAGAAACTGGAACCCTGCCCTGAGATTCACGGTGTCAGCGGCATGGATGGTTACGACTTTCCGGAAGTGAAGCGCAGACCTTTGCCGCTGCACGCGGTGGAAGCCATGAGGAAAATGATCATGGAGAGCGATGAGAAAATCACCCTTGCGGCTCTTGCCACCCACACAAATATCGCAATCTTGCTCAGAATGTATCCTGAAGTAAAAGAGAAGATTGACGAGATCGTCATGATGGGCGGTGGACTTTCGGGTGGAAATACCAACACGGCAGCGGAGTTCAACCTTTACAATGATCCCCATGCCGCCCACATGGTCTTTGAATCGGGACTTCCCATCACCATGCTGGGACTGGATGTGACCAATAAGGCGATACTGCGTAAGGATACCGCCCTGAAGATCAAAGAAAGCGGCAGAGAGGGGAACATGCTGTACACTCTGTTCGAGCATTACCGGGGCGGCAGCTTTGAGGCAGGGCTTAGGATACACGATGCCTGTGTGATGGCATATATGCTGAGACCGGAGCTTTTCAAGACCGAGAAGATGTACGTGGGCATTGTGACAGAAGGCTACGCACAGGGAGCGACCGTAGCAGGGAAGGTCAATCCCATTGCGGAGGGCAGGGAGCCCAATGTGAATGTCTGCATCGATGTAGACGCTGCCGCTTTTGAAGAATGGTTTGCAGGTGAATTTTGCTAGATAAGGGGTGAACGAATGAAAGTATTAAATTTTGGATCGCTGAATCTGGACTATGTTTACAGCGTGGATCACATGGTGCGGCCGGGAGAAACGCTGGCTGCCGCAGGGATGGAAGTCTTCTGCGGAGGAAAGGGCCTAAACCAATCCATCGCACTGGCACGAGCGGGAGCGGAGGTTTATCATGCGGGGCTGATTGGAGAAGAGGGAGAAGCGCTGCGGGAAGCTTTGTCGGCAAGTGGTGCGGATACTTCCTGCATCAAAACCGTCGCCGGCAAGTCAGGGCATACGATCATCCAGGTGGACAAAGACGGACAGAACTGCATCCTGCTCTATGGCGGCGCTAACCGAAGCGTAACCAAGGCTTTCGTTGACCAGGTATTGTCCAAATTCGAAGAAGGCGATCTGCTGCTTCTGCAAAACGAAATCAACGAACTTCCTTATATCATCGACAGGACGTATGAGAAGGGGATGGAAATCATCTTGAACCCGTCGCCTTACGACCAAAATCTGGATAGCTGTGACTTTCACAAGATTTCCATGTTCCTGCTCAACGAGATCGAAGGAGAGCAGATCACAGGGTTTTCTGAGACTGAGGAAATCTTGAAAAGTCTGAAGGAGCGGTTTGACGGGGTGAAGGTGGTGCTGACTTTGGGCAGCGAGGGCGCTGTCTATCAGGATCAGCAGCAGTGTCTGCGCCAGGGGATTTATCACGTGGAGGCAGTCGATACGACGGGAGCAGGGGATACTTTTACAGGTTACTTTATCGCTTCCATGATACGGGGAGAAGAACCGCAGAAGTGCCTTGCTCTTGCGGCAAAAGCATCCGCCCTTGCTGTTTCCCGTGCAGGGGCAGCACCTTCTATTCCGATGAGAGAAGAAGTAATGAACATAGAATTGACAGAGAAAAAGGAGATTTAACAATGAATGAGGAAAAACTGCTTCTGGTGATCGACATGCAGAATGATTTTGTGACCGGCGCCCTGGCAAACAGAGAGGCGGAAGCAATTATCGGGATCATCGCTGACAAGATTGAATTCTACCGGAGAGAAGGGCATCCCGTCTTGTTTACGAGGGATACCCACGGGGATGATTATATGGAAACCCAGGAAGGCAGGCTCCTGCCCGCAGCCCATTGTCTGAAAGGCTCTGAGGGCTGGCAGATCGTAGACCCGCTGAAGGCATATGCAGAGGAAAAAGACGTATTGGATAAGCCTGTCTTCGGCAGTCTGCAGCTTCCACAGTGGATTTCGGAGAAACTGGGCAGCGTGCCGAAGGAAATTGAGCTATGCGGCGTTTGTACGGATATCTGCGTGATTTCAAACGCCATGATCCTGAAAGCGGCTTTCCCTGAAACCATCGTAACTGTAGAAGGCGCCTCGTGCGCCGGTGTGACACCTGAGAGTCATCAAACTGCCCTTGCGGCCATGAAGGCTTGTCAGGTCATTGTAAAATAGAGGTGAGGATAGATGTACGAATTTGATGCAAGAAAAGTGAAAGAAGATCTGGTGGAGTGGATCAGGGACTTCTTTGAAGTAAATGGAAAAGACTGCAAGGCGGTGGTCGCTATCAGCGGCGGAAAAGACAGCTCTGTTGTAGCGGGACTCTGTGTGGAGGCTTTAGGCAAAGACCGCGTTTTCGGCGTATTGCTTCCCAATGGGGAGCAGGCCGACATTGACGCGTCAAAACATCTCGTGGCACACCTTGACATCGACCATGTGGTGGTCAACATCAGGGACAGCTTTGACGGCATGCTGGGCGAGATAGAGAAGAAACTGCCCGTGGACGTGTCAAAGCAGACAGTGACCAATCTTCCAGCCAGACTTCGCATGGCGGCAACCTATGCTGTCGCCCAGTCGATGAACGGGCGTGTCGCAAATACCTGCAATCTCTCAGAGGACTGGGTCGGCTATGCAACCAGATATGGGGATGCGGCAGGGGATTTCAGCCCCCTATCCCATTTAACCGTGCAGGAAGTCAAGGCCGTGGGAATGGAACTGGGCCTGCCGGAGAAGCTGGTGCACAAGACGCCGATCGATGGCCTTTCAGGCCTTACAGATGAGGAAAACCTGGGATTCACCTATGCGGTACTCGATAATTACATCCGTACCGGTATCTGTGAAGATGAAGAGGTGAAAGCGAAGATCGACCAGAAGCGGAGAATGAATAAGTTCAAGCTGGAATTAATGCCCGCTTTCAAATATGACGGACCGATTAAGGCGGCAGACTAATCACGTTTTGTAACGAAAGCCCCCATTGAGGAATACTCTGACTATGGGGGAATGTTATCGTGAAAAACAGAGCAAAGATTTACGATGCAGCGGCAGCCCATCAGCTTGTGATGAAAGTTTCTGCCGTCAGCATCGTTGTGAATATTTTATTGTCTATAATGAAGCTTCTTGCCGGAATTGCAGCCAGATCCGGCGCCATGATCTCAGATGCCGTACATTCGGCGTCAGACGTATTCAGCACGATCATCGTCATTGTCGGCGTGAACTTGTCTGGCAGAAAGCCCGATCTGGAGCACCAATATGGACATGAAAGAATGGAATGCGTAGCGGCCCTGGTACTGGCAGTCGTGCTTGCGGCTACGGGTTTTGGCATCGGTTATGCAGGTGTTATAAAGATTCTCAACTTCAGTGAAGAAGGGATAGAGATTCCAGGAAAACCAGCTTTGGCGGCGGCAGTCGTTTCCATCATCGTCAAAGAGTGGATGTATTGGTTTACCAGAAAAGCGGCTGAACGGATCGATTCGGGAGCGCTGATGGCGGATGCCTGGCATCATAGGTCAGATTCTTTATCATCAGCGGGCGCTTTCGCGGGCATTTTAGGAGCCAGACTCGGGTATCCCGTACTAGATCCTTTGGCCAGCATCGTCATCTGTATTTTGATAGAAAAAGCAGCTTTTGATATTTTTCGAGACGCGATGGAGAAGATGGTCGACAAATCTGCACCAGACGAGGTGGTAACTGATATCAGGTCTGTCATTGCTAATCAGCAGGGTGTTGCGAGAGTTGATGAAATCAAGACACGGCTCTTCGGGGCGAAGATTTATGTAGATGTGGAAATCGCAGCCGATGGCCATCAGCCCCTGACTGAGAGTCACCGGATTGCAGAGAACGTGCATGAGGCTGTAGAAGAAAGTTTTCCGGCTGTCAAGCACTGCATGGTACACGTCAACCCGGTCTTACCGCCAGAAAAATCAAAAAGATCATAGTTTTACGGCTGCAATCTGTTAAAGTATGACGGATTGCAGTTTTATTTTGACATGTGGTGGGGAAAATACTATAATTAAGACAGTTGTACAACTTAAAAAAGATTAGGAGGCGGGAGATGCTTTTATCAGAGATGTTTGCAGGAAAGCCAGAGATTGAGATACAGGGGCTTTGTATAGATTCAAGAAAAGCGAAGAAGGGGGATTTATTTTTTTGTCTGAAAGGACTGGAAGCAGACGGACACCGTTTTGCCGAAAATGCATGCAGGGCTGGAGCTGTTGCCGTAGTTCATTCCGATGACCTGAAACAGTGTGAGGGCATAGCATATATAAAGGTAGAAGACGTGAACGGGGAGCTGAATCGGATCTGCGATTTGTTCAACGGACATCCCAGCCGCAAGATGACGGTCTTTGGTGTGACGGGCACCAACGGCAAGACGACCACCACCAGCATTATCAGTGACGTTTATCATAAACCTTGCGGTTACATGGGGACCATTGCCGTCAGATATGGCGATGTGAGCAAAATACCAAATCTGACCACGCCAGATGCCTTGGAAATACACGAAAATCTAAAAGCCATGGCGGATTACGGCATGGAGAGTGTGGCGATGGAGGTCAGTTCTCATGGTCTTGCCATGGGCAGAGTGGACGCGGTGGATTTTGACGCAGCGATTTTTACCAACCTGACTTACGACCATCTGGACTACCACAAGACCATGGAAAACTATTTTGAAGCGAAGAAACTTTTATTTAAAAATATGAAGAAAGACGGCGTAGCAGTGCTCAATGCCGATGATATCAGTTTTGAGGGTCTGGCAGAATGCGTCAGCTGCCGATATGTCACCTATGGCGTCAATGCCGACGCTGATTATCGGGCGGAAAATATCGAGCTGGCCCCTGACGGCTCGACCTTTGATTTGCTCCACGATGGAAAGCGCTATGCCGTGAAGACCAACCTGGTCGCGCTCTACAACCTCTATAATCTCCTGGGTGCCATTGCCGGCATGCACCAGATGGGTATGGCCATTGAAGAGATGCTGCCGCGTCTCACAAAAATTACTCAGATCGACGGCAGGATGGAGATCATCGATGAGGGACAGGACTTTCATGTCATCGTGGACTACGCCCATACGCCTGACGGGTTTGAGAAAGTGTTCCAGTACGGACAGGAGATCAGCAGAGGGAAAAAGATTTATGCGGTCTTTGGCTGTGCAGGAAAAAGAGACAAGGTCAAGCGAAAAGTTTTGGGACAGATTGCGGAAAAATATTGCGACAAAGTCTTTGTAACGGAAGAAGACCCCAGAGACGAAAAGGCAGAAGATATTGCGGCCATGATCATGAGCGGCATACCGGAGGGCAAGGCCGTTTTCATCGGAGACAGATATGAGGCGATAGAGATGGCAGTGGGCACGGCAGAAACGGGCGACTGTGTTTTGATCCTGGGCAAAGGCGACGAGTCTTATATGTACTATGAAAATGGCAGAGAGCCGTGGATGGGCGACCATCTGGCAGCAAAAAAAGCGCTGGCAAAAAGATTGAAATAAAAATCTGTGATATTGGTGATGTTGTGTATTTGATGGAGGAGGGACAGAATGGGTATGGCAGGAAGTGGAAGATTTGAAATAAA
This sequence comes from uncultured Eubacterium sp., assembly GCA_900551775.1. Lineage (GTDB taxonomy): Bacteria > Bacillota > Clostridia > Peptostreptococcales > Anaerovoracaceae > Senimuribacter. The sequence continues at coordinate 6,408 of URXI01000102.1, read as the reverse complement.
GGTTCTTGGCGGACTTGAGATACGATATGGGGACAAAGCAATCGGTGTAAATGAATCGAAGACAAAGTCCAACAAGATGTGGGTGCTCTTTGAATACATTCTTTTAAACCGCAGCCGCAAGCTTTCACAGGATGAACTGATCGAAATGCTCTGGCCCGACATGGAAGTTTCAAATCCTGCTAATTCATTAAAGGGACTGATTTTCAAGCTGCGTAAAGAAATCGACACGTTGGATTTCTTACCCGGCAAACAGGTGATCCTCAGTGTCAGCGGCTCTTATGCTTTTAATGACGATATGCCGTATACGGTAGACGTCTATGAGTTTGAGAAATACATGGAACAGTCAAAGGAACCGGGACTTTCTGATGATGAGAAACTGAAGCATCTGCTGCAGGCAGTGGAATGCTACAAGGGAAATGTCCATCATGATGCGCGCAGGGAGCCCTGGGCGGCATCGATTCAAACCCATTACGGAGATATGTATCTGTCTGCCGTGCGAGCCTGTACAGAACTTCTAAGTAAAGAAGGCGATCAACAGAAGATTATCGAGATATGCAGAAATGCGCTTTTGATCCAGCCTTACACAGAAGACTATTATTATCATATGATCAGAGCTTATACCGCGCTGGAAAACTACAGTGCAGCCTCAGACATGTATGCAAAGGTCAAAGAACTGATGCAGCATGAATACGGTACGGTTCCTGATACCAAATTTGAACACGCCTACAAGGAGCTGATGAAGCAGCGCCCGAAGAAAAACCTGAGCGCAGAGGAGCTGACCGAAGATTTTATCGAGATCAGGAATTATATGGCGACCTTCTATGTGGAATATGGAGAGTTCAAACAGATCTATAGACTCACAGCCAGACGCCTGGAACGAATACAAAAAGATGCATTTATGTGTGTTTATACGCTGGGTGCACAAAAGGGCGTGACGGTCGACTTAAAAGAGAGAAAGAAGCACCTGCGAATCCTGGGAGAAGCCTTGTCCTTCGGTCTCAGGCAGGGAGACGTCTTTGCCAGGGTCACACCTTGGCAGTTTGCCGTGATCTTTGAAGACGTGACAGAAGAAAATACCCAGACTATAGCAGAAAGAATTAAAAAGTATTTTGAAAAAAATAAGCGGGGTGAAGCCTTTGGTATCATACATAAAGCAGTCAGAATCGAACCCTCGGATTTTGAAGCGAGACATGGCGTTATATGACGACGAGATAACTGAAAAGTAACCACCGTAGTCTATAATGCAGATAAATAATTCATAACGGGTTATTTACACACGACACACAACACACACACAACATACTGCAAAAGCAATTTTAATTTGATTAAATTTGCTAATCCCCCTTACAGAGGGAGCCTTCGCGGCTCCCCGTAATCCTTTTTTGAGCAAAATACTGCTTTGGCGAGACCGAAGCGGTATTTTTTTGTTTTTAATGTACATACTAAGGAAAAAGGAGGGAAAACGGATGAATGAAGATAGTGTCAGACTTTTAAAAGAAGTCAATTCAGGATGTAAAAATGCAACAGACAGCTTTGGACAAGTGATGGATTTTATCAAAGACGAGAAGCTGAAAGCCTTGATTGATAAATATAACAAGAAACATGTCAAGGTCGGAGACGAGTGTCACCAACTGCTCAACGACCATGGCCGGGACGAGAAAGATCCGCCGACAATGGCTAAGGCCATGATGTGGTTCACCACGGAAGTGAAGATGATGATAGATGATGACGACAGTCATATCGCCAAGCTGTTAGCGGACGGATGTAATATGGGTATCCAATCCTTGAACAAGTATATGAATGAATACGAAGAAGCCGGCCAGGAAGAAGTGGATCTTGCCAGCCGGCTCGTCGATATTGAATCAGAACTCTATGATAAACTGATGCCGTTCATGTAAACGCGGTTATTTCACTGCGGCTTCCAAAGCCAGTTTCATCATATCGGTAAAATTGTTCTGACGCTCTGCTACGGTAGCTTTTTCGCCGGTCACGAAGTGATCGCTGATGGTCATCATAGCCAGGGCGTTTTTTCCTTTGCAGGCGGCATTCATGTAGAGTGCCGCTGCTTCCATCTCTACTGCCAAGACGTCCATAGAAGCCCACTGCTTCCACCACTGATCGCCCAATTCGTAGAACACGTCGCAGGAAACCGTATTGCCGGCTTTGAAAGCGATGCCCGTATCGCGGCCTGCGTCCATGACTTTTGTCAGAAGATCAAAACTGACGGAAGGAGAATACTGTCCGGGAACCTGGAACGCATGCTGATAATTTGAATCTGTGGAAGTCGCAAGGGTGACCAGGATGTCTCCTACGCTGATATTTTCGTGAAAAGCGCCCGCCGTGCCAATTCTGATGATGTTTTCTACCTCGTATTCTGAGAATAGCTCCCAGGAATAGATGCCCATAGACGGCATGCCCATGCCGCTGCCCTGGACGGATACAGGTACGCCTTTGTAGGTGCCGGTGTAGCCGTACATATTGCGTATTTCAGAATACCTGACGGCATTGTCTAAAAAATTTTCCGCGATAAACTGTGCCCGCAGAGGATCGCCGGGCATCAAAACGGTTTTTGCAATTTGCCCCTTAGAGGCTCCGATATGTAATGACATAAAATCAGTCCTTTCGTACAATTCTGTCTGTCCCTTCGGTTTTTTGGTAAAGAAAAAACGATGGGAGACACATCCATCGTTTTCGTAGCTCTCGCTTGTGTATTTAACTTATACACCGGTGGGGACGGGTGAGACTTAGTTAGCTGCTTTTGCAGCGTTGAATCTTTTTGTCAGTCTGGAAACTTTTCTAGAAGCAGCTTTCTTGTTGATCGTTCCTTTTGCAGCAGCCTGCATCAGCTTCTTTTCTGCTAAAGTAAGCTTTTCTGCAGCTAATTCGAAGTTTTTCTCTTCTAATGCCTTGTCAAAGTTCCTGAGAACTGACTTCAGATGATCTTTTACTCTTCTGTTTCTAGCTGTTTTCTTGTCGATGACTTTGATTCTTTTTTTTGCGGATTTAATGTTTGCCATAATTGTTCACCCCACTATATAAATTTTTAGCATTTTTTTAGCTAAATTCGCACATCTTAGTATATACGAAAACAAGTTGTTTTGCAAGGGAATTTTTGAAAAAGGAGAGAGAAAAATGAAATATAGGACTGACCTTGCCGTTGAAGGCGTAGAAAACCTTTCGGAGGCAGGAAAAAAACCAAAGATGGACGACGGCATCGTGGTGAATAAGGAGGAAATCGACGAGGACATCAGGGTGACCACTATAGATATCATCAATCCAAAGGGAGAGATTATTCTGGGCAAACCCTGCGGCAGATATGTGACCATGGAAGTGGACGGCATCATTGACGAAAAAGACGGCATCATAGAACGGGCTGCCAAGGCTTTGGCGGGTGAGCTGTCAAAGCTGGTGAAACACAATTACTATCTGAAGGTTTTGGTCGTGGGACTGGGCAACGAGAAGGTGACGCCGGACAGCCTTGGCCCCAACACAGTGTCAAAGGTGAAGATTACAAGCCACTTATTTAAAATCTTTGACAGGGACGGGGACCAGGAGCTGTCTAACGTCTGCGGACTGGCACCCGGCGTCACAGCGACGACCGGCATGGAAACGGCAGAGCTGATTGAAAAGACGGTGGATATGACGAAGCCCGACGTGGTGATCGCCATCGACTCTTTGGCAGCCCGTAATATCAACAGAGTCAGCACTACCATTCAGATCAGCGATACGGGAATCTCTCCCGGGGCAGGTATGGGCAATATGAGAAAGCAACTCAATGAAGAGACCCTGGGCACAAAAGTCATCGCCATCGGCGTGCCTACGGTGATTGACTCCAAGACTGTGATCATGGAGGCCATGGACCAGATCCACGTGCCCGAAAACCAGGTCAATGATTATCTCTCTGGCAGGGATTTCGACATGGTTGTCACATCTACGGATATTGACATCGTCATAAAATATTTCTCAGACATTATCGCAAAAGCCATTAATATCACTCTTCACCCCGGCATATACTCTTAAAGGATTATTCAAAATCTGCCAGGGGGGAATATGAGTAAGAAAAATTTAATCGTTTTTTTCGTGTTTATATATCTTGTGACAGTAGCGCTGCTGATCAAGGACATGGCAGGGACAGCGGTCAGTGGGGACAATCTTACTGCCATGTGCCTGGAAAGCAGCCTGCCGTGTATGGATATCGTCAGTGGCGCCGACCAGAAATCCGAACCGGCGGCGAATGCCGTGACCACGGATTCCAAGGAAAAGCCTAAAGCAGAAGAACCGGTAACGAAGTCGACCAAAAAAGGGAAGAATGGTGATCCGAAGGTGCTGATCTACCACACCCACGCGACAGAAAGTTATCTGCCATCTTCTCAGGGGAACTTTCACATTCTGCAGGAAGAAAATACGGTTCGTGACGCAGGAAACGTACTGGAGGCCACATTGGAGGACGCGGGAATCGCCGTCGTTCACGACAAGACCCTCCACGACAACCCGTCCTATGACAATTCCTATACGCGAAGCTTCGAGACAGTAAAAGCGCTTTTGAAGAAGTATCCGTCCATCGAATGCATCATCGATTTACACAGAGACGCTACGCCAGGCACGGAAGCAGGCCCGGTACAGACGGTAAATGGCAAAACCTGCGCTGTCTATTCCTATGTCATCAGCAACACGACAGAGACCTATAGCGCCAACAACGCATTTCTGACAAAGCTGAACAGCATCGCAGCGGGCTTCGACGGATATACGGGAGAAATACTGGAACGGCCCTATTGGTACAACCAGGAGCTATCCGGAAAATCCATACTTATAGAAATGGGTAATAACAGGAATAATATAAAGGAAGTCAGAAATTGTGCCGCCGTTTACGGCAAAATTCTGGCAAAAGCGCTGAAGGGGAGTTGATTAGCTTGAAGACTTTTGGAAAGTCCATCGTTTTGTTTCTCGTCTTTCTGCTGGGGACTGCATCGCTGGTCCACGTAGACAGACAGTGTGCCCAAATTGACGCGAGTCACGTGCCCGTCATAGAAAGATTAGAAAATTTCATTGATAAATAGGGCTGTTTGCTATAAAATATAAATTGAATAAGTATGTAAAAAGAGAGGTAATTATGGATTATCAGAAATACATTAGGAATTTTAGCATTATAGCGCATATAGATCACGGCAAATCCACATTGGCAGACAGGATTATCGAAAATACCGGGTTGGTTGCCCACCGGGACATGAAGGAACAGTTCCTGGACAATATGGATCTGGAACGGGAAAGAGGCATCACAATCAAGCTGCAGACCACCAGGCTTGTCTACAAGGCGAAAGATGGCAATGAGTACATCTTCAACCTCATAGACACGCCCGGTCATGTGGACTTTACATATGAGGTTTCGAGAAGTCTGGCTGCCTGTGAGGGAGCCGTTCTTGTCGTTGACTCTACTCAGGGCGTGGAGGCGCAGACCATGGCCAACGTTTATCTGGCTTTGGACGAAGATTTGGAGATTCTCCCCTGCCTGAACAAAATCGACCTGGCAAGCTCCAGGCCGGATGAGACCAAAGAAGAAATCGAAGAGATGATCGGCATCGATGCTTCAGAGGCGCCTCTCGTTTCTGCAAAGGAGGGAATTGGCATCGGAGATCTTCTGGAAGCTGTGGTCAAGACCATCCCTGCGCCGTCAGGAGACGAGCATGGAAAGCTGAAGGCTTTGATTTTCGACTCCGTGTACGACAACTACAAAGGTGTCGTCATCTATGCGAGAATCTTTGATGGACAAGTCCAGGTGGGCGACGTGATCCGCCTGATGAGCACCAATAAGAAATATGAGGTTACAGAGGTAGGCGTTATGGCTCCTGGCCATGTTCCTGCCAAATTCCTCAGGGCTGGCGAGGTAGGTTATATCTGTGCATCCATCAAGCAGGTCAAAGACGCCCGCGTGGGTGATACGGTGACTTTGGACAAGGATCCTACGGAGGAAGCGCTTCCAGGCTACAAGAAGGTGCAGTCCATGGTTTACTGCGGCATCTATCCGGCAGAAGGGGAGAAATACGAAGGCGTCAAGGACGCGCTGGAAAAGCTCCAGGTCAACGACGCTGCCTTTTTGTTTGAGCCGGAGACGTCTACGGCTCTCGGCTTCGGTTTCCGCTGCGGTTTCCTGGGCCTTCTGCACATGGAGATCATCGTCGAGCGTCTGGAAAGAGAGTTCGGCCTTGCGGTCATCACCACATCGCCCAGCGTCGTATATAAGGTGGTCATGAACGATGGAACTGTAGAGATGATTCAGAATCCGACCAACCTGCCGGAGCTGACTTTGATCGACCACATCGAAGAGCCGATCGTAAAGGCTGACATCATGATTCCAAAAGAGTATGTCGGAGCCATCATGGAACTGTGCCAGGAGAGGCGGAGTAAGATGCT
>URXI01000101.1 GCA_900551775.1 uncultured Eubacterium sp. | reverse complement strand
TTGCGCCGTTTGATCTGATCCATGGATTACTCGGTCTTAGTGCAACAACCCCTTTTGATACTTCTATAGCAAATTTTCTATCTTCACTCCTCCAGCTTCCATATCTCTTTATCCCTCCTAAACCACAGACAGGTCGCCACGCCGACGATGCCGATCACCAAGAAAAACAAAGCTGCGCCGGAGCCTTTGCCGCTGCCAAAGAGGGTCAGAAAGAGACTGCCCACCTCCCGGCTTGCCATAAACGGCTCGAAGACCTTGTCAACGAGGACACCGCCCAGGAAATAACCGATGGGAATCGTAAAAAACTGCAGGGTGTTTCGTGCGGAATATACTCTGCCCTGCATCTCCACCGGAATGTAGCTGCGGAAGAGCACCTCCATGTTGGCGTTCATGATCGGAATCCCGATCCAGCCCAGAACCGCGCCGATGCACCAGACCGGCACCGAATTTCCAAAGGCCAGAAAAAAGTTCTCTGTACTCATGGACAGTAGCAGGGCTCCCAGAATCACACGGACTCTGCTCTTTGTCGCAGGCAAGGCCGAAGCTGCCAAGCTACCAACGACCATGGCTGCACCGACCGAGGCGTTAACGATGGCCAGCGCCCCTTCTCCGCCCCCGCTCCGAGAAAGAAGCATGGCAGGAAATGCCGCGTTATACATGGACGCGGTCAGGTTGATGGCCGCCAGAAAGAAAATCAGATCCAAGATTCCGCGATGCTCCTTCAGATAACGCAATCCGCCCTTTGCCGACTGCAGCAAAGTTTCCCCTTTGTCCTTTAATTCCTGTACTTTGGGGATTTCCACGAAAAACGCCAGTGAGAGAAAGGCGATCCCGAAAGTGCACAGGTCAAAGCAGATGACAGCGTCTAGGCCAAATGCCGCAAAGAGCGTGGTCGCGGCCACAGGTGACAGGATATTGACCAAGGAGTTAGAGAGCGAACGCAGCCCGCTTACTTTTTGATAATGCGCCTTGGGGGTGATCAGGCTGATCGCCACATCCCCCGCAGGCTGCTGCACCGTACCCATCAGGCCGTTCAAGGCATTGAGACAATAGAGGTGCCAGATTTCCAGGTTCCCCGTTTTCAGCAGCAGCAAGACCGCAGCCGTGCAGAGCGCCGCAAAGCTGTCGCTGACAAGCATGGTCACCTTTTTGTTCCACTTGTCGCTGAGAGCGCCTGCGAAGATGCTCATCAAGACATAGGGCGCATAGGAACACACGGACAGCATCGCCGTGGTCAAGGCCGATCCTTTTTCCTGGTAGGTCCACATCACCAGCGCAAAATTGGTCATGGAACTGCCCAGCAGGGACAGCGACTGGGTAGACCACAGAATCAGAAAGCTGTGGAGTTCTTTTAAGATTGTATTTATATTTTTCATTTGACTTTGCTCCTTTTTAATTGAAATCAATAACGGTTCAATTAACATGCAAAGTCTCTTGGACGAATCAAGGATTCGCTCCATGCCGGTTTCGTCCTAACAGACCTTGCATGGAGCTTCAGCAATTACCAGCTTCACTTTTTGTTCACCTCCTTCCATTTATCCATACGACACGGGCGATTTTTCCCTGTCAAACAAAACAGCTGCCGCACTCCTATCAGTGGGCAGCCATATGTCGATCATGCGTTACGCGTCCTCAGCAACTCGGTGCCAGACGGCCACGGGTTCCGAACGTCCTCAGCAATCCAGTGCCAAAGCAGGCTATACGAGCTATGCGTTCAGTTTCTCGCAAGCCTGGGCGCCGGTCATGCCCACAGCGATGCCAAGGGCTTCTGCCTCAGGGGAAACGCTCTTCACCGGGTTTGCCAGGATTTCTTCAAAAGTGCTTCCGCCTACGACAGCAGCAGCATCTTTCACCGCTTCCGCCGTTGCCTGGTTCAGGTAGCCGCACATGACATAGCCTTTTTTGCAGAGCAGGACCAGCATGTTGGGATGGCCCTCTCCGCCGGGAGCCAGGATGCGCACGCCCTGAATGGGCTGACCATTTACATTTAACATTTCAATCTGAATCATTTTATCTCTTCCTTTCTCGTCTCGTAAATTCTATCCTCATTATATCATGAATATTCCTTTGAAAATTCCATCGAAATTCATGATTCAATGGTTTCTTCCTTGCGACAACGTATTGCTTACGCAATACTCCTACGCTCGCGATGCTCGCTTCGCTGTCCATTCTGCCTAGCCAAGCAAGCTTGGGGCAGAATGGCAACGCCGTAAGACGAACGGAACCATTATACCATATGGCGATTTCCTGTACAACAAAAATGTTTTTTTATTGTTTAATGTCTTCAAAAAAACAAAATTAGCGCACCGATGATGAAATCACCGATGCGCCATTTTTATAATTTTCTATTTATAGACTCTGCTCGCCTGGTTGGACCACTTGGTATAGTAAGTCTTCCCGCTGATCTTTCTCACACCGCGAACCTTGTAGTAGTAACGGGTTCCTTTCTTCAGGTTTTTCCCATCTTCAAAAGATATGGTCTTGGCGTCCTTTGTCACGTAATACGCTTTGCTGCCATAGCTGCTCTTCTTTGTGCTTCTGTATACCTGATACTTATCTACCTTGTAGCTGCCGCTCTTTTTCCAGGATACTTTGATTCCCGTTTCTGCCTTTGCTGATTTTGCCGAGATTGTCGTATTCTGCACGCCTTTGATGGTCTTCGCGTTTGCAAAATCCTCACCCAGCATCTTTTCGTAGATGGCGTTTGCGGCAAAGCGATAATCATCCTGCTGGTGCGCTTTGTTGGTCAAAGTGTTGGCAAACAAAGTGACCTTCATGCCGTTCTTGGCATAGTCGATGGCCTGTACCGTATTCTTGTACTTCTCGATATGTGCAGAGGACATGAAGCCTTCAATCGGATAATCGGACGTGGTCTTAACCAGAACTTTGGCGCCCTCAGGAACGCTGGTAATGTAGTTGCCGCCATATCCATACACGATGAAGTCTTTTTCCTTGGCATATTTTGCAGTAATCAAGCTGTCGCTTTCGTAAGTCACAGTGGTCAGAGCGTCATAACCGCCTCCGTCCACATATTCCACGCCGATGCCCATTGCCTTGGCTGCCTTCAGGGCGTTTGCCGTGTAGCCGACATACGGTTTTCCTTCTTTGACCAGAGCAATCTCTGCATCAGTCAGACCGCGGTTTCCAACGATCACGTCCGCCTTTGCAGGATCGCTGACGATGGTGAATCCCATCTGCTTTCCGTATGCGAAGAGATCCCAGCCCAGACTGGTATTCAGTCTGTCTGAGTAGTTTTTCACGCCGTAGGCTCCCTGTTCGTTGGACTCAAACGGTGATGCCGTTCTGCCAGGGATGTAGACCTTCACGGACTTCTTGATCACCTTCGCCTTTGGAGCGGTTTTTACAGAATATCCTTTCAGAATGTACTGATTCTTTACGGAATTGAAATCTGCCGTGGATACCAGGAATTCTCCTTTATAAGTACCCGATGTAACCATGCCGACGGCTTTGCCTTTCTTGAGCAAGGCATTGACCGCTTGGATCGCATCGATGCTGTTGTTCCTCAAAATCGTATAGTTTCCGCTGCCGGATTTTGCCGATTTGATGGCAGGAGCGCTGGTGACCGCCTGCATCTTGGATCCTTTGATCGCTCCCTTTTGGGTGATAACTGCCATATCAAAACCTCTCAGCTGGGAGAAGGCCGTCAGCGGCTCAGAATAGAGGTCGTTCCAATCGGTGATGACCACGTTGGTGTAAAGGGCTGCATTGGCCATATTTCTCTTGGCCTGATGCATGTCAACGACGATGGAGCCTTTCACATAGGTCACGCCGCCAATCTTCACATCTGCCGTCAGCTTCTTCAGCTTGACGTCATTTCTCAGCAGGTATTCTACCATCTCCTTCGCAGCTTTCATATCCTGCTGCTTAGAGGACGTCATCGGAATGATGTAATATTCAGGGAAGAAGTTATCGTTTTCTTTATATTTCTTGCGGAATACGTCTGCTTCTGCGCCAATCTCGTCACTCTGGCTCACATACCACGGACGAATCGTATCTGCGTCGATGTTTTCCATTCCTCTGCGGTAAAACTCCAGCTGGTTGGTGAACATCCTGTCTTTGTTCTCCGCCACGAAGGCCGCATTACCGACAAAACCGTATTTGATGGCATCCACTGCTTCCTGGCTGCCATATGGAACTTCTACTGTAAATGCATTGACGCCATGGAGAAATGCGTACTGCGGCGTATAGCTTGTGGACATGTCGTCAAATGGAATCCAGTTCTTCTTTCCGCTCTTATCTACCTCCAGGTAGTCGCGCATTGGAACCTGGAAGCTGTTGATCTTCTCGTTGTTGGCGATTGCCGTAGAACCAAAGTTTTCCCCCTGTGCCAGCGCCGTATCCATAAACAGGTCGTATTCTGCATTTGGCTCGTGGGTCGGCGAACAAGGCTCTACCTGGAACTGCTCATAGAATCCGTGAATCTCGTGGAAGGAGATCGGGTTCCACTTTGCGATCAAAGCGGTCATCGCCTGGGTCTCGGCCTGGGTCTGGTAGGTATTGTCTCTGTTCAGGTCGAAATAGTTGGAGTTAGTACGGGTGAAATTGGTTCTGCCGTCTACGTTCTCTGACGGTACGACGATAAAGAATACGTCGTCGAGGATTTCTTTAACGTTGAGGTTCGTATCCTTCATGTTGTAGTATTTTGCCATCTCTTCATCTGTCATATTTACCGTTGCGTCGCTGGTTCTCGAATAGGAGGACGCGCCGGATGATGTGGACGTCGGCTCAACTTTTCCATTGCCGCGTATGTAGCCGACACCTGTCACTTTGTCTTTGATCAGTTCAGACCACACTTTGCCCCTTTCTGCCATTTCTGATTTCACAGCGGCAGTTCCGGCACTGGTCAGTCCCGTAATCTTGGTATATGGGATTTTGCCGCCGCCTTCAGCGGCTTCTACCAGTGCTTCAACAAAATCCAGACAGGCGTCAGGTCCGATGATTTCATCTGCATGGATGTTGCTGTACATGATCGGCACTTTGTACTTGAGACTTCCATTTTTGATCTCTGCCTGTACCTTGGCCGGTTCGCTCTCTGCTCTCTTTGCCAATGCCTGAGAGTTCGACAGATCGCTGGAAGAAGCGGAAATGAACAGCGCTCTCATCGGGTAGCCTGCCGAAGAGGTGCCGATCTGTTCGACTTTGGCGTAAATGCCCGCAGCGTTGGCTCTTCTTGCCAGCTCGTCTATTTTCTTGTCAACCATGGCCTGGGTGTGGAAAGAATCATAAGGTCTGACCCATACGGAAGTTTCACCCAGCTTGGCATCGCCATTGGTGCAGGCCAGGGTGTATTCTCCAGTGTAGTCCAAGATCCTGTTTCTGACGGCTTTGCGGCCTCTGCCGTCAACGCCGTTATAGCCGAACATGGTCTTGGCATCAAAGGAAAGCTGTAAGTATACAGCGTCACCTTCCACTACTGCGGTCTGCTTAATGTTCTTGAAAAGCGGGCCGCGCTCTTGGACTTCTGTCTTTTCGCACTTCCAGTCCTCCAGCTTGCCGCCTAGATACTGATACGGGAACATCGATGCATCCTGCATCCCCGCAGTTCTGGCAAGGGTCCACTGGAAAGCGCCGTCTGCGATAGCTTTTTCAAGTTCTTCCTTAGTCATATCCACTTTTACCTTTGCCGTATAAGATCTGGCGTCTAAAAGTGAAATTGCGTCTTCGCCTGCCCCGGTATTGTCAAATACGATTGCGCCCTGCGGTGCGCTTTGGTCCGCGGCGAAAGCAGGAACTGCCATAACAAAAGAGGACATTACCATTGTAATGGCGAGTACCATTGTCAGGATTTTACTTCTCGTTCTTTTTCGTCTAAAACAGTCCATGTTTACCTCCATTTCAAACTAAAGTGGTAATAAAATATCACAAATAAAATATTTGTCAGCTTGAGTATAACTGCTCCATATATGCTCTGTCAATACAGGAATATGAATTTTCCCATTATTCAGCATTCTTTTGCTAAATAATGTTCATTTGCCCCAAAAAACGACATTAGACGTTGGATTTCCAACGTCTAATTTGAAGTGTCCTCTGATTATTTTCGTCCAGAGCGTCTCTGTATTTCTATAGTGATATCGGACAATCTGTAGCTTTCCAAAGCGTTCTCCAGTGCTCTCTGCGCCTCTGCAAAAGGCGTCTCTAAAGCACCTTGAATATTGTGGCCCACCCAGCATTTCTCGGACGGGTTTTGATGTACGTCAAAGATGACCTCATCTTCTTCTCTTACTGCTTTGTAGATGTCTAAAAGGGAAATTTCTTCAGCGTCTTTTGCAAGACTGAGCCCGGCAACACCTGGCCTTGTACAGATGAGCCCTGCTGTTTTCAGCTGGGAAGACAGTCTTCTGACCACCACTGGATTTGTACCCACACTCTTTGCGATGAGTTCTGAGGTAGACGGCATCGTGTCATCCACGTTCAGGGCAGCAACTGCCAGGATATGGATCGCCATAGGAAATTTGGTGTTGATTCTCACAGCAGGAAGTCCTCCTCTCTGAACGTATCGCCTGCCTCGCCAATTAGAAACTGATGATCCCATCTGCCGGAAACCAGCTTTTCCAACAAAAGATTGCTGCCCGCCACATAACAGATCGGGCACTGGATCAAATCCGCATTCGCCTTTGCCCTTGCTACATAATCTCTGCTGTAGCAGTCGTAGACTCCCGTATCGATGATGTCCACGCTTCTATAAGATTCGAACCATATGTCAAAGACCATCAGTCCCTTCTTCTCGCCGTAGCGCTCTATGAGCCCCTGCCGGATATTCTCGATAGACAGATCGCCGTCCACCGTATCGGTCAGATACAGATGACCACCCTTCTTGAGGTTGGGATACCACTTGTCATCGGTGTGCATCAACAGCGTAATGCAGTCGTCCACCTTTGGCATGACCACTCTTACGGGCAGAGGTCTTTCAGATACGGACCCGCCGCAGAGCCCCATGGATAAAAGCACCGTATCCACTTCTGGCGGCAGGTTCCCCATGGCTTCAAATACGGCTTTCCTCATGTCTTTCGGTTCTGCATGAAGTTTGCTGTCAAGTTCATAAACTTCATATGTGGTATTCTCCTTTTTCTGTGCAGCATCGACATGTCTCTTAAGGGAACTGCACGTCATAATAATCGCAGCCATATGCACCTCCTTATCCTGTAATCATTATAGTTACAGGTTTCAGAATTGTCAAGGAGATTTGTCAGTACATCCTTCGGTTAAAGCAGCCTTGCCACAGCCTGTTCGCGCAATCTCTTCCGCACAATGAGAAAGGTGATGATATGTGCGGTCAATGTCAAAATCCAGGTAAGCGGATAGGTGAGAAACAGCATGTTCATGGTGTGGTATTTTGGTATTTGAAAAATCGTGGCAAGCCATAAGAGTCTGATTCCGCAGACGCCTACCAGAGAAACCAACATCGGTGTGACGGAGCAGCCCATGCCGCGCAGCGAGCCGACCATGACGTCCATAGCGCCACACAAAGCATAAGTCATAGCGATGATTTTCAATCTCTCCATTCCAGCATCAATCACCGCATCGCTAGGGGAGTAGATGCCCAGCAGGGTTCTGCCAAAGGTCACTGTGAGCATCCCCAGTACCAATCCCACTGCTACCACGCAGAGCTCGCCCCTGGTAATGACCTTGTCAATGCGCTTGATTCGCCTTGCTCCTACATTCTGGCTGGTAAAAGAAATTGTCGCCTGGTAAAAGGCATTCATGGCAAAATAGATGACCCCTTCCAGATTTGCCGCCGCTGAATTTCCCGCAACGGTAATAGCGCCGAAAGAGTTTACGGATGCTTGTATCAGCACATTGGTCAGGGAAAAGATCACGCCCTGTACCCCTGCGGGCAGCCCGATTTGAAAGATTGCCGCCAGTTTGTCTTTGTGAATTCGAAGCGCTTTTGGCGTTACGCGGATCCCGCTTTCCACTTTCGTCAGGCAGCGGAAAATCAAAATCGCCGAAAGCCACTGTGAGATTGCTGTCGCTGCGCCTACACCTGCCACGTCCATTTTCAGTACGATAACAAAAACCAGATTCAGAACCACGTTGACCACGCCGGAAAAAGCCAGGTAGTACAGCGGTCTGCGCGTATCTCCCACTGCCCTCAGGATGGCGCTGCCAAAGTTGTAGACCATCATCCCCGTCATACCGAGAAAATATACCCTCAGATAAGTCGCTGCAAGCCCCATGACCTCTTCCGGCGCCTTCATCCAGATCAAAACCTGCCTGGCCCCGATGACTCCCAAAACAGTGAGCAATATCCCGCTGACAATGCTGAGCATCATGGCAGTATGTACGGTGTCTTTCAGCTCCCGTTCTCTCTTTGCACCGTAATACTTGGCAACAGTGACATTGGCACCGATGGATAACCCGATAAACAGGTTGGTCATCAAGGTAATCAAAGAAGTGTTGGATCCCACTGCCGCCAGAGAGTTGTCTCCCGCAAAGCGCCCGACTACGATGATGTCCGCCGCATTGAACAGCAGCTGCAAAATGCTGGAGCACATCAAAGGCAGTGAAAATATCAGCATCTTCTTCAGCACAGGTCCTCTGACCATATCGATTTCAAATGATTTCTTTTGTCGTTCTTCTTCCATAAGTTCCTCTCAAATTTCATTCAGTTTCTTAATCTAATCTCTATACGCCTCTAGCATTATATCCCCCTGCCTTCAAAGATACAAGGGCAGAAACAATATTTACTTTGTATACTTGTCAGCGCTGCATCCCCGTTGGGATAGTGCAGTGCTCCTCTCCCTTCGTCAGTCCGCAAAGCTCCCTTTTGTAGTCCGCGTCCGCAGTCGACTTGTTTTTGCGGAATGTCCTGCACATTTTTTCCGCCGCGCTCTTTTGCGGACTATACAGACTGCCTGCCATCAAAGAATGCCCTTAGACGCGCAATATGACCTACTGATTCTTCTTGTCTGGCTCAGGCAGGACATGTATAATATGATTAAATATCATTAACAGGGACACCAAAATAAGATAATCCTGCCAGGGAGGATAACAACATGAAAATTGATCGCCTGATCGGCATCATTACAATTTTATTGCAGCAAGATAAGATCACTGCGCCGGAGCTGGCGGAGCGTTTTGAAGTGTCCAGACGAACTATCAATCGGGATATTGAAGATATCTGCAAGGCTGGTATCCCTTTGATTACCCATCAGGGATATGGCGGTGGCATCTCCATCGCAGACGGGTATAAAATTGACAAATCTCTGTTTACAGAAGACGAACTGCAAACCATACTAGCCGGGCTGAAGGGAATCGATACAGTATCTCGCGCCTCAAATCAGGCAAAACTTCTCGACAAGTTCTCCAGCAAAGCGCATCGAGTCTCCCCAAAGGATACGATTATCATCGACTTGGCTTCACATTATCAAATCCCACTCACGCAGAAAATTGAAGCGATCAAACAGGCTATTTCCACGCAAAATATCATTACATTTCAGTATTACTATCAAAAAGGAGAACAGAGACGCAAGGTCGAACCTTATCATTTGGTATTCAAATGGTCTGCCTGGTACGTCTTTGCCTACTGTCTGGATAGAATGGATTACCGCCTTTTCAAGCTGAATCGTCTCTGGGATTTAGAATTACCAGAAGAGTCCTATCTCCCCCGCACGGTTCCCCCAGCGAAGCTGAACCTGGAAAACTACTTTACCACAAACAAAATCCATCTAAAGGCCCTCTTTTCACCAACAGCAAAATACAGGCTGATTGAAGAATATGGCATAGATTCCTTTTCTCCCCGTGAAAATGGCGAGCTGCTGCTTGAACAAGATTTTGCCAGCTATGAAAACATGCGCGAGTGGGTATTCAGCTTTGGAGATCTGGTCCGTATTTTGGAACCAGCAGACCTTCGGGATGATCGATACAGAGCCGCGAAGGCTATATTGCAGATGGATGACTGACCGTTATTCCTCATGCACAAATAGCAGCAGAAGAGAAAGCAACATGACAGACAGTTGTCATGTTGCTTATGGTAATATAGCAGAAAAAGGAGGAAACAATGATGATCGAATCGAGATGTGGATTAAGATGCAGAGACTGCGAATATCGCGAGCAGATGAATTGTCCGGGATGTGTACATATGGACAAGCCTTTTTGGGGTGAGAGCTGTCCCATAAAGTCGTGTTGTGAACAAAAGGAGCACGACCACTGCGGACAATGCAAGGACTTCCCCTGTGCACTCCTCAATCAGTTCGCCTATGACGAAGCACAGGGCGATGATGGAAAGCGGATCGAGCAATGCAGACTTTGGTTGGAAGGGTAGGTGCCAGGTATGTCCTCAACTTTAGATTATGTAGATTACGTCTGCGATCAAATGCGCGGCGCCGGTGAAATCTCCTATAAGAAGATGTTTGGCGAGTACGGCGTTTATTGCAACGAAAAATTCATCGGCGTCATCTGCGACAATCAGCTGTACATCAAAAAGACCAAAGCAGGTGCACTGCTTTATCCAGGCTGCGAGGAAGCGCCTCCTTATGAGGGTGCCAAACCCCATTTTCTCATCGACAAAATAGACGACTGCGATCTGATGCGCCGATTTATTGCAGCAACTTACCAGGAACTGCCTGCACCAAAATCGAAAAAGAGGGCTTTGAAATAAAGTTTAGAAAAGAGCAGCAAGTTTGGCGATTGCCAACTGGCTGCTCTTTAAATTGCATTCAGAATCACTCACTAACCGACTCAGCACTGCCGGAGATGATCCATGGCGCGGGCTGCAGGTCAAAGGCATTTTTCGGTCCCAGCTTTGACACCGCGATCTGAATGACCTCTGCCTCTTTGATGCCGTACCGTTCAAGCAAGCTGCACATGTTGCCTGCGACCACGAAATCCAACGTATAGACCACGATGTTGATCAGCGGATTCAGCTTGAGCAGGCACTCGATTTCCTGCTCCATGCTGGCAGAAGCCACCAGGAATGCGACCGAAGGCACTGGCATATCTTTCAGAGCCTCCTCATCTACGTGGTCGATGACGGTAACATTGCGCAGATCAAAATAGCCGATATTGTCCTCCATGGCGTCCCGCTCTTTCTGGTTATATTCCACTGCGATTATCGTACCCTCACTGGCCATGAAAGCAGCTTCCAGAGCCAGGCTTTCCCCGTTGATGACACAGACGGTGTCCTCGTGACTGATGTGCATTTTGCTCAGAATGACAGAACGGATCTCGCTGCCCATGCGGCGTGACGAACCCTGGCGGAAGTTCAAGCTGTCCAGCCCCAATTTATAAGTATTGCGGGCGTTTGGATTGACCACCAGCATGCCGGCGGATTCATTGATACCACGGTTGATCATGTCGCTGACCTTGTCGTGCTTGATCTCTCCGGTCGGCTCGGATCCCTCGTTGTACCAGACTTCGCAGTCCCCTAACCCGGCATTCCACATGTGATAGAAGATCTCCGGGTCTCCAGCCTCCATAAAGGCCAGCACCGCTTTGTGCGACTCTACGGTCGGTATCAGATTTTTGTTTCTCTTCGTAATATCCATCATCTTGATCTGCTCCAGATCCACAGGCGTATTCTCTGCAAAATACTGAAGCCAAGACAAAATTATCTCATTCGTAAAAAGTTGTTTTTCCATAAGCTCATCCCTTTCTCTGTCGTATACTTCAATTATACACAGGATTTCCGAATATTTCCACAACTTCTTGCGATTCTACGCAAATTCATCCAGGTATTTTTGCAGATGCTGCGACAATTTGCCGATGTGGATACCGTCAACAAAAGAATGATGGACCTGGACAGAAAAAGGCAGCATAATCTTCCCTGACCGCTCGTAGAACTTTCCCCAGTCAAATAACGGCGTCGCATTGTCCTGATTGCCGGAATCCGTATGAGAGATATGGGTAAAAGATACCCAGGGAAAAGGCGAGAACTGGAAGATATCATCTGCCATAGGTCCTGTGAAGTACACGCGCTGATTCTTCTCGATGCGTTCTGCCAGGGCGACATACTCTTCCATCGTATCCTGCATTTCAACGTTGACCACTTTGAACAATTCCGTCCCCTGCTCCAGATATGTAAAGGACGTGTTGATTTTCTCATAAATCACCGGCTTTCCCTCGTGAAACCGGTAACGAAACTCTTCAATTTCGTTGGCACACTTTGAGACAGCGTAGACAAAGGCAAAGGTAAAAGAATAACCCCGTTCCCTGATTTTTGTTAAAAAGTTCGTAATATCCAGTTCAAAGCTCACGCAATACTGAGGCTGTGCACTGTTTCTGAACACTTGATAGTGAGTCGCTCTCTTCCACGACGTTAAATCAATTTCCTGCATCATCGTTCCTCCATAAATATCATTTTGATGTTTCTTTGTAGTCATTATACCTCTATACGTCATATGATGTCAATGGGTCGTATGATGTATCGAATAAAGAGGGGGGCTGTCGCATTAACGAAGAAACGGCGTAAAGCATTGTTTTCTGGATACGTTA
>URXI01000100.1 GCA_900551775.1 uncultured Eubacterium sp. | reverse complement strand
GGATTATTCGGATCGTCCGGTTCCTCCTCATCAGGCGGTTTCGCCGGATCCTGTGGTGCCAGCGTTTCCTTTGGATTAATCGGATACTTCTCTGGATTACTGTTGTGAAGATTGCAGTAATACTTTGGCATATCCTCTGCTTCGTCGCCGTAGGTCTTGTAGGTCTTCTTCTCAGTATGAGGGCAATCCGGCGTAGCCAGGTAACCTGATTCACTGCAGATGGTTACGCTCTTTTCCAATCCCTTGAGAGATTTAGCACCGCCCTGGGTACCGCTGATGTAGTATTCACCGCCGGTGTAGATGACGTTGGAAGGTACGCTCTTGTAAGAGCCGACCTTTGCGCCGCTGATCTGATTCATGATCTTACCCCACAAGCTGGCTGCATAAGAACTCATGCTGGTCAGCTGGAAATTCTGGTCGTTTCCGATCCAAAGGGATGCGGAGTAAGAAGGGGTAAAACCGTCGAACCAAATGTCGAACTGATCATCAGTCGTACCAGTCTTACCACCGGCCTGGACGCCGGAAATGGATGCCGGAGAACCTAATCCACTGGTAACTACGGATTTTAACATATCTGTCATGATCCAGGCAACACCCGAATCCAGCACGCGGTGGGACTTTGCACTTTTATTTGTCAGAAGTTTTTTCCCGCTGCTGTCGAGAACTTCCGTATAAGAGGAAGTATCTTTACGAGTTCCGTTGTTCGGGAATGAGGAATAGGCGCTTGCCATATCCAAGGTGGTTACACCGTCAGTCATGCCTCCCAGAGCCAGAGCGGCCGGATTCAAGTCGCTGACGGAGCCTTCCGTATCTATGGTAGAAATGCCGAACTTCTTTACCAAATCAGCTGAATAGCTGGCACCTACCTGCAGGAATATTTTGACCGCACAGGTGTTGATGGACTGCTGCAGTGCGGAGCGCATGGTCTGCGGGCCAGAGTATCCGCCGCCGGCATTCTGCGGCCACACACTGCCATTTATGGTGGTCTTTTCATCGATAACGATGGAACCAGCTGTCAGGTAGTTGCCCCAGAGATCTGTGCCCTGCTCGTCGATGCCAAAATCAGTAAATGCGTGTTTCTTACCGCTGGCGGCTTCTTCTGCACTCTGCTGGATTGCTGCTGAGTATACGCCCAGAGGCTTGATAGATGATCCTGGCTGGCGTGGACTGGTCGCCCTGTTGAATAACATTCTTCCTGTGGTTTTTCTGCCGCCAACCATGGCTTTGATGTTGCCGGTGCTGTTTTCTACAATAGTCATGGCAGCCTGCGGCTGGATGACTTTTTGGTTTAGCTCGTAAGACTTGGCAGGAATGGTCACCGTACCGTCGTCGTTAAAGATAAAGAAGTCTTTGTACTGATCGTCTTTGAAGAACTCGGCAGCGATAACGATATTTCCCTTCTTATTCTTGGACTTATACTGCTGCGGGATGTTGATATATCCGCCAGCGATGGAGTACGGCTTGCCGTTTTCATTCACGTATAAATCTTTGAATTCAATGCTGTAATCAGTCTCACCGTTGACTTCTGTTGTATAAATATTGAGTCTCTTGTTGGCCCTGATAATCATGGAGCCATCTTTTCTCTTGACGATTTCGCCAGTTCTGAAGGTAAAGTTCCCGTCTTTGTCGAAATAATCATTGTAATCATATAAGACGACCTGGCCGTATTTGTTGACTACATTTCCGCTGTTGTCTAAGTTGATGATGGCATTAGGGAAGTTGGCATCGTTGTCAAACTCATTTTCGATGACGCGCTGTGCCTGGGAGTCCATAGTGGAGTGAATCTTAATTCCTCCGTTATATACTTTATCCCACGCATTATCGTAACTATAGCCCTTTTCCTCCATCAGATCATTGATGACTTCTTTGATGACGTAATCAGCAAAATAATCAGCATCGGTAGACGCACCGTTATAGGCTGGATTGAGCATTTTCTTCAGAGATCTCTTAGAAGCTTTGTCATATTGTTCTTGAGTGATATATCCTTGCTCTAACATCAGCTTCAGGCAGGTAATTCTCCGTTCCTTACTGGCATCATTTGCTATGTAAGTCCCGTTAGAAGTCCTCTTGATGATGTTTTGGTCTTTTGTGGATACATCGTCATTTCCAACCACTTCGACCAACTGATAATGAGATGGAGCCTGAGGCAGTGCAGCAAGTGCAGCACACTGTGCAATGGTCAGATTCTTGACGTCTTTTGAAAAATACGCCTGCGCCGCGGCCTGTACGCCGTTGCTGTTGTATCCGAAGTTAATCGTATTGAGATATGCTTCCATAATCTGCTCTTTGGTCAGATTTTTCTCTAAAATAATTGTATAGTAAGCCTCGATGATTTTTCTCTTGATGGAATGGTCAAACATGGTTTCGCGGAGAAACAGGTTACGGGCCAGCTGCTGCGTAATGGTACTGGTGCCGCTGACGTCGCCTCCAGAGAAAACGGCTTCTTTGATAGCGCCAAAAATTCTGATGAAGTTAAAACCGTGATGATCCCAGAATGTCTTGTCCTCCAGTGCTACAAAGGCGTTGACCAAATTTTCAGGAAGGTCTTTATACTCTACATTACTCCTGTTGGCTTCTGTATAAACCGTGTCGATCTCTTTTCCGTTATCATCGTATATGATGGTACTCTCTGTCAGAATATCGTAGATTTCATCGGTATCTATCTTTGGTGCCTGTGCGATGACCACGCCGACAAAAATAGCTACGCCGATCATTATGACGAGAATCAATGCAAGCAGGAATTTAAAGAACTGCTTCTTGTTCAGCCGATATCTTTTTTTTGTGGCTGTGCCGTCTGCATTGGCAACGGAAGTTCCAGTCTCCTTGTTCTTTCTAAATCTGTTTTTATTTTTTCTTTTATCGCTACGCATTTATTGTTTGTAATCCTTTCCCTAAAGAGCGAGCTCCTTAGTTTGTATTGTATCATGTGCATTCATTAAAATCTGCATTGGGGCACATGATTCAATGATTCCCACCTCGCAGCAACGCTGTTAAGATGAACGGAATCATTATACCATAATACACCACTAAAGTTAACCGATATTTCCATTTTCAGAAAAAATATGAGAAAAAGTTGCATTCATTTAATAAATGGTATAATATGTAAATATGAGTTAGGTGTCCGTTGAGGACAAAATGAGAAGAAAATTACTATCAATTGCAATTCTAATGATTGCAGGCATCGTTACAGCAGAATGGATGGATTTGCAGGTATTGTGGATACTGCCTGTTTTATTCCTGATACTGCTTTCTTTTTTCTGTAAATTTTCAAAACAACAGAAATTTTTTCTATGCCTTCTTTTATCTTTTTGCACGGGATGTCTGTTATTGTCGTATACCAAATACTCTGCAGAACACGGTAAACTTCTGCAGTATATGGGCAAAACCTCGACGCTGTCAGCAACGGTAACAGAGGTACGCCAACTGGATGAAGAGCAGTACAACTTATATTGCGATATGGAAGGAGAGCGATTGCTGTGCACCTATTATCATCCGCTAAACGATCCGTGGAATTTAATTGGCTGTCAAATTACTTTTTCTACAACTATAGAAAAGCCAAAGCCCCCTGGGAATCCTAGAACGTTTGATTACGCACTTTACTTGAAAACGAAAAAGATTTATTTTACTGCTGTCATTGACCGCTGCCAGATTACAGCAAATGCGCCTACACTTATTCACAAGGTCAAACGTCTTATTCTGGCACGCAGAGAAGCGATGATGGAACAGCTGCGTGCTGATTCCGCTGTAAAGGGATTCATCAAGGGCGTCCTCTTTGGCGATACAGACAGCCTGGAGGAAGACTTATACAAAGAGTTCCAACGAAATGGAACGGCTCATGTTCTCGCTGTCAGCGGACTACATGTGGGAATCCTCTACGGACTTTATAAAAAGCGTATCGGAAGAAGAAAAGCGCCCTTAGCGGCATTTCTTTTCTGTCTTTTGCTGGCTGTATATGGTACGGCAACGCTTTGGTCAATTTCGGTGACACGGGCCATCTTTTTAATCGTGCTCATTCTTTTGGGAAATCTATGGGATCGCAGATATGATACTGCTACCGCTTTAGCAACAGCAGCGCTGTTCATTGCTTTCGATAATCCCTATGCGGTCATGGGTGCCAGCTTTCAGATGTCTTTCTTAGCCGTTCTTTCACTGACTTGTTTTACGCCGCTGCTGGAGAAAAAGCTTCCAGGCTCATTGGCGGTTATGATTTCCGTTCAAGTGGGTCTGATGCCATATATGGCGTACAATTTTAACTATATTTCTTTTATAGGTATATTGTGTAACATTCCTGTAGTTTTTATGATTTCTCTGCTGGTTCCAGTTGGAATTGCAGGATTTTTGTGGTTTATCATAAGTGGAACGCTTCTTCCGCTGTTATCTGACTGCCTCAACGGATTAGGTGCCCTTGCTATTGAAATCAACAGTTTCTTTGCAGGGGACGGTCTATTTTCTTTTGACATTGTATCACCGCCGCTTTGGATGATCTGCTTGTTGTACAGGCTGCTTTTCATAATATCTTCTGAACACTTCCGCATCTATTTCAAAAGAAAAGAATTCATTGCTTTGATACCGCAAATCGCCTTCATGACCGTCATGGTTATCTTTTCCTTTTTTGCGTGGACGACGCCCTTTGACCAGGCCGAAATCGTCTTTGTCGATGTGGGTCAGGGTGACTGTATCCATATGAAGTGTGATGCCGGGAGAAACCTTCTTTTTGACGGGGGAGGAAGCATCAATTATAACATAGGCGAGAAGACATTGAAGCCATACCTGCTGAAGAATGGAGCAGGGGCAGTGGAACTGGCAGCAGCCACCCATCTGCACACGGACCACTATCTGGGGTTGAGTCAGCTGGCTCAATGCTATGACGTGAAACGACTTTTGACGAAAGGCAGAGCTGGTCAGCGGATTGAGCTCAATAAAGCGCAGTGGATTGACATTATCTGGCCCGAAGAACAGAAGCCCGATGTAGATGATGAGAACCTGAACAGTTTGATTTTTAAAATCCACAGCCACGGTGTTTCTGCTTTGATTACCGGAGACATCACCGAGGAAGGAGAAAAGGCTCTTGTGGAAAAATATAAGGGTACGACTGTGCTGCAAGCGGATATTTTAAAAGTGGCGCATCACGGCAGCCCTTACAGCACCAGTGATGTTTTTTTAGACGCTGTCAAACCAACTGTGGCAGTAATCAGTGTAGGCAAAAATAATTATGGACATCCAAGTAACGTGGTCATTGAAAAATTGCGAAAAAAAGGTATAATGGTATTCAGGACTGATCAATCGGGAGCAGTCGGCATCATCAATAGAAAAGGAAGAATTACTATATGTACAAAAAACCAGTAAAACACAGTTTTAAAGTATTTTCGGAGAATCTGAAGAACGGTAATATCGATCAGGTTATTTTGATGTACGGCATCGAGCAATATCTGGTGAAATGGGCTGTCGATACACTGGTTAAAAAATACGTGAATCCTGCCACAATCTCCATGGATTATGTGATTCTGGACGAGGAGAATGCATCCTGCAGCCAGGTCATCGAAGCCTGTGAAACTTTTTCCATGTTTTCAGAGCGGAGAGTGGTCTGGGTCAGAAACTTCAAACCTCTGACCAGCGACAGCGCCAAAGGTTATTCAAAAGAAGATATCAAAGGATTGGCAGAATACATCGCCAGCAGCAATGAGAAGACGATTTTGATTTTTTCCAGTGAAGAGGTCAAAGCTTCCGCAATCTTGACGGCGGCGCTGAAGAAGAAGGCGCAATGCTACGATTTTGACAAAATTGACAAGGCGGAGTTCTCCTCTTTTGCCAAGAAGCGGTTCAGAATGTCTGGTGTAGAAATATCGGGGAGAGCCCTGCAGATGCTCATCGATGCGACGGGTTACTTCAATAAAGAGAGCGATTACAGGCTTTTCAATTTTGATAATGACATTCAGAAAATCATCGCTCACAGCGATGGTGTCAAGGTAACAGAGGAGGATATCGAAAGGACTGTCTGTGGCGACTTAGACACCTTCGTCTTTGACATGCTGGACGGAATCAGCAGCAATCAGAAAGATCGGGCTTTTCAGATCTTGTACAATATGCTCCATTCCGGCAGCGATCCCTTTTCCATCATCGGCGCCATCGTCTCTCAGTTTGAACTGATGTTGTCCGTCAGGCAGCTTCGCGAAGACGGCTCAGACCTTTCCGCCATGCACAAAAAATTAGGAGGCAGCGAATACCGGATCAAGAAGTTGATTCCTTATGCGAACAAATATTCTGTAGAAAAACTGAAAAAGACCTTATCCGGCATCTACGAAGTAGATCGAAACATAAAGACGGGGCTTCTGGACGGACAGATGGCTTTGGAAATGTTTATTGCAAGTATTTGATATTATGAGAGGAGCAATATGAAGAAACAGTTAAAAGCAGACCTGATGCTGATCATCGTAACCCTTTGCTGGGGTATATCCTATTACTTGATTGACGTGTCACTGGAGGACATGGATTCCTTCACTCTCAACGCCCATCGGTTTTTAGGCGCGTTTTTTGTAGCGGGAATCTTTACTTTTAATAAATTGAAGACTGTCAATAAGACAACATTGAAATACAGCTTTTTAATTGGAACTGTTTTAATTTTTGTGTATTCTGGCGCCACCTTCGGCGTAAAATATACCACCCTGTCCAACTCTGGATTTTTGTGTGCTCTGACGGTCATTTTCGTACCGATGCTGGAGATGATCCTATTCAAAAAGAAACCTCACAGGAAGATCATAATCGCTGTAACCATGAGCTTGATTGGAATCATGCTTCTGACACTAAAAGACGATTTCTCCTTTAATATGGGGAATCTGAAGGGGGATGTGTTTTGTATCATAGGGGCAATTGCTTATGCGGTGGATTTGATTTTGACAGAAAAAGCAGTTTCCCATGAGAAGGTCGACGCTTTCCAACTAGGAGTTTTTCAGTTAGGTGTTACAGGTGCATATATGCTGGTGCTTGCATTTGTCTTTGAACAGCCGCATCTGCCAACCACGCCGGGCATATTTATCAGTGTGGCCTTTTTGTCTATCTTCTGTACAGGACTGGCCTTCATCGTGCAGGCCATCGCACAGCAGTATACCACGGCGGCGCACGTCGGCATTATCTTTACGTTAGAGCCTGTCTTTGCAGGCGTAGTGGCCTTCTTCCTGGCAGGCGAAATTCTCTCTGTCAAATCATACATCGGAGCAGTGATTATGATTGCCGCCCTCTTTGTGACGGAGATTGATTTTAAAAATCTGGGGCGAAAAAAAGAACCATTGACGATAAACGAAACAGCGGAAGAAACTGACCGGAAGTCATCCCGAATTTAAGTCTCTGCAAGGAGCTATGTTTAGCTCCTCTTCTTTTCAGATGTGTATGCAAAAAGTTGCAAAGGAGTCCAGTATGTCTTGGAATAAGATTGAAGAAAAGGGCATCAAGTTTATCTATGCAAATTGCGAAGATACGGAAAGTCTTCTGGCAAGGCTGGAAACCTTGTAACGGGCAGTAATATATGAAAGGAAGACGTTGACAGGATGGAAATCAGAGAAAAAGCGGAGACGTTAATGGAAGAAATGATGGAAAATGTCATAGACTGGAGAAGACACCTGCACTGCCATCCGGAGCTGAGCTTTGAAGAGTTTGACACAGCAGACTTCATCGCAGAGAAGCTGAGGGCAATGGGCTATGAGGTGACCTGCAATGTGGGCGGCACAGGAGTTACAGCCAGCTTTGACAGCGGAAGTCCCGGCCCAGTCATCGCTTTCAGAGCGGATATGGACGCCTTGCCGATTTTAGAAGAAACCGGGCTGCCTTATGAATCTGATAAAGCAGGGATTATGCACGCCTGTGGACACGACGGCCATATGGCAATCCTGCTGGGGACTGCACATGATTCCAGAACTTCCAACTGGTGCCATAGGCATCAAAGCAGGCTATCTATCTGCTACGGATGACGAATTTATTATCCGCGTACAGGGAAAAGGCGCCCATTCATCGGAGCCGGAGACTGGAGTCAATGCCATTGTGATCGCTTCGCATATCGTGACAGCCATGGATTCCATCTTGAGTCATAACGTCAATCCTTTTGATGTGGCCACACTCTCCATTTGTCAAATCAGCGGCGGGGAAGCCATCAATGTGGTTCCAGACAGTGTAGAGATGAAAGGGATGCTGAGGTGCATCGAAAAGACCAACAAAGAAAAAATTCGGGAGCGGATGAATCAAATAGCGCAGCATACGGCACAGGCTTTGGGAGGACGAAGTGAAATCGAATTCATTCCAGGCTTCCCCTCTGTCAACAATGATCCGGCATTGACTAAGATCACGATGGAGTCAGCCAGAGAAGTATTGGACAGAGAAGAGGATATCTTCATGATTGAGAGACCCCACATGGGTTCAGAGGACTTTGCCTATTATCAAGAGGAAATACCCGGAGTCATGTTCATGCTGGGCTGCAGCCAGGAGAATGTGGATACGGGAACACTCCATAGTTCTACCCTGAATATAAATGAAAGATCCCTTTATTACGGCATCAGACTCTTTGTCGGCATTGCCGAAAAAATTTGTGGGCGAAACCATCTGACTGAATAGATAAATATACTGTATTTTATCCATAAAATCGGCACTTTTTGCAAAGCTGCCGTTTTTTTCATTTGTTGGAAATCATCTGCCGAGAAACTCTGACTTTGATAATTAAATAACTATACAAAACAATTGATTTTATTCACGAAAGTAAGTATAATGGAAGGTAAGTTTCGGAGACGGAATGGTTTCTATGGAGTGAAAAATATAGCAAGCAGGAGGAAACATTAATGAGTGAAAAATGTTGCTGTGGCGGATGCCAGAATGATCAGTTCAAAGAACTGCAGCCCGTTCTGGACAAGTACGCAAAAGTTCCTGGCAGTCTGATTACGATTTTACAGAAGGCGCAGGATATCTATGGATACTTATCTATAGACACAATCAACCACATTTCAGAAGCTACAGGAATTAAACCAGCTAAGATTTACGGAGTGGCCACTTTCTACGCCCAATTCAGATTACAGCCGATTGGCAAGAATCTGATTATGCTTTGTCAGGGTACTGCCTGTCATGTAAACGGGTCAGAAATGATAGAAGAGGCAGTCTGTGAATACCTTGGTATTCAGGATGGCGAGACGACAGAAGACGGCGTATTTACGCTGAATAACGTTGCATGTCTTGGATGCTGTTCCCTTGCACCTGTCATGATGGTTCAGAGTGCCGATGGAGATGAGACCTACGGAAATCTAACAAAAGATAAAGTAGTGCAGATCCTGGCTGAAATCAGAGAAAGAGCTTAGGAGGTGCGAAGATGAAAGTAATTATAGGACAGGGCAGCTGTGGTATCGCTACTGGCGCAAAGAAAACCCAGGCCGCATTTGAAGAGCAGATCAAAAAACAGGCTGTAAATGTAGATATCGACTTTACAGGCTGTGTTGGAACCTGTTATCTGGAACCAATCGTCGATGTCTATGAAGACGACGGAAAAATGACGAGATATGTCAAAGTACAGCCAGATAAAGTTGAAAAAATTGTAGAAGAACACCTGAAGGGTGGAAAACCAGTTGAGGAATATGCGATTTCAGAAGAAGATCAGCAGTTTATCGGCAAACAGCAGAGAGTCGTACTGAGACACTGCGGATTGATCAATCCTGAGAAAATTGAAGAGTATCTGGCTGTAGGCGGATACGAAGCGACCAAGAAAGTCGTCACTTCCATGACACAGGACGAAGTTATCGCAGAGATCAAGACTTCCGGCCTCAGAGGCAGAGGCGGCGCCGGATTCCCGACCTGGTTCAAGTGGAATGCTGCTAAGGGAAACCCGGGAAAGAATAAGTACATAGTATGTAACGCTGACGAAGGAGATCCGGGCGCTTTCATGGACAGATCCGTATTAGAAGGAGATCCGCATTCCCTGATTGAAGGCATGATCATTGGCGGCTTTGCCATGGGCGCAACAGAAGGTATCATCTACTGCCGTGCTGAATATCCTCTGGCAATCAAGAGATTAGAGATTGCCATGGACCAGGCTAGAGAAAAAGGCTTCCTGGGCAAGAACATCTTTGGCAGCGGATACGACTTTGACCTGAGAATCAAAGCCGGTGCAGGCGCATTTGTATGCGGCGAAGAGACTGCTTTGATTGCCTCTCTGGAAGGAGAAAGAGGTATGCCGAGACTGAAACCTCCATTCCCGGCAGCGAAGGGCTATTGGCAGCAGCCGACAAACATTAATAATGTAGAAACATTTGCCAACGTTTCCTGGATCATCGATAACGGCGGAGCTGCTTTTGGTGCCATGGGTACAGAACAGTCCAAGGGCACCAAGGTATTCGCATTGGCAGGAAAGATCAAGAAGGGCGGACTGGTAGAGGTACCTATGGGACTTCCACTCAAGGATGTCATCTTCGGCATCGGCGGCGGTATCAAGCAGGATAAAGAATTCAAGGCAGTACAGATGGGAGGACCGTCTGGCGGATGTATTCCGGCTTCCCTGATCGACACACCGGTAACTTATGAAGATATCAACAAGACAGGCGCCATCGTCGGTTCCGGCGGTATGATCGTCATGGATGAAAATACCTGTATGGTAGATATGGCGAGATACTTCCTCGACTTTACGAAGAAAGAGTCCTGTGGAAAATGTAACTACTGCAGAATCGGTACCAAGAGAATGCTGGAAATCCTCGAGAGAATCACTCGCGGCGAAGGCAGAGACGGCGATATCGAACTGCTGCAGGAGCTGGCAGCAAAGATCAAAGACGGCGCAATGTGCGGTCTGGGTCAGACAGCGCCAAACCCTGTATTGACGACGATCAAATACTTCAGAAACGAATATGAAGATCATATCTATAACCATAAATGTACAGCAAAATCCTGTAAGGCACTGATCACTTACGAAATCACCGACGCATGTAAGGGATGTACACTCTGTGCGAAGAGATGTCCTGTAGAAGCCATCACTGGCGAAGTCAAGGGCAAGCACGTTATCGATCAGGACAAATGTATCAAGTGCGGCAAGTGTGCAGAGAACTGCAAATTTGGCGCCATTAAGATCAAGTAGGGAGGAGGAAATACAATGAATAAATTCAGAATGAATATAGACGGCAAAGAAGTATTCGGCCTTCCTGGACAGACGATCTTGGAAGTAGCGAGAGAAAATGACATTTTCATTCCTACTCTTTGCTTTGATGAGAGAACGACCATCTACGGCGCATGCGGCCTATGCGTTGTAGAAGTAGAAGGCAACCCGAAACTCTGTAAGGCATGTGCGACCACCGTTTCTGACGGCATGGTTGTCATGACCAACACAGACCGCGTTATTGAATCCAGAAAGACCAACCTGGAGCTGCTCATTTCCAACCACAACGGTGACTGTAAGGCTCCGTGCTCACTGAACTGCCCGGCGGGAACTGACTGCCAGGGTTATGTAGGACTTATCGCCAACGGAGAGTTCGAAGCAGCACAAGAACTGATCAAGGACAAAATTCCACTTCCAGCTTCCATCGGAAGAGTCTGTCCGCACCCTTGTGAGGACAACTGCAGAAGAGCTTTGATCGACGAACCGATCAGCATCGCATCCCTCAAGAGATTCGCAGCTGATTACGATATGATGAGTGAGGAAGCTTTTGTTCCGGAAATCGATGAGCCGACTGGAAAATCAGTGGCTATCATCGGCGGCGGCCCGATGGGACTTTCCGCAGCTTATTTCCTGAGACAGAAGGGACATGACGTAACCATCTTTGATGCAATGCCTAAACTGGGCGGCATGCTGAGATACGGCATTCCTGAATACAGACTCCCGAAGGAAGTCCTCGATGACGAAATTGACATCATCGCTTCCATGGGTGTAGAAATCGTACCAAACACAAAGATTGGCGAAGATATGCCGTTTGAGACGATTCAGAACGACTTTGATGCCGTACTTCTGGGCATCGGCGCATGGGTTTCCACAGGCGTTGGCTGCCCTGGAGAAGATGCAGAAGGCGTGATCGGCGGTATCGACTTCCTGAGAAGAGTAGTCAGAAACGAAGAAATCGGCATGGGCAGAAAGGTTGCCATCGTCGGAGGCGGAAACACCGCTATGGACGCTTGCAGAACAGCAGTAAGACTGGGCGCCGAGGAAGTTTACAACATCTACAGAAGAACCAAAGACGAGATGCCGGCCGACATGGTGGAGATAGAAGAGGCAGAGGAAGAAGGAGTTATCTTCAAGAACCTTACCAACCCTATCGAAGTTGTGAAGGATGAAAACGGCCACGTCAAAGAAGTAGTTCTCCAGGTGATGGAACTGGGCGAACCTGATGCTTCCGGCAGAAGACGTCCTGTGGAAATTCCGGATTCCGAATATGTAATTGACTGTGACACAGTTATCATGTCCCTGGGAACTTCTCCGAACCCGCTTATTTCCGCCACTACCAAAGGGCTGGAAACCAACAAGTGGAAATGT
>URXI01000099.1 GCA_900551775.1 uncultured Eubacterium sp. | reverse complement strand
ACATGGCCAGGTTCTTCGCGTCCGCCATCGGCTTGCTGTCACCCATGATGTCTTCAAAGGTATAGTCGGCAGTCAGCCCCAGCGTATCCCTGACCTGCTTGATTCTCGTATTTCGTGAGCGGGAGATCTCGGCTACGCCGCTCACCTTTCCATCGGCGTCGAAGAGAGGATACATATCGTTGGAGGCGATCATATGGTCACTGGGATCTTTGACGTTCGTCACTTCGACCTCCCAGTCAATGACGGGCCTCGCGTATTTTATAACGTCGTTCACCTTCAAATAGTCGTGGGGCTTTTTTACCGACCTGAACTGGACGCCGCATTCTTCGAGAATTTCATTGATCGGTTTTCCCAATTCAAGATCTCTGTCTTTGATGTGGATATAGCTGCAGGTGTCGGCGTTGGCATAGAGCAGCCGCAGCTTCTCGTCATAAATGAAAAGGGAGTTGGGCAATGCGTCCAGTCCGTCGAAGATAAAATGACGCAGCTGTTCGTTATGATAAAATATCGAAAAAAATCGTGTGAAGCTCTCTTGCAGGGCCTCGATCTCTTTTAGCCTGGAGGACTGAGAGTCAGCGATGATGATAAAGCCATCTTCGGTACAGAGGGTGATGTTCTCGTCCTGCAGCCCTCTTTCCTGCACCAAAAAGTCGAAGATCATCTTTGCAATGGTATGAATGTCCTGGAACGTTTTGTCCTCTCTGTCGTTGTTCACCTTTATCTCAAAGCGCATGATGGAATTGTCTTTGTCTGATGTCTTCATATCGTTAAAAATTACCCCAGTAGAAAGCCTTCTGGAAATTCGTCCTTCGGATCGAGAATCCAGGTGGCAAAACCCTGTATGCAGGCGTTGCCTGTAACCTTTGGGATGACGGCAGGAAAGCCCGCCACTGTCGTTTCGCCGACGATTTCGCATGTGAAGCAGGAACCGATGATGCTCTCATGAACAAAGCTCTCTCCAACCTTTAATTTCCCTTTGTTATACAATACAGCGGATTTTGCAGAGGTGCCCGTGCCGCAAGGTGAACGATCGACGGTCTTCGGCAGCGCGACGACGCAGTTCTTGATATCGGCGCCGGGCTCCTTTGGCTCCCCATAGAATTCGATGTGGGTCACTTCTGTCACAAACTGCAGATCGGGATGGCGAAAGTCAGCCTGCGCGTTGACGTCTTTGGCGATGGACTGGGCGGCTTCCACCAGCTTTGCACTGTTTTCGGGACAAATCGGAATGCCGATGGATGCTGCCGGCAGGATGGCGTAAAGATTGCCGCCCCAGGAAACGTCCATGGTCAAAGCGCCAAAGTCCTCCGTTTCCACCGTAAGATCTTCTCTGAGCACAAAAGCGGGCGCGTTGGTAAAGGAGACCTCCTGCACCGTGCCGCGTTCGACCTTGGCTTCGACCGTGATGACCCCTGCGGCGGTATCCAGCCTGATCACCGTAACCGGTTCCGTTACCTTTACCATTCCCGTTTCAATCAGGGCGACAGAAATGCCGATGGTGTCGTGACCGCACATCGGCAGCCAGCCGCTGGTTTCAAAATAGAGTACGCCTACGTCCGTTCCCGGCGTACAGGGCTCTGTAATCAAAGTGCAGGACATGTAGTCGTTCCCCCTGGGCTCATAGGATAATAACCTGCGGAACCAATCCTCGTTTTCCTTCATGTAAATGAATTTTTCTGCCATCGTCTTGCCGGGCACGCAGGGGAATCCTCCCACGATATTGCGTGTAGGCTGGCCCAGTGTATGGGTTTCAATCGTTGTAAAAACTTTTTTTGTTTTCATGCTAAAAACCTCCTTTTCCTGTATCGTAATTATAAAAAATATAGCGCAAGTTCTGTGCCAAGATTGCTCTCTGCAATGGCATGAAGTTTGCTTTACATTATAAAAAGCAATTAAGACAAAAGAAAAGGAGAATTTCAAATGGCAAAAAAAGGAGATTGGGTCCGCATACACAGTATCGTGTTAAAAGCAGAAGAGCGGACAGCAAAAATCCCAGAGGACACGAAGAGGTGCGATCTGGAAATGTGGGTCAAGGGATCTTTGATTGAGGATCGTGCGGAATGTGGCGATGTGGTCCATGTTGAAACTGCCGTCGGAAGAGTGGAGAGCGGCGTGCTTTTGGAAGAAAAGCCTCACTACACCCACAGTTATGGGGACTTCGTTCCGGAAATCATCGAAATTGACAATCGGCTTAGGAAAATCATGGCGGGAGGTGAAAGATAATGTCTGTATCAAAAGAGTATCATGCTGTCATGGCAAGAGCAGAGGAAATCATGAAAAAGGCCCTGGGACTGGATTACAGTCAGTTTGAAAGCGGTTCTATCGCATTTGATTACGAAAGGCTGATGGCCGCGGCGGGATATGATCTGCAGGAAGTCATCGCGATGCAGAATGAAACAGGCGTAGGGGGGACGCCTTTGCTGGAGCTCAGAAATATCACCGCCTTTGCCAGAAGGTACGCTAAGCCTGGTTACGGAGCCAGAATCCTCATAAAGGACGAGGCCGCCAATCCGTCCGGCTCTTTCAAGGACAGGCGGGCTTCCATCGCCGTCGCGCAGGCGAAAAAGCTGGGTTATGAGGGCGTCATCGCCGCAACCTCCGGAAACTACGGGGCGGCAGTCGCATCCCAGGCCGCCATGCGGGACCTAAAAGCCATCATCGTCCAGGAATGTTATGACTCCAAAGGCGTGGGCCAGCCGGAGATCATAGAAAAGGCGAGAAAATGCGAGGCGCTGGGGGCGGAGGTTCTGCAGCTGACCGTCGGTCCGGAGCTTTTCTATGAGCATCTTTCCCTCATGGAGGACACCGGATATTTCAACGCTTCGCTTTATTCTCCATTGGGCATGGCAGGTGTGGAAACCATTGGTTATGAGATCGGCAGAGAGGTGTTGGAACGTTATGGGAAGGAACCTGCCATGGCAGTGTGCACCTATGCAGGCGGCGGTATGGTAACAGGAACTGCGAGGGGTCTTGAGAAATGCGGCTGCAAGTCTACAGAGATCATCGGCGCCTCCATTGATTTGACGGGGCTTCACATGGCATCGGATGTTCAGTTTAACAGGAAATCCTGCACGACAGGCCATACGGGATTTGGCATTCCTCATGCGATGAATCCTGATAGCGGAGATATCCCGAGGAGCGCCGCCCGGCCGCTGCGGTACATGGATCGCTATGTTACCATCACACAGGGAGAGGTCATGTATATGACCGAGATGCTCGCAATTCTCGAAGGCATAGAAAGAGGACCGGCGGGCAACACCGCGCTGGCCTGTGCCTTCTCTCTGGCACAGACTCTGCCAGAGGACGAAATCGTGGTCGTGACGGAAACGGAGTACACCGGCGCGGGCAAGCATATCCAGCCGCAGCTGTCCTTTGCCCGGGAAAACGGGATCGAAATTAGATTTGGAGATCCTTCTGCAGAGGATGTTCCGGGTAAAAATATCATCCTGCCAGATGATCTCAGCATGCTTCGGTGCAAAGACGCAGACCTGGACCACATGCGGAAGAAGATGATCGAGAGGGCAGCACTGCGCGCAAATGGC
Source organism: uncultured Eubacterium sp. (assembly GCA_900551775.1). Classification (GTDB taxonomy): domain Bacteria; phylum Bacillota; class Clostridia; order Peptostreptococcales; family Anaerovoracaceae; genus Senimuribacter. Next base: position 9,022 of record URXI01000099.1, on the reverse strand, counting down.
AACAGGCCTACCCAGGAAGACCTGGAGTTTCTGGCGGCAGATACAAATACCAGCGTAGATTTTGTAAAAGATGTTTTGAGGGAAATGTGAAAAAAATTACCCATAATGAAGGAATTCGTGTGTAACAAAATACACACAAGATAGGATTTTCAGTGAATGAACATTTTGAGTCCGAAAAGTGTATCATTTATTACTCACATGGACGATTTTAAAAACAGTTTGTTACTTTAAATCAAAGAAGTATGTAGAGGTAATGGGTGTAGACGGTCTGTTTTTTGGAAAATATCACGGAGAATATGTGATTTTTTTGGCACATAAATTGCGAAATATATAATTGTCTTTCATCAACATAGAACCATTAGCTATGAAAAAGTAATTTGCGCAGATTACGCATATGTAGAAAGGACATGACATGGGAGAGACCGCATGTATGCACGATTTGGTGGAGACATCTGATTATGTTGTCGGTTTTATTTTAGTATGGAAGGAGATAGGAGGAGTAATGGAAACAAAAGTTAAAAAGGGACAAGGTTTTAGCAGCCGTATTGGACTTTTGCTGACCTTAATCGGCGCAGCCATCGGTGCAGGAAACTTCTGGCGATTCCCGAGAGTTGTGACACTAAACGGAGGCGGAGCTTTCTTAATCGCTTATGCAGTGATTTTCTTCTGCTTTGCGATCCCTATCATGTGGTCAGAACATGCGATTGGCAGATCTACAAGACATGGATTGCCAGGCGCTTTCAAAGACTTTGTCAGCAAGAAATGCACCTGGATGGGTATGTTTATGACCTTTATCGTTATTATGATTATGTCAACATTTACAACAGTTTGCGCATGGGTATTAAGATACCTGATTTATGCGGTAAGAAACAGCTTTTCTGGCACAGATACAATGGCTTTATTTAACCAGACAGCGGAAAAAGATCCAATCACCATGGTGTTCTTCTTTCTCATCCTACTGTTCTGCTGCTACGTGGTATCTAAAGGTATCAGCGGCGGAATTGAAAAAAGTATGAAGTTCATGATCCCAATTTTAGCTGTGTGCACAATCATTATTGCTGTAAAATCAGTAACACTACCCGGGGCAACAGAAGGCTTACAATATTTGTTCCACATTGATGGGTCCTATTTGTTAAAGGCAAATACTTGGCTCGAAGCCTTGGCACAGACAGCTTGGTCCATGGGACCTGGATTTGGATTAATTCTTTCTTATGCTGTTTACACACAGCCAAAATCTGATATTACCCTTACGACGGTCACACAGGGGCTATCAGATACAGCAGTCGCAATCATCGCATCGACAGCCATCTGCTGCTCTCTGTTTGCTACCATCGGTTCGCAAGCTGCATATGAGGTTATGGCTTCTGGAAGCAATGGATTGTGCTTCATCGCACTTCCAAATCTATTTGCGACGATGGATGGCGGATATGTCCTTGGCATCTGCTTCTTCATGGCGCTATTCATGGCAGTATTAACCTCTAACTTCGGTCACATTGCAGTTGTTTCATTGGCAATACAAGAGCTGGGTATTTCCAAGAAGAAGGCGGTATGGTACACCGGAGTCGTCACCTGCATCATCGGCATACCATCTACTTGGAGCATGGATGTCATGGGAAGAGCAGACTGGGTATCAGGCACGCTGCTTGTATTCGGCGCATTATTTGTCTGTTACGCTGTATGGAGGTTCGGTGCCAAGAAATTTAGAGAGAGATTCCTGAATACGCCTTATGATGAGTTCCCAATTGGACGTTGGTACGAACTGACAATAACAGTAATTGCACCGCTGCTTACCCTCTTCGTACTGGGTGGGTGGATTTACCAGTCTATTGCTGCAGATCCTGCAGACGCATTTGACTTTTTCGGAAGTGCTACTGTAGGGGCTCTTATTTTACAGGGTGGTCTGATCATACTCGTTACGATTTTGTTTAACGATAAAGTTGCTAATAGAATCAAAAACAAGTATTTTAATGGGGAGACATTCCCTGAAATTCCGCCTGAACATTACGATGCACAGTAAGGAGGTAAAAGATGAGTATTGATGCGATTATTATGGCTATTTTGAGTTATGGCTTCTTCGTCGGCGGTTTCGTCTACGGTTTAATTAAGGTTTTACAATCAGACAGGAAGAGTAAGAAAGCCTAAGCCTGGCTTGTTGCAGTAAACAGGGAGCACATGGACTGATGATCATTTTCTCACACTGAATGATTTGATGAAAGATATGGTTGCAGACATGTGTTCCCCTTTCTGATGATTGAGGTAGAAACGGAGGATTTGAGATGGTATCTGAGAGAATTAATCGGTTGGTGGACAAAGCACGCGATACTGTGCCTACCGTCTGCTTAGACCGTGCAAGACTAGTAACTGAGTTTTGCAGAAAACCATCTGTTGAGCCTTTATTGCTCAACAGGGCAAAGCTTTTTAAATATGTGCTTGAAAATAAAGAAATCTTCATAGATGATGACTGGCTTTTAGCCGGGCATACAACTTCTCGGTTAAGGGCTGTAAACATCTTTCCAGAAATGTCTGGCTGGCTTAGAGATGAATGGGACATTCTTGATCAGCGCGAGTTTGACAATTTTCAATTTGTATCACCTGAAGAAAAAGAAGAACTGGCTGCTATTTTGCAGGAATGGGAAGGACAGACTTTTGAGGATTTGACAGCGTCGCAATATTCTAAAGAGGAATTGGACGCTTTAGAAGTAGGCGTTATGACGAAAGGCGTATCAAAGCAGTCAACTATGTGTATGAATCCTGATTACCCTGAGATTGTGAAGGTAGGATACCGTTACTATATCGATGAGTGCAAGGAAAATCTAGAATCCCTGGCACAAGAAGAAATGACTCTAGAAAAAATGAACCAAAAATACACATGGGAAGCAATGATCGTCACAATGGAAGCAATTATCGATTTTGCTCATAGATATGCAGACTTGGCAGAGAAAATGGCAGGTGCATGTAAAGATGAAATGAGGAAAACAGAGCTTCTGACGATCGCAGAGGATTGCAGAGTTGTTCCTGAAAATCCGCCTCAAACATTCCAGCAAGTCTTGCAGCTAATACTCATCACGCATTGTGCGATCATGATAGAGAACAATGGCTATCACCATCCAATCGGACGCCTCGATCAATACTTGTATCCATTTTATGAAAAAGCGTTAGCAGAAGGGCAATCTGAAGAATATCTGACAGATTTGCTCCATGAATTCAAGCTGAGATTCGAGGAAATGTGGTACTTGAGAAGTGCGGGTGAAGCAGAAGCTTATCCAGGATGTGCACTTTATATGCATATTGTTCTCGGCGGAATAAAACCTAATGGCACAGATGCCTGCAATGATTTGACAAGACTCATTTTGCGAGGCATGGAAGATTTGCAGACAAAGGAACCGTGCATTTCTTTCCGATTTCACGAAAATGTAGATGAAGAAACCTTTAGGCTTGCGATGAAGGTCGCTTTAAACGGTGACAGCCACCCGGCATTTTTCAACGATGGGGCCAACGTACTCAGCCTTCAAGAACTTGGATTTAGTTTGGAAGAAGCTAGAGATTACAGCCTTGTCGGATGTACCGAAGCAATCGTTGCAGGAAAATCAGACTATCAATCCAACACAGGTTTTTTCAACACACTCAAGGTATTTGAACTGGCATTAAATGATGGGAAGGATCCCGTCACCGGGAAGCAGATAGGACCACATACGGGCGATGCAAGAACCTTTACTTCGCTGGAGGAACTGAAAAAATCTTACCTGGTTCAGCAGGAATACTTTGTAAAGATGTTTGTGAGGATGTTTGATAAAGTGGTGTCTTGCCATGCGTATGCATGTCCGACGATTACCGGTTCCTGCTTTGTAGAGGGGTGTATTGACAATGGAAGAGTCATGCAGCAGGCAGGATGCCCTCACCGCTGGGGTGCATTTGGAGTAACTGGACTAGCTAACCTGGTCGATTCTCTGGCGGCAATTGAAGAATGCGTATTTAACAAAAAATATCTGACAATGAGTGAGTTAATGGACCTGCTGGAAACAAATTTCGAGGGCAAAGAAGAGTTGCGGCAAATGCTCATAAACAGGGCGCCGAAATACGGTAACGATATAGAGCAAGTAGATAAATTTACAGAATTTGTCGCGAAGTCCATTAACGATGAAGCAAAGAAATATCGTGATGCCCGTGGAGGCGAGTTTGATATCGTCTTCGCAACGCAGTCTTACAATATGGTGTTAGGTAAAATCATCGGGGCAACTCCTGATGGACGCAAGGCCTTTACACCTGTAGCCGACAATGCGTCTCCGATGATCGGCATGGATGTCTGTGGACCGACAGCCGTTGTAAAATCGGTCAACTCTGGAAAACGATGCAATGCTCAGGGAGGCTATCTGCTGAATCAGAGGTTTGATCCACACATCGTTAAAGGGGAGAAAGGTATAGACGTTTTGGAAACCGTTCTCCGCGCGCATTTTGGAAACGAAGGAGAGCATCTTCAGATCAATGTGGTAGATAATGAAACTTTGCGCGATGCTCAGGAACATCCGGAGAACTACAGGAATCTGTTGGTTCGCGTAGCAGGATACTCTGCATTTTTCGTAGATTTAGAGAAGAGCATTCAGGAAAATATCATTGAAAGAACGGTGCAGGCAACCGTATAAAGAATATTAAGTAGAAAATAAGAGACGGTCCGCCGCCGCCTCTTGTTCTCTTTCAGAAGGAGGAACTAAGATGCTGTTAGAAAACAAAAAAGTCCTGATTACCGGCGCGGGCCGGGGAATCGGCAGGCAGACTGCCATAGAGATGGCAAAAGAAGGGGCTGTGATCCTGGGAGCAGGGCGCAGACAGACGCCGCTTTTGGAAATGGCGGAACAAGTGCAGCAGCTGGGCGGCCAATCCTATATCGCGACGATGGACATTGCTGACTACAATATGTCAAAACAGGCCATCGACGCCCTGGCAGCAGAAGCCGGGGGAATTGATATCCTGGTACACTGCGCTGCGATTTTTGAGGAGGCTTTTTTCGTGGACATGACGCCGGACCAGTGGCAGCGGACCATCTCTATCGACCTGAACGGGGTCTACAATGTGATGCACGCTGCAATTCCGTATATCATCAAGGCAAAAGGCACCGTGGTAAGCGTGGTATCGCAGGATGCATTTTACGGCTGCCCGGGATACAGCCATTACAGCGCAAGCAAGGCGGCGGTGGTCGGTTTGATCAGGACTCTTGCCCGCGAACTGGGACCTTCTGGCGTCAGGCTCAACTGCGTAGCGCCAGGCATTACTGAGACCGAAATGACAAGAGAGAGAATTGCAGACGGAAGGGAAAGCTATCTGGAAAAACTGCCTGTGGGGCATATCGGCCAGCCGGAGGAGATCGCAGCCACTATCGTATTCCTGGCCTCTGAAAAGGCAAGCTACATTACGGGTCAGGTCATTCATGCAAATGGCGGTATGTATCTGGGGTAGCGAAACGGCAATCAAGACAGAAGGAGACATACCTATGATATTTAATGTTCAAAAATGTTCTATTCACGATGGCTGCGGCATCCGCACCCTGGTGTTCTTTAAGGGGTGCCCCCTGCGGTGTCCGTGGTGTGCCAATCCCGAATCCCAGTCTTACCACCACGAGATCGTGTATTCGGAGTACCCGTCAAAATGCATCGGCTGCGGCCTTTGTATGGAGCGCTGCCCCGGGCAGGCGATTGGGGAAGACGGGCGCATCGATAGATCATTTTGTCTGGACGAGTGTACAGAATGCACGGACATCTGCTACGCAGAGGCGAAAAAGCTGGTAGGAAGAGAATATACCATCGACGAGCTATTTGAGGAAATCAACAAGGACAAGATTTTTTATGACATCAAAGGGGGCGGCGTGACTTTTTCCGGCGGCGAGCCGCTGACCTACGGCACTTATCTGGAGCAGATTGCGAAAAAGTGCAGAGAAAACCGCATCGACGTGTGCATTGAAAGCTGCGGATATAGTCCCTTCGACAGTTTTAAGGAGGCGCTGCCCTACATAAATTCGATGTTCATGGACATCAAAATCATCGATCCGCAGAAACACGAGGAAGTCACGGGCAGGAGCAACCAGCCGATACTGGATAATATTAGGCGCATCTCAGAATACGGCGTCCCCCTGACGATCAGGACGCCCATCGTACCGGGCTATACAGATACAGAGGAAAATATGAAGGGTATTGCAGAATTCGTCAGCGGTCTGGATACCGTGACAGAATATGAGCTGCTGCGGTACCATAATTTTGGAGAATCCAAGTATGCGGCTCTGGGGAAGACCTACGATCTGAAAGGCGTCCAGCCGCCGACAGACGAAAAAATGCTAGAGCTTACCAGAATCGCAAATGCTGTTTTAAATAAACATGGGAAATATAGCTTTTTTATGAAAGATAACAAAAAGGAGGGTATCTAATGTTAACGCAGAGAATTATCAGATTAAATGACAAGGTTCGAAACACCGATCCGACCATTGATCTGGACCGGGCCAGGCTGATCACAGAGTTCTACAGCCGGCCTTCGATGGACAACTATATCTTGAGAAGGGCAAAGGCTTTCCGTTATTTCTTAGAAAACAAGAGGATTTTTATCGACCCGGATTCACAGATCGCAGGCCATGCGGGAGACCGCATTCAGGCAGTGCCACTGCATCCGGATGTGACCAAGTGGTTATACGACGACTTTGAAACGCTGGATCAGAGAGTCTCCGACCGCCTACACTTCAGAAACGAAGAAGAAAAAGAGGAGCTCAGAGAGATTGTCGAGAAGTGGCATGGGAACACCTTTGGAGACTTTGCCGCAAAACTGGAAGACGATGATGTGAAGGATATGATAGACGCACTGGTCTTTACCCACGGCGTTTCCAATCAGTCCACCATGAACCACACGCCGGACTACGATAACCTGATCAAATACGGATACCGCCGCTATATTGACGAATGCAAAGAAAACCTGGCTTCCTTTGTCTGCAAGGACGTCTATGATATGGAGCAGAGGATCAACTGGGAAGCCATGATTATCGTCATGGAAGGAATTATCCATTTTGCCCATCGTTATGCTGACTTGGCGGAATTGCAGGCAGCAGAATGTACAGACGCAGCCCGCAGGCAGGAGCTTTTGACTATGGCGGAAAACTGCAGGACGGTGCCGGAATTTGCCCCGAAAACCTTCCTGCAAGCGGCGCAGCTGGTATGGTTCACCCATCTTGCCATCGTGCTGGAAGCGGCGGGAGGAGACCACTGCCTGGGCCGTTTTGACCAGTACATGTATCCGTTCTTTGAAAAAGAAACCGCAGAGGGGAAGGACGAGGGCTATTTCCAGGAAGTCATCCACGAGTTCAAGCTGAAGATTGCCGAGCTGTGGAACATCCGTCAGTACAAAGAATCCATCGCAGTCCCGGGCTGCCCGCTGTGGATGCACGTCATGCTGGGCGGCGTGAAAGAGAACGGAAGAGATGCCTGCAACGAGCTGACCAATGTATTTCTTCGCTGCCTGCTTGACCTGCAGACTGACGAACCTTGTATTTCCTTCCGGTTTCATCCAGGGGTCAACGAGGAGACCTTCCGCCTGGCGATTCAGGCAGCGAGAGATTCCGGCGGCCATCCGGCGTTCTATAACGATACTGCGGCGATCACCTACCTGCTCAGCCTGGGCTTTACCCTCAAAGAGGCGCGCAACTGGGGCATCTGTGGCTGCATCGAACCGGTGGTTTTAGGGATCACAGATTTTCAGACGAACTCCAGCAATTTCAATGTCAATAAGATACTGGAAATCACCTTGCACAACGGCTACGATCCACTTACGAAGAAGCAGCTGGGCATCAAAACCGGGGATCCGCGAAAGTTTACCTGTATCGGGGACGTGATGGAAGCTTTCGAAGCGCAGCTGGATTTCTTCATGGAGAAGATGATCAAACTTGCCAATGCGACTTTGGGCGGCCATGCCTTTACACTGCCTACGATTACGGCTTCCTGTTTCTCCAGGGGCTGCATCGAAAAGGGCAAGATGCTCCAACAGAAGGGTTCAGACCATCACTACACCACCGTCTCCATCGCAAGCATGGCGAATCTGATCGATTCTTTCGCTGCCATGGAAGAGTGCGTATTCAACAAGGGTTATCTCAGCATGGACGAGCTGCTGCAATTGCTGGATACGAATTTTGAGGGGAAAGAGAATATGCGCCAGCTTTTGATCAACAAGGCGCCGAAATATGGCAATAATATAGAGCAGGCTGACAAATATGGGGAATGGTTCGTGGATAGAATCGACAGATCCATGAAACGGTTCAAGGATGCCCACGGCGGCCAGTGGACCAGCCTGCATGCTACCGTGGTCTATAACGTGGAAATGGGCAAGAACGTCGGCGCGATGCCTGACGGCAGGCTGGCGTACAGTCCTCTTGCGGACAACGCCTCCCCGATGATTGGAATGGATGTCAACGGGCCGACGGCAGTTGTAAATTCTCTTGCCGCCTGCGACGAACAGATACCGCAGAGCGGCATGCTGCTCAATCAAAGGTTCGATCCGACCATCGCTGCCGGAGAAAAGGGGCTGGATATCATAGAAAGCGTATTCCGCGCTCACTTTGCACAGGGGGGATACCATATCCAGATCAACGTCTTGGACGATGAGACCCTCCTGGCGGCACAGAAAGAGCCGGAGAAATACAAGAACATCATTGTACGCGTAGCCGGCTATTCGGCGTACTTCGTAGAGCTGGGCAAAGAAATTCAGGACAATATCATTCAGAGAACCATACAGAAGGGGCTTTGATGGCAAATAAAGGGCGGTCGCACTAAAACGGTCATTTCCGGTTTACGTTAATGTGCGACAGCCCTTTTGCTTCGTGTACATATGATTTTTCAAGCTATAATTTTTCTATCTCATCAGTGGACAGTTCGGTATATTTGGAAATAACCTGGAGATTAAGACCATCCGCTTTCATCTTGATTTTTTCTTCCAATGTCATCAGCTTCCGCCTCCATTTCGAAGTGTTGCCGTTTCGCCCCAGCTTTAGCTGGCTAGG